>NZ_JBHLWN010000060.1:0-147416 GCF_042432825.1 Paenibacillus chartarius | reverse complement strand
CGTTCTTCAGGAAGTATGCCTTGTTTCAGCCTCAAAAGCCCCCTTAACTCCGAGAGTCTATGGTATTTTACATCTTTAAATTAACTATAAATTCAATGAATAAACCAAAATATTATAAAATTTCACACTAACCAAAAAAAGATACTGGTTCGAAGCAAAGTTAATCTCTTTCACTGATGCACTTTACTGAGAAGGGATTTATTATCAGACATCAAGTTCACTATCGGTAACGCCTTACGCTAACTGGATACGATTGCACGGAGATGGAACGATCCATCGATTGGTTCGTTTCTCCGCTCCGCTCAACTATCGGGCAGATTAACGCAACTTTCCAAGATTTGGATTCGTACCTTATAATGGCGGGTAAGCCGCGAACGGTTTATTCCGACATTTTTATTTGATTTGGGGTGGTTTTGTGGAAGTGGTACTGGCTTTACTCTTCGGCGTACTACCATTATTCTACCCTCTACTAATCACATCTGGCGTTATTTTTGTGTATGCGCTTACTAAGCGGTCCTGGAAGGCAATGACGATAGGCAGCGTATTACTATTTCCTGAAGTATGGTATTTTAGTGGTTATCCCAACTTACCGTGGGTAAAGTTTGTACCTTTGTTGCATATTATTCTCGCAGTATTTTTTTATAAAAACCAAAAACCCGCTGAACTATCGGGAGGATAATACAACCCGATAATTGAAATTAATAACAATGCCTGATATGAGGAGGGTCAATGTGCAAACAGTGATTCCTGCATTTCGTATTACCGACTATGTAAAAAGTAAGGCCTTCTACGTGGAGGGAATGGGCTTTAAAATCGACTGGGAACATCGATTTGAACCGCATTTCCCGTTCATTTTTTTGTTCCAAATGTTGATAGCTGGTACAACGAATTAAAGGGCAAAAAGGAAATCCGTATTGAGCCTCCCAATGAGGAACTTAAAGGGCTTCGCATGATGAAAATCGTGGATCCAGATGGTAATCAATTACGTGTCTGCACTCTCGTTTGAAAAAACCTAATGGTTATCGGATTACGTCTGAAAATTTAACCACCTATCCATGAAAGTATGGCTACGATCAATAAACCGGCCCACCCGGGATGCCTGCCTTTTGTACCGATAAAGACTAAAGCTGAGCCTGCGAGCATAGAGGCAGCTACTATATTTACCAGTAACGAGTACGTACCTTCGTGCGGTGAGTGACGTGCAAGCCAAAACAGGAGGAGAGCCAGCCCCCATCCAAAGGCCGTAAGCGCATGCCAAGTAGCCCAGAGAATACGCACATTAGATTCCTTTAAAACGCTGCCACCATCCGTCGGTATGAAGCTATTGCGCCTCATCTTGCGGAAAATCAAAACCTCACCTAGAACAGTGTGGATCAGGCCAACCACAAAGGCAATGATTGAAGCACTAAAGATGAACCAGTTCATATTGAATCCTCCAGTGGGTTATTTGGTTTTCACTACAGCTTACCATAATTTTATTGTTGATCATGCTATCAGTATGATTAATGTGTGACAGCACTAGAAACACAAAGATTCAGCTATCTGGTAGTGTTAGTTTAATCAAAACAATAAAGGAGCTGCCGCGGCAACTCCTTCGCTTCTTCTCAAAATCCCGTTTTTTCACCTTAGGAATAATTCCTAAAGTCGCTCCGCCGCCGAAAGATGTTCAAGCAGCAGCTGCAGCTTATCAACATGCGCTTTGCTCCGTTTGAACACATCGTCAATAAGCGCGGCGCTTTGCTCATCTAATTTCCCATGAATCTCTTCGTGCGCACGGTGAATTCCGTACTTGTCCTCTCCCTTTAGAGCCATCCGTAAAATGCCTTCCGGACTTGCAGGAAAGCCTTTCAACTCCGAAACCCATTCTTGTATTTGCCCTCCGATCCCGAGGTTGTCGGGAGGATTACCGCCAAGCTCTTGGATTCGCGCGGCAACTCGGGAGGCCTGACTCTTCAAATCCTGTTGAATATGCTGAAGCTCTTGTTTGAGGTAGGCATCATCCATATTTTGAATGAAATGATCGTAAGCGTGAATGCCCATATACTGCCCTTCTAGGAATTTAGCTAGCTGTTGAGCCGAATCGGTCAACTGTATCGTCGTCATCCATCGCACCATCCGATTCATTGGAATTGGAACACCGTTCCTAGGATGGCTCTGCTCCCCTGTCTCTATACCCCAGCGGGAGTGCCGTCGGCGCGCGCGAGCTCGTGGTGGAAATACTGCCGGTAGCGCCCCTTCATGGCAGCGGCATGCGTGTACGATTCTAGCGCCTCGCCAATTCGGCAATCGCGTCGGAAAGGTACACCGTACAGCCCGGCTGCGCCTTGCGCGCTGCGGCGATCATCCCGGCCGCCACGTCGCGCGCATGAATCGGCTTGTACCTCGCCAGCGGTCCCGCCATGGCAAACGACAAGCCTCGGGACAGTACCGCGCCTACCCGTTCGCCGAGCCGAAATTCCGCTCTCTCCCCTAGAAGCAAGGACGGACGGAACAGCGAGAGCGTCGGCAATCCCAGCCCGCGCAGCGCCTCCTCCAGCTCTCCCTTCACCCTGCTGTAAAATATCCGGGACCGGGCATCTGCTCCCATCGAGCTGACGACGAGCAGCTGTCCGGCGCCTTGCCGCTTCGCGAGCCTTCCCAGCTCCAGCGGGTAGTCGTAATCGACTTTGCGGAACGCCGCTTGACTGCCCGCCGTCCTGATCGTCGTCCCGAGCGCGCAGTAAACGTCGGCTTCTTTCATATCTATACCCGCCGCCGACTCCTCCAGCCGCTCATAATCGACCCTAAGCTGCACTAGCGAAGGATGTTCAATCGCCAGCTCACGGCGCACTAACGCAATTACCTTTCCGCAGCTGCCCCCGGCCAGCAGCTGCCGCACGAGCTCCTGACCGACAAGTCCCGTCGCGCCTGCGACCAAAGCGCTCCTATTTATCGTCATCATCTATCCCCCTTTTAGTTCCAGCTCAAACCATCTTTCTCTTTCCCATCGGATCGCCTATACTATAATCTATTCGCATTCCGATATTCAAGGAGCTGTCTGCTTTGGAACTACCTGCTTTAGATATGCTGCTCTTTCTGGTCGTCACCGGCTTCGTCGCTGCGTTCATCGATTCGATCGTCGGCGGGGGCGGACTCATCTCCGTACCGGCGCTGCTCTTCACCGGCTTGCCGCCGAATCTCGTGCTCGGCACGAATAAGCTGGGGGGGACGATGTCGTCTCTTACCAGCACGATCTCCTTCCTCTTCTCCGGCAAAATCGACCGCAAGCTCGGCATGCGCTTGTTCCCGCTGTCGTTCCTCGGCGCGATCGGCGGGACGTATCTCGTACACCTAGTACCGCCGGAATTTATGAAGCCGCTTGTCGTCATCCTGCTCGCGGCCGTGCTTATATACACACTGCTCAAGAAAAATTGGGGCGGCTCCGCTTCCTTCGCCGGCCTTACCGGCTGGCGCGCGACGGCTCTTGCCGCAGGAGCGCTGGCGCTCGGCTTCTATGACGGGTTCTTCGGGCCGGGTACGGGATCGTTCATTATTTTCATGTTTTTGTTCTTCGGGTTCGACTTCGTGGGGGCTTCAGCCAACGCCAAGGTGCTGAACTTCGGATCGAATTTGGCCAGCTTGGGGACGTTCATCGCGCTGGGCTCCGTGAATTGGTATTACGGCCTGCCGATGGGCATCGCGATGATCGGAGGTGCGCTCGTCGGGTCGCAGCTAGCCGTGCGGAAAGGGACCGCCTATGTGAAGCCTCTGTTCATCATCGTGACGACGATCTTGATCGGCAAGCAATTGTGGGGGGTGCTCGCCGGATGAGCGAACGGACAAGTGCCGATTTGCACGGCGGTTTCCGATGAACGGCAACAAAGGCCTTTCCTGTGCGGGAAGGCCTATTTGCCATTTGGCGGCTTCTAGAACAAAGCGTTCCAAATATGCTCGATGCCGACGATGAAAAATATCCACACGCCAACGAGCATGTGCGACACGGACGCCCCCAGCAGCGAGCCTTGGCGCGAGTACATCCAGCCCCAGAACAGGCCCGGGAAGAAGGTCAGCAGCGCAAAGGTCAAGTTGACATGCGAATGCGCTGTCGAGAACATCAGGTTCGACAATATGATGGCGACCCATATCCGGCTTCGCGATTCCGGAAGAAAATTTTGCAGGGCGGATTGGATGCCGCTGCGCGAGATGAACTCCTGAACGGGACAGAACGCCGCATAGGCTATACCGTAAATGACAAACGTCGCATCGAGACCCTTGCCTTCGAATACGGACAAAATGCTGAACACTTGGTCGTCGATATCCGGATGCGTGAACAGCACATACCACTTGAGTAGCGCGATCCCGGCGAGCAGCGGCAGCGTCCACAGCACCGATTGCCAGATAACGCGTTTCCAGTTGCGCAGCGTCAGGCCGAACATATGAAGCGGATAGCCGCTCTTCTTGATCATCACGAACATGACAGTGGCCATGAGCGCCAATATCGCGATGGATATGAGATTGGAGCCGAAATTGATGACCAGTGCGTTGAGCGACTTTAAGGCCATCGTATAAATACCGAGCATAAACAGCAGATTGACGGTAAACAGCCCCATCGCGACCCGGGCTTTGCTCGTTTCCAGCTCCTTCTTCATCGCGCCGACGGTGATATCGTTCGTAGAGCTCAGCTTGCCGGATAACGCCCGCGTAATGTTGCTGAGCAGCTTGATGTATACCGAATCGTACTCACGCTTACCCGCCATCCGGTCAAAATTGACTTTAATCAAGGTCGATTTCTCGGTCGTTCGCACGGTAGCCGTCCGTTTGACATTGCCTTCGACGATGGACGTCTCGCCGACACAGTTCCCGGCGCCGAGCGTAACGATTTGGTACCATTCCCCGGTCGCCCGGTTTTCCTTGACGATCTCCACAGCGCCGCGTTTGATCAAGTAGAGCGACTTGTCTTCGTCCCCTTCCCGGATGATCGTAACGCCCGCCTCGCATTCGATAAGCTCCGTCACGGCCGCAACCGCGCTCATCTCCTCGCCGTTCACATGCGCAAACAGCGGATTCGCTTGGATGAACGCCAGGATCGATTCAGCTTCCTTCATATTCACGAGAGTGCTCCTCTTCTTGGCAATGGGATCGCGTTATTAGCGGGTGACGTCTTCGATCCGAATGGAACGCGTATGGACCGTGTGGTTCCAGGACTTGTTCTTGCTGGTGATGAATCCGATGAACGTAATCGGAAACCAAGTGAACTGAAATACCGGGAACAAAATGAGGCCCCAATACGACTTGAGCGGCTTCCGTTCCAGAAACATAATCAGCGGGAACTGCAGGAACAGCACCAAATTGAGTACGACCCAGCCCCAGGCGGGAATCATGCGCAGCAATGCGAAATGGGTATAGAGCGGCGTTGCCAGCTGCAAATACGTCATCACATAGACGGCGGCGCCGATCATAAACCGGATAGGCTGGAACAAATACAGGGCGATGTCCAGATGGAACATCTTTCGGGTTCGCAGCGCTCTTAGCAAGAGCGGCTTGAAATACATTTTGGCGCATTCGGTATGTCCCCTCATCCAACGCACCCGCTGCCGAATGGAGCTCCAAAGCGTGATCGGCTTCTCGTCGTAGACGATCGCCCTGCCCGCCCAAGTTGGATAGATGTCGTTTTGAACACAGCGGGCGGTAAATTCGACGTCCTCGGTCAGCGACGTCGCGTTCCACCCCATCTCCTTCAGCAGCTTCGCTTCGAACACCATACCCGTGCCGGCCAGCGTGCTCGGCAGCCCCCAGTTATACCGGGATTGCTGCCACATCCGGTTCAAGAACCAATACGTAATGGCGTACGACAGCGAAACCCAGGAATCGTACGGATTTTTCGTATCGACATAGGATTGAATGACACAATGGCCTTCAACGAGCTTATTGTTAATTTCCAGTAAAAATCGGGGGTCCACCAAATTGTCCGCATCGAGAACGACAACCGCATCATACTGCCGTTCCCGCTCCCACAGCCGCTCCAGCATCCACTCCATTGCGTACCCTTTGCCTCTGCGGGACGGGTCGGTGCGAACCATGGCGTGCACGCCGCGTTCGGCGGCAATCGCCGCCGTCCGGTCCGTACAGTTGTCGCAAATGACAAAGATTTCGTACATATCCTGCGGATAATTCAATTGACGTAAATTATCCAGCAGCGCCCCGATGACCTTCTCTTCGTTGTGGGCTGCGACGAGAATCGCAAACGTCCGGTTCGGCTTGTGCTGCGTCTGGACTTCTTTATTTTTCTTTAAACCGGAGACGCTGACGAAGAGCTGGTAGATCATAACCGCGAAAATCAAAAGCTCCGCCGAGCCCGAGACGATATTAAAAAACAGCTTCATGGTCGTTTCCTCTCCAACTTAGGGTGTATGCCCCCGAAATGACAGCGCTATGTCCAGTACATGATTGTTTTCGTCAAACGATGCGATATCGCTCTTCCCATTGCCGTCGAAATCGGCCGTAAACGCTATGCGCTCCTTACCTTGCGCCCAAGGTCCGAAGTCGTTGTCCAGCTGCCGGAATTGGCCGTCTTCCGTCTGCTCGTATATGCGCCACACGCCTGCTGCCGCCTCATATTCGATCCAATCGGCCCGGCCGTCGCTGTTCGTGTCGGCCTCCAGCCCCTGTACGCTCCCGGTCGGCCTCGGACTCGGCGGCAATGCCGGGGGAACAGCCTTCCCTACGCGTCCCGCCCCCGCCACCAAGCCGGTAAGGCTTGCCGGCAGCTGCTTGTACTCCGACGGCTCCGCAAACCGGCGATCTTCGGCCAAAGCGGCTCGAGCTTCGCCTGTGCTCCGGTTATTGGCCAGCAGATCGTCACGGCCGTCTCCGTTCACATCGTACAGCAGCAGCTCCTCCTCCGGCGCGAAGACCGCCTTCAGCCACACTTCCGATGCCTCTTGCGGACGGTTGCGGGGTCCTGTATACGTTCCCGGAATGACCAGGATGCGATGCTCCTCGCGCACGACGACGTCGGCATGCCCTCCGCCGGTTACGTCGCCAAACAGCAAGCGATCCGCCTTCGTCCCCGGAGGCAGTGTAACCCGATGCGCCGGAGTAAACGGCACGATATCGTGGAGCGACATCCAGCGGTAGCCCTGCTGCCGGAAGCCGCTGAGCAGCCGGTGCAGCGGCGACGCCTCGGCACCCGGTTTGTACCGGTACAACGGCAAGCCGTCCTGCTCGAGCGGCATTCCCTGGCTGCTTGTCGCCTGCTCCAAGTGCGAAAACTCAAGGAAAGGATGAAAATACAGCGACGCCAGCCCGTTATCCTTGGCAGCCTGATCCAGCTTCCGGTCAACCGACGCCTCATCGCTCACATATTTGAAAGGAGCCGGAATGTAAACCGAGCCGAGGCTGTCGCCCTCATAGCTGTTGACGCTGTCATACGCAGTCAAATCTTTGAAGGAGCGAAGCGAGAACAGATCCGGCTGATACAGCAGGCCGATATACGAACGAAACACGCGCTCCTGCTCTCTTGTATCATCGTAATGCGGCGATTCCCAGAACGCCGGCCGAAGCCCCGCTCCGGCAAAGGCGGCGAAGCTGCGGCGGATGCGTTCGGCCGCATAGTCGGCCTCGTAAGTCTCCGGGATTTCCTTCACCTTGAACTCTGCGCCTGTACCGGATACGTGGCCGTCGTCCGGCCTGGCCGATTCGCCGGCTTGATGGCTGTACCCGTGCATGCCCAGCACGCCTCCCGACCGCTGCGATTCTTGCAGCAGCCTTACGAGCGATGCCGTAACGAAGTCCGGGTTTGGATCGTCGATTCCGCGCTCTCGCCACGATCCGTCCGGGGCCGTGCTCATCATGCGCGGTATTACGGCGATATGATACGGAATTTGCTCTGCTTTGATAAAATCCAGCACGGCGCGCAGCTTGCCGAGCCCTTCGAGACTGCCGTAAGCTCCGCCCGGCCCGATGTCCTCCAAGCGCAGCATCGCGTGACGCTTATTGACGTTAGGAAAGCTATTCGCGCCTGTGAAAGTTACTGTACATATTGCCGCCCCGGTACCGAGCAGCAGCACGGCAGCTCCAACGGCTGCCCGTATCCACCATCGCCGCTTCAATCTGATCGTTTCCCCTACCTTCGGCTCATATCATCGTGAAGACCCATGAACTTTTCGACATTTTTCGTTATAACTGGAATTATACCACTATATGAACTCGGGCGACTATAGAAGATTCGGCAAAAAAATAGGCGCTAGTAAGTGCCGAAATCGACACTCCTAGCGCTTACGGACTAGAAATATTTACCTTAGTAGACCTTGTAGGTTTGGCCTGTTTGCGCCCCTTCGACGCTTTTGCGGTAAGCAAGCGTAACCCGGGACAACGGGACAGGCTCAAAGCCGGCAAAATACGGTCCGTACGTTTCGATAGATTCCTGTACGACATTAGGGCTTACGTTGTTGATCCGAATGCCGCGCGGCATCTCAAGCGCTGCGGAACGCACAAACGCCTGCACCGCCCCTCCGGCCATCGCCGCGGACGCACCGCCGGCAACCGGATCGTCCATGAGAATGCCGGTCGTCAGCGTAAAGCTGCCGCCATCGTTCACATAGGGCATGCCCAGCAGGACGAGATTGATCTGGCCCTTCAGCTTGCCGAGAACGCTCAGCTCGTTGCGTTCCGGCGTCAGCTCCTGCAGCGGACCGAAGTATGTATGCCCCGCCGTGCTCACGACCGCATCGACTTTACCGACGGCGCTGTACATCGCTGCGATGCTGTCCGCCGAAGCCATATCGACCGTCACATCCGCCTGGCGCCTTCCGCTTCCGGCCGCAATCACTTCATGCCGCTGCGACAGCTCGCTCCGCACAGCGCTTCCGATCGTCCCCGTCGCACCGATCAGCAGTATCCTCATCAGGCTTCGCCCTGCTCGGACCACTCCGTAACGGAGTATCCGATGCTCTCGATGGCGCCAACCGCTTCCTCGATATTGCTTCGCTGCGGATCGAGCGTCACCGCTGCGGTCTTAGCGGCAAAATCCACCTGACAGCTGGCGCCGTCCAAGGCGTGTACCGCCTTCTCAATTTTGGCCACGCAAGAACGGCAGCCCATTCCTTCAACATGTAACCGATATGATTGCTTGCTCATTTGCAGTCGCTCCTTTTTTTGTTTATCGCTCTTCTGTATACCCCCACCCCGTATGTGGGTGCATAAGTATCATACGATACCCCTATATGGTATGTCAACAGTGATCATCGAGATGTTGTCTAAACCATCAGCGAAACATTTTGCAGGGACGATAGTCATATATTGTAAAATTTCGCGTCATTTGGAGGGACCCTGGTGAAACCACGAAAGAATGGTTCATGATAGACAGTGACAAGCGAGTCAACATATCGCCCTCTAGTTAATGTGCAAAAAAAAGAACGGAACCCTAAACAGCGGGCTCCGTTCTTTAGCTGCATCGCTGCAGCGCCGTTACCGTTCCGTCCGGAAAGACCGGAATGTGCTTGAGCTGATTGCGTCTGAATTCCTTCTGCGGATCGACGACCTTATGCGGATTGGCCACGTCTCCGATGTCGTCCCATTCGCAGCTGATCCCGTTCCCGCCCAAATGTCCGGCAAACATCGGGCAGCCTTGGCAGAAGCTATCCTGCTGTTCCTGGCCGAGCACGACGACACGGTTGCGCAGACAGCAATATACCTCCCCGCTTTCGTTGCGGTAATTGTCATGGCGAATCATGGGCATGTCTGCTCACTCCTTGATGTGAAAATTGCGTGTAATTGCATTATATGCGGCTTGTGTAAAAATGATGTCGGACATTTGTAAGCGTACGTATAATTTTTGCCCGAGGCTTGTTCGGACGTACAGATAAAAACCACTCCCTGCCAAGCGGAGTGGTTTCATCATGCACGTATTCTCTAGGCCGGGACTAATCCCGTTTGACCGTAATGCCCCAGATCGAGTCTTTGCGATAATGAGCATGCTGCCGAAGCGACTGCAGGCCGGCGTCTTCAGGGTAATGCTTTTCCAAATATGCGACGAACGCCTGAACGAAGCTGATCTCTCCATTCAGCTTGTTATAATCGCTCGGATACCGCTCCATGACGGATAACGCTTCTTTCCACGAAGGCAGATCCTGTGGCGAATCCGCATGGCCGTTGTAAGCTTCAGTGAGCCGCTTCAGCTCGGCAGCCGCTCGCCCGGATGGACTTGCCGCTTTCAGCTTCGCTCTGAGCAAGAGCAAGACAGCCAAGGCGATGCCGATTCCGATAATCCATCCGTACTGCATAACCAATTCCATCTGTTCTACTCCTGCATTAAAGCGATTTTCTACTTTTATTCGCGATTCGAGCTCCGTCCTCCTGCTGTATGTGTCATTGTTGGAGACGGTAGCGTAAGACAACGTTCCCTGAAGCAAATGCTTTGGCTTCGATCAGCATCAGTCCGAACCGGTCGACATATTCGAACAGCGGTTTACCTTTCCCGGCCACTACCGGCGTCAGTATGAATACATATTCGTCGATCAAGCCTTCGCGGGCAAGCTGCTGCACGATCGTACCGCTGCCCATGACCATGATATCGGTTCCTTCGCCTTCCTTGAGGCTTCTTGCTACATCGCCTACCGAGCCGTTGTATCGCTTCGTATTTGCCCATGTCAGTTCGCCGGTTTCTTTGGAAAACACGATTTTCGTCATCGCCGTAAGCTCTTCCGCTACCGCCCTCATAGACTGGGGCGCTTGGGGATTATGCAGAATCGGCACCCAGCTCCGCTCGAACCCCCGGTACGTCCGCCCTCCCAATATCAGTGTATCCAAAGTTCCCCTGCCGGAACGCAACGCGACATCCACTTCCGGATCATGCACGAACCAGTCCATGCCGAAGGTTTCCTCATTCAAGCTCGCAAAATAACCGTCAATCGAAATCCTGTTCAACATTATGATGCTTCTCGCCAAAGTCGATCACTCCCTGCGATTGGATTATGACCATCATACAGAGATGCTCGTCTGTTGAATTGTATAATCCCGTCGTTCCGGGCGCCGCTGCCCGTTGACGCAAAAAAACCGCCGAAGCGCGATGCGGAAGGAATAGGAATGCCTGCCGTTAGGTGTAAGAAGCCCCCGTTTCGTCGACGTGAAGCCCTCTTTCTTGCATCGTCAAGCTTTTGGGGTTAATGAATGAGAATCTTTTCATTTCCCTGATAAAATGGGATTGATCAAAATAGTTCAATTGATACGCAACATCCGCCAACCGGTCGAACTGTCGTGACTTGAGCAGGCGTATCGCTTCATTAACCCGGATGAGCCTGATGTACAATTGCGGCGGCATGCCGACTACGCGGGCAAACCGCTTCTGAAATTGCCGCTCCGAGATCGGAAAGTCGGACAATACGCGACGCACCGAAAGCTCGGCAATCCGCTCCCGCATATACGTCAGCATCTGTTCGATCAGCTCGTCTCTTTTGTTCGTTTGCTCCAGCCTTTCGATCAGGAACTGTTCGATCAGCGTTACCCTTTCCGTGTTCGATTGGGTTAACAGCATGGTTCTCTCCAATTCTTTCGCCCCGAACTGCTCGGGCGGCAAGCTGCCGCCGCGCAGCGTGGAAGCGTCGAAGCCAAACAACGAGTACAGGGCATGCGATTTGAAGACGACCTGTATCGTGGTAAAAGGGATCGCTTTGAAGTGCATCACACTCGGCTCCGAATCCTGACCATGCAGGAATAAGAGCGGTATTTCGGTTTGCTGCGCCCTTCGCATGACAATTCGTTCGATAGCCGCCGTACCGTCCTTGGCAAGCTGGAACACGATCCCGGGATAGCCGCTTGGACATACGCTTACTTCAGCCGCTACGCTGCCCGGGTGCGTCGTGACGCGAATGCTCTCGACATCACGCGATAATTGAGGCGAAGGCTGCAATAGGGAAAATTGTATTGCGTTCATACGCGTTCGACGTCCATTTTCACCCCGTTCCTGACTATTTCAACGCCTTCTAAGTTGGACATGCAGCCAGATTCGAATGCTCACCTTTCACCCGGCACTCGCTCGAACTGCGTCCGATACAGCCTCGCGTATAAGCCGTTCAGCGCAAGCAGCTGGCTGTGCGTCCCCCGCTCGACGATCCGTCCGCCATCCAGCACAAGAATGCGGTCCGCCGTCAACACCGTCGACAGCCGGTGCGCAATAACCAGCGTCGTCCGCTCGCGCATCAGCTCCTCAAGAGCGGCCTGCACGTACGCCTCCGATTCGGAATCGAGATGCGACGTCGCTTCGTCGAGAATGAGGATACGGGGGTTCTTCAGCATCGCGCGGGCGATGGCGAGACGCTGCCGCTCCCCGCCGGACAGCCGATGGCCTCGTTCGCCCACCGCCGTATCGTAGCCGCGCGGCAGCGCCGCAATGAAATCGTGTATATACGCTCTGCGGCACGCCTCTTCCAGCTCCTCCTGCGACGCATCGCTGCGGGCAAACCGTAAATTTTCCGCGATCGTCGCGTGAAACAGGAACGACTCCTGCGTCACATAAGCGATATGGGAGCGCAGCGACTCCAGCCGGATATCGCGCAGGTCCCGCCCGTCCAGCTCCACACTCCCGCCGGTCGGATCATACAGCCGCGCCATTAAGCTGATTAACGTCGATTTCCCGGCGCCGCTCGGACCGACGAGCGCTACGGTTTCTCCCGGCCTCGCCTCGAACGAAATGCCGCGCAGCGCCTCCTTCCCGGCAACATAAGCGAACGTCACATCGCGATAGGCGATATGCCCTGCCACTTCCCTCATTGCGGCAGCATTCGGCCGGTCCGTAACGTCAGGCTTCAAATCCTCGTACTCAAACAAGCGCTGAAATACGCCCAGCGCCGTAGCGACTTCGACGTGCAGGTTCAGCAGCGTGCCGACCGGCCCGTACAGCCTCCCGACATAAGCGGTAAACGCCACGATGCCGCCGATTGTCATCGTCCCGTTCATCACCGCATAACCCCCGTACAGGAAGATGAGCGCCGTTCCAAGCGGCCCCAACAGCCCCAGCAGCAGGCCGAACCACCTTCCCACCAGATTGAGCCTTAGCTCCAAATCCATTACCTGCTGGTTCATCGTTTCGAATTCCCGTTCCTGCTGGACCTCCCGGCCGAAAATCCGGGTCAGCAGCGCCCCCGACACGCCGAAGATTTCCCCCAGCAACGTCGACATTTCACCCCGCACCTTCTGCGTCTCGCCGCGCAGCTTCCTGCGGACATTGCCTACCTTGCGTACCGGCAGCACGAACAACGGGAGAATGATCGTGGAGAGCAAGGCAAGCCGCCAATCCAGCGAAAATAAAATGGCCAGCGTCGTCACGACGATGACGATCTGAGTAATGGACGAGACAACGGTGTTCGTTACGACATTTTGCACCGCCTGGACGTCGCCCGTCAGCCGTTGAATCACTTCCCCCGACCGGGAGGCCGTAAAGAAGGCCATCGATTGCCGCTGCAAATTGCGAAACAGCGATCCCCGAATATCCCGCATCACGGCCTGCCCGACCTTCGTGTTGAGATGGTTTTGCCACAAGCCCAGCATGCCGCTGATGACCGGGAGCGCCACCATCAGACCGACCAGCCCAAGCAAACCGGACAGTTCGCCGCGCGGAATCGCATGATCGATCGCTTCCCGCATGACAAGCGGCGGGATGAGCCCGATTACCGCTCCCCCGAGAGCCAGCGCCAGAATGGCCGTCATCTGCCCGGCGTAGGGACGGAACAGCCGCAATATGCGAAGCAGCGACACTTCCTTGAAGCTCGCCTTGCCGCCGCGCTCCCCACGGCCTCCGCCGCTCGGAACGATGCCGCGCATCGATGAATCTCGCACTGGAATACCCCCTCCGATCCCGAACTCGGCTTCTATGAACTGTATTATACTTGCTTTACCATCCAAATCCATGATAATTTAGGTAGTACCTAATAATTTTAGTTAAAACCTAATAAGTGAGGTATATGAAACGATGATCGTCTGGATGCTGCGTCAGCTGATGGCGCAAAGAGGCATATGGTCAGGCGCCGCTCTGCAGCGCCTTCTTCTGGAGAAGGCCGGCTACCGGCTCTCGGCGCCTTCCATCTCCGCCCTGATCACGTCGCAGCCGAAACAGGTCAAAGCCGAGACGATGGACGCGCTGTGCACCGCACTCGACTGTACGCCGAACGATTTGTGGGCGTATACGCCGCAGGCTGCCGCCAGGACGGAAGGAGCGTAACCGATGACCGTCAAAGCGATACTCCCGTTCGGCGATCCCATTCTCCGTAAACGAGCCAAGCCGGTCGAGCAAATCACTCCGAAAATCGTGAAATTGTTGGATGATATGAAAGAAACGTTATACGCCAAAGAAGGACGCGCCGGGCTGGCTGCCCCGCAGGTCGGCATTCTGCGCAGAGTCGTCGTCATGGATTGCGGGGACGGATTGATCGAGCTGATCGATCCGGAGATCGTTCACAGCAGCGGCGAACAATACGGCGCGGAGGCTTGTCTCTCTTATCCGGGCTTCTACGGCAACGTGACCCGGGCCATGCGGGTCGCCGTTACGAGCTTGGACCGCCACGGGGGTACGTTCCGCCTCGAGGCGGAAGGGTATTTGGCGCGGTGCATCCAGCATGAAATCGATCACTTGAACGGTATCCTGTTCATTGATCATGTCCGCGAGCCATGGCTGTACCGGGAAGACAACAACGCAGCGGTCCCGCTCCTCGACGTGCTGCGTTTATCCGGACGTTAACGGGGAAGCACGCGAATGATCGCATCCGCCAGCTGCTTGGCCATCGTCATGACCCGGTATAGCGAAGTGCTCTGCAGCACCTGGATTTGCCGCGGGCCGTCGGCATTGACGAAAGCGGCGACGGCGTAGTCGCCGACGACCGGCAGCGACTTGCCGACCGACTTGCCGGGGCAGAGAGGCTGATTCGACACTTGAAACAGCCCGACGGAGGCCGGCTGCCCGAGTCCCGCATCAATCGCGATGACCGTTGCTTCAGGGGGAATTTCCGCCGGTATGCGGGCTGCGAGATTGCTCGCGTCGCACGGCTGCTCCAGCGTACCGATGACATGCGGGTAACCGGCCTCCTGCAGCATCGTACCGACCAGCGGTCCCAGTGCATCGCCGGTGGAGCGGTCCGTTCCGATACAAACGAAAGCGAACGGCCCGGCGTTCTCTCCCTGCTCCCGAAGCACGCTCATGAAAAATTGGTCCAGCTGTTCGCCCTTCAGCTTTCGCCAATACTCCTTCCTCTCTTCATCCTTGTCCGTCATACGCCGTCCCTCCTTCACACCGGCTGAATGCAGCCGGCTTTCGTGCTATAATGCGGTCATCAGCCGCATTCGATACTCGTTATTGTTCCATAGGAGGACCTCTATGTCTATACTTGCCTTGCTTTCCATCCTGATTGCCCTGTTCTGGCTGCTGGCCACCGTAGACGGTCTGCGCGGATTGCGGACGATCGGCGAGCTGCCGGAAGACCGGCTGCTGCCTAAGGAGCCGCCGCTTGTCTCCGTGATTCTGACAGCCAAGGAGGAGGAGGACAGCATCCGCGACACCGTCCGCCACCTGCTCGATCAAGATTATCCCCGCCTTGAGATCATCGCTATTAACGACCGCTCCCGGGACGGTACGGGCACACGGCTCGACGAGCTGCGCCGCTGGTCCGAAGGCAAGCGGGAGCTGGAGATCAATCTCCGCGTCATTCATATCACCGCGCTGCCCGAGGGCTGGCTCGGCAAAAATCATGCTCTCTACCAAGGCTATTTGCAGTCGCGCGGATCGTATCTGCTGTTTACGGACGCCGACGTCCGCTTTCATCGCAGCGCGATCCGCAAGGCGGTCGCCTATGCGCTTGGCGGCGGCATCGACCACTTGACGCTGTCCCCATATTTGCGAGCCCGCAGCTATGCGCTGCGCAGCTTTATTCATTTCTTCCTGTTCGCCTTCTCGCTTGCCGTCCGGCCTTGGCGGTCGAACGACGACAACAGCCGCCGGCAGGGAATGGGCATCGGCGCCTTTAATCTCGTCAGCCGCACGGCCTATGAGGCGATCGGAACCCACGCCGCTCTCAAGCTACGTGCCGACGATGACCTTGAGCTGGGCAACCGGCTGAAACGGAGCGGCAGCCGGCAGCGGCTCCTGAGCGCGTACCGGCTGCTTGAAGTAGAGTGGTACCGGTCGCTGAAGGAAGCTGTGCACGGCTTCGAGAAAAATATGTTCGCCGGCTTCCGCTACAGTACGCTGCTGGCGCTGCTGGGCTGCCTCGGTCTCGGCTTGATTTTCATCGTTCCGGTACTCGGTCTGCTGCTCGCTCCAAACCTGTACCTGAAGCTGATCTTTGCCGCTTCGCTGCTTGCACAAGGGTATCTGTACGCTCGCTGCGTGAAGGCGCTGTCTCCCTATTCCGCTTCCGATGTGTGGATGCTGCCGTGGAACGCGCTTCTGATGATGGGCGTGATCGTTCGCACGGTAGTGCTGACGCTGAAGCAGGGGGGCATGTACTGGCGAGGCACGTTTTATTCGCTCCGGGACCTGAAGCGTATGCGCGAATGAATATGCCCTGAACGGTTAGCCGGTCCATTCCTCGTATGCAAAGCATGAATGACGGGCACAAAGAGCAGTTATGAAACGAAATGAATAGATAGCCGACGCGAGTTTCCCGGCCAATGATATGCCGCTTATTGAGCTCAGCGATATGTAAATCTATACCGGGGCCTCCCGCGTCAGGGATGGCCTCGGCTTTTTTATGGGGGCTTGGCTCGGCTGATGCGGTTCGTTAACGATTTTGAAGGCCTTATTTTACCGCTAATGCACTTTTCCTTCAAAATAGCGGACTTTGGCGGTACTATCGAATGTCAATTGATGTAATTGGGCTTGATTTTTCCTGATTGCCGGATTATAACGCCCTCAAAGAGGCTGTCGATTCATGCCTGCATACTTTGCAGGAATCATTCGCACAGCCAGCTTGCCTGATTCCGGTTACTGCGAAAATGCGGGCATTTACGCTGCCGATAACCGGCGAATGAGCAAAATATCTGCACTTTCGCATGAACGAGCATCAAAAGCCGCTGGTTGGATCAGCGGCTTGACACTTCAGATATATTCCCATACCTGGTATGGTCCGCCAGAACCTCTTTCAGCTCCGAAAGCGTCAGCGGTTTGCTGAACAAGTACCCTTGACCGTAATCGCAGCCAAGCTCCTGAAGCGTTTGAAGCTGGGCCGGCTTCTCTACGCCTTCGGCCAGCACCGTCATCTTGAGACTCTCCGCCATCGCCGTGACGGCGCCGACGATCGCCGAATGCTCGGTCGTGCTGATGAACGATTTGTCGATCTTTAGCGTATCGATCGGGAACCGGTGCAAATACCCTAACGACGAATAGCCGGTGCCGAAGTCGTCCAGCGCAAGCGACAGCCCCATGCGTTTGAACGCCTCCAGCTTCTCCATGACCTGCTCTACCTTGTACATCGCCATGCTTTCCGTAATTTCCAGCTCCATACGATCCGCCGGAAACTGCTGTTCCCTCAGGACGTCGCCTACCAGCCGTACGATGCCGGCATCCCGAAACTGTACGCCGGACAAATTGACGGCCACCCGCGGAATGCTGTAGCCTTCCGACCTCAAACCGCCGATTTCCCTGCACGCCTGCCGAAGCACCCATTCGCCGAGAGAATGAATGAGTCCCGTTTCTTCAGCTACCGGAATAAAGTCCAATGGCGAGATCATTCCCCGTTCCGGATGACACCACCGGATGAGCGCCTCCACTCCGACAATGTTCAGCGTTCGAAGATCGACCTGCGGCTGATACACGAGCGTGAACTCCTCCCGCTCCAGCGCCTTGCGCAGACCGTTCTCGAGCTCCAGAAGCGACATTCCGCGCTCGTTGAGCTCATAGCTGTACATTTGAATGCTGTCGCCGCCCCGTTCCTTCGCCACGTACAACGCCGTATGCGCATATTGAATCAGCAGCGATTCTTCATGGGCATGCACCGGATAGACAGCAATGCCGATGCTCGGCGTCACATGCAGCTCCTGGCCATCAAGCGCAATCGGATCCGACAGTACAGATACGATCCGTGCCGCAACCGGAAGTGCTTCCTCCGCTTGCGACAGCGCAGGCAGAAGCAATGTGAATTCGTCTCCGCTAAGCCTGGCTAGCACGGCTGTGCCGCCGACTGCTTGAATGCGCATCGCGACTTCCTTGAGAACCATATCGCCATAGGCATAACCGAGCGAATCGTTAATCGTTTTGAACCGGTTGAGATTTACGAACAAGAGGCCCAGCTTGCTGTGATGCCGCTGCGCCTCCTGCAAGCATAGCGACAGCTTGTCATGGAACGCGCGCCGATTCAGCAGCCCCGTCAATGCGTCATGATGAGCCATATGGTCGATAAGCTCTTCGGCATGCTTGCGAACCGTCGCATCCCGGCTGGATACGATAATTTTGGCGACATTGCCATGCTCGTCCAGGATAGGCTCGCCCTGTGCATCAATGACCAAATGATAGCCGTCCCTATGAAAGAACCGGAATTCGGACGTCGCCGGCTTTCCCGTTTCCAGAACATAACGAATCCGCTCCAATACTGGGGACACATCGTCGGGATGGACGAACTCCAGCGCCGACCTGCCGACAATCTCCTCCGGCTTGAGGCCCAGCACCATCTCATAAGACGGGGAGCAGTACAGCAATCGTCCTTCCCTATCGATCAGGGTAATCAGATCCGACATGTGCTCGGTAATGAGCTTATATTGCTCTTCGCTTCGCTTCAGCGCCCGCTCCGTTTCACGCTGCAGCGTCACGTCCTCGGCAACGACAAAGTGTCCGATCCGCCGGCCCTGCTGAACAATCGGTACATTCGAGACCGCCAGCTCCACTTCATGACCGTCGCGATGGCGTAAGCGCAAATCGTACGTATCCCTCTGCTCGAGTATGCCGCTGCCGGAGCGAGACCACTCCCCGGAGGCGCCGGGGGCGGCCAGAATCGTTCGGATAAAGCCCTCCGCTGCGAATTGTTCCGCCGTATACCCTAATGTCTCGACGGCTGCCCGGTTCACTTGGCGGATACCTCCGCGGTTGTCCAACCAGAAGACCATGTTCCGATTGTTCTCGAACAGCGACATGTACCGCTGCTCCAGTTCCCTCGCCTGACTCCAAATTCGGCGCTGTTCCTCGTAATAGACCGCGAGCAGCACAGCGATGACGAACACAGCGAAGATGCTGACCCACATCGTAATTGTATAAGCATGTATGATATCGAACAGGAAGGGTGCCCCATGCGGATGGGCCGCTCTGTCGGCTATGCGGGTGACGTCCATAATACCGATATGCAGGAGGAAAATGGACCCCCCGAGCAGCAGCCCGCGTGTCGTCGGCATGCGCAGCGCAGTCTCCCCGTTCTCCGACGGACGGATGTTGAACAGCAGCTCCGCCGTGCAGCCGGCAGAAGCGGCCAGGATGAACAGGACGATGATGTCCGGCTTGTAGCTAAGCTCAAAGGTCACGTTCAATGATTGCATCGCCACAATATGCATGGTCCCGTACCCGCACCCCGTCAATAACCCGGAACCGATAAACCGGCTTCGGCTCGGCCGTACGCAAGCAAGAAGGTAGGATGCGCATCCGACAGCCACCGCGACGAACAGCGACAAGATGATCCAAGCCAGTTGGAATTGCGCAGGGCCGCCGGGCAGGATCGGCATGGCGATGAAATGCATGGACCATAACCCTAACCCGAGCGAGGCGCCGCCCGTAATCATTCCGATCAGGCGGGAATGGCCTCCCAATGATAAGGAACGCCGCAAGATCAATATATAACTATAGGATGACAGCAAGGCGATTAACAACGATAAGATGAGCAGCTGTCCGTTATAATTATGTAAAATGGTATGCATACCGTCACCCGGCTTTAGTGGAATCTAAGATGTTCTGCAACCGGCAAATGACAGCGATTGCCCTATCGATACGATACGTTCCGTGCTTACGAATGGCTTGACGACGGCAGATGACGACGGAACAGACACACGGTCAAGCAGAACCAGACGGCACCGGCGGCATAGCTGCCGATAACATCGCTCGGATAATGCACACCGAGATAGATGCGGCTGATCCCGATCGTAACGATCATAGTTACACAGCCGATCAGCAGCAGCAGGCGGTTGCGGCGGGACGATACGTGCCGCCACAACAGGAAGACGAGCGTAGCGTACAGCGCAAACGCCTGCATCGCATGACCGCTCGGAAAGCTGAAGCCGTCCGCCTCGACAAGACGGTATATATCGGGCCTTTCCCGTTGGAGCCATAATTTCAGAAGCTTGTTTAGCCCGTAGCTCCCCAGCAGCGAAAAGACGAAGAACAGCAATTCCACGCGAAGCTTGAGCTTCAGGTACATAACCGCCAGAATCGCCAGACAGATCGCGATCATGACCGGTGTGGAACCGATCCACGACAGCGCGATCATGACGGTTGTCAGCGCCCGATGCTCCCAGCCTTGTACGGCGGCAATCACGGCATGATCCCCTGGCACGGCGGACGCTTCGGTCATGAACCAGGCGAGCAGCCCGAACATCAGGGCCGCCCCCGAGCCCACCAGCATGTACGGCAAACGATTTTCGCCAATCAATGCACTCACCTCAATGAATACTTACCCTACGTATACTCCATCGGACGTACAAACTCCTTTTGGAAACATTCCAAAGCTCTAGACCAAATGAACAATCGAGGTGATATCCGGTTTCGTATGAACTTTCAAAATGTGCCTTTGCGCATCGTGCGTCACCGTGCCTCCGCCGACATGCAGACTCGGCTGCGAGCCAAGACCGTAAAACAGATCGTCCGCCAGCGTACGGACGCATTCCTCCTGCTCTTCCCCCGAAAGGTCGTTCCAATCGTCCTTGGTCATCTCGAAGCAAGTGTACAAATCATCGATGCTGCCTAACGCCTGTGTAAAATCGTTAATAATATCGCCGTACTCGCGGCCGAATTTTACGCCCATGGAGCAGATCGCCTCTTTTCGTTTAAAGTGGTTACGAATAGGTTATTCTTAGACAGCCAGCCTGATGAGCCCGAGCACAAGCCCGATCAGGAAACCGCAAACGGCGCCGTTCACTCGAATCCACTGAAGATCTTTGCCGACTTTGTCTTCGAGCATCTCGATCAGGGTTTCGTTGTCAAGCTTGGCAATATTGTCGCGCACAAGCTGTCCGATCTTCGCATGATTGGCCTCGATAAGCCGGACGAGCTGTTCCCGCATCCAGCTGTCCGCCTTCGCCTGCAATCCGGTGTCGGCGTGCAGTGCGTCGAGCAGGCGGTCGATCAAAGGCGCCAGCGTGCCGGTCGCGAATGCCGGATCGGCGAAAGCCGTCAGCAGGCGCTCCTGCAGACCGGACAGAAGCTTCGCGATCGGACCTGTCAAATCCAGCTCCTTCAGCTGCTCCCGCTTCCACTCCTCAAGCTGGGCAATCAGCTTCTCCGAGCGGCTGAGCTCCTCGATCTGGCGGCGAATGAAACCGAGCGCTTCGGCGCGCCGCGGATGCCCCGCCATGCGCAGCTCGAAGATCAGCCCCATGCCGAAGTTCTGTATAATGCCCCCGAGCTTGTCTTCGCTGAGATATCCCATGAAGGCGTTGACCGCAAACTGCATGAAGCCGCCGAGGTCCAGCTTCGAGAAGGCGCCCATCGCAAGCGTGCCGAGGCTGTCGCGGGTTTCCGGCTTGACAAGCCATTCTTCCGCCTTGGCGAGCAGAGCGTCGAGCGCCAGCTCGTCCACCTGCCGGGCGAGCGCCTGCTCGCCGAGCCGCTGCAGCAGCGGACGGACGTCGACGTCCTGCAGCGCCCCCTTCGCATGCTCCGCGGCGAAGGGCACGATCACGTCGAGCGGCGCAAGCCGCACGGCGTGCTGGAGCGCCGCCGCTCCCCAGGCGGCAAGCTGCTCGCGGGATGCGCTGCGCTCGAGCGTATCCAGCAGCGCTTCAGTCAGACGCATGCCGGACAATTTATCGGTAATACTCGCTTTGCTGAGCAGATCATTCTCTACCGTATTCACCAGCGCGTTCGTAACCCGGTCGCGGTTGCGCGGCAGCAGCGCCGTATGCGGGATCGGAATTCCGAGCGGATGGCGGAAGAGCGCCGTCACGGCGAACCAATCGGCGAGGCCGCCGACCAGACCCGCTTCGAAGCCGCTCTGCAGCACCGTTCCCCAGGCCGCACCTGCCGGCAGCAGGAACGATCCGGCGAAGCCGGCGCCCATGATTCCCAGCGACAAACTAGCAATATGCTTTGTTTTCTTCTCCATGCAGACAACCTCCACGACGCTAACGACAAATCGTTTATTTTACCCATTGTAGCAAAATTTGACGAATTCCACACATCGGCAGGCGCCGTTTCTTCTGCGTTGTACTTCACCGACCAATTGGTCTATACTTGACGCGATATGAAATCCAAAGCAAAGGATCGTGAACGCATGTCCATCTCCATGACCGAATCGCTCGAGAAATATGCGGAGACGCTGCTGCGCATCGGCTTGAACGTGCAGCCGGGTCAGAAGCTCGTCATTGACGCACCGCTGTCCGCCGCCAATTTCGTACGTATCGTGACGCGTCTGGCTTACGATATCGGAGCGTCGCAAGTCCATCACGAGTGGTGGGACGATGAGCTGGCGCTGATCCGCTACCGGCACGCTCCCGAGAGCTCGCTTGGGTATTACCCGGAATGGCGTGCGAACGGACTGGCGGAATACGCCGAGAACAACGCCGCGTTCCTGTTCGTGCAATCGCCGAACCCGGATCTGCTTAAGGACGTGCCGGCCGACCTCATTGCGAAGGAAACACGCGGCCGTGCGGCAATCCGCAAACGATTCCTCGACTATACCCGTCTTCATCAAGTAAGCTGGCTGATCGCCGCTGTGCCGTCACCGGCTTGGGCGGCCCGTCTGTTTCCCGGGCTGCCGGCCGAACAAGGCGTCGCCAAGCTGTGGGACGTCGTCTTCAAGGCGACCCGGATCGACCGGGATGACCCTGTCGGCGAGTGGCGCAAGCATCTCGATACACTCCATGCGAAGACATCGAAGCTCAACGCGATGCGCATTCGCAAGCTCCACTATCGCGCCCCGGGGACGGATTTGTATATCGAGCTGCCGGAAAAGCATATATGGCTCGGCGGCGCCAAGCCGAACAAGTCCGGCACGCCGTTCGTCGCCAACATGCCGACGGAGGAAGTGTTTACGATGCCGGCCAAACACGGCGTGAACGGTATTGTCCGAAGCACGAAGCCGCTTAATCACGGCGGAAGCCTCATCGAGGACTTCTCGTTCACGTTCAAGGACGGCCGGATCGTCGATTACCGGGCCGGGAAAGGCGAAGACAAGCTCCAAACGATTCTCGACACGGACGAAGGAGCTTCGTACCTTGGAGAAGTGGCGCTCGTTCCGTACCGCTCTCCGATATCGCTTATGGACATCGTCTTCTATAACACCCTTTTCGATGAGAACGCATCGTGCCATCTCGCCATCGGCAACGCGTATCCATCTACGCTCGAAGGCGGAGTAGGGCTGTCGCCGGATCAGCTGAAGGCGAGCGGAGCCAACGTCTCGATGACGCACGTCGATTTCATGATCGGCTCGGCGGAGCTCGATATCGACGCCGAGCTGCCGGATGGCAGCACCGTGCCGCTGTTCCGCCAAGGCAATTGGGCCTGATCGCGGACGGTACTGCCGGGTAGAGCCTGATGGGCACCTCCATCATGTCGAAAATAAAACCGCCGCCCTCTTCTGCTTGCAGCAGAGTCGGGCGGCGGTCATTTTCCGTTGCGTTTGATCTACAGCTTGAATCGATGCGCCAGCTTCTGCATTTCCTCGGACATCCGGCTCAACGACTCGGAGGAAGCCGCAATCTCTTCCATGGATGCGAGCTGCTCTTCCGTAGACGCCGATACGGTATGCATCATGTCGTTCGACAGCGATGACATGGACTCCATCTCGAGCAAGGAGGCGGCGACTTGCTGCGAGCTTGCCGACATTTGCTCCGCCGCGGCGGAAGCTTCCTGCACCTGATCGACGACGCTGCGGGTCGCCTCAAGAATGCGCTGGAACGCCTCGCCCGTGCTGCGGATCGATTCCACGCCGGCTTCGACCTCCTGCTCTCCTCTATGCATCGCTTTGGTGGCCACTTCGATGTCGCTTCGTATCGCTTCTATCAGCTCTGCGACCTGCATAGCGGACTCGTTCGAACGCTCCGCCAGCTTCCGTACTTCCCCAGCGACGACAGCGAACCCCTTGCCTTGCTCTCCGGCCCGGGCGGCTTCGATCGAAGCGTTGAGCGCGAGCAGATTCGTCTGCGACGAAATATCGGTAATGACCTGTACGATATCGCCGATCTGCTGCGAACGCTCTCCCAGCTTGCCGACGATGGACGCGAGATCGCCGACCGTCGCATTGACGTTGCCCATCTGCTCCGATGATTGCTCGATCAGCGCGTTGCCCTGCTCCGCTTCCTTGAGCGTCATGACCGAAGCTTCATACGCTGTCGATGAAGTCGTCGCCACCCGTTGGATGCCGCCCGCCATCTCTTCCATGGACTTTGCGCTCTCTTGAATGCTGCGTGCCTGCGTCTCGTTGCTCGTTGCAGCCTGCTGTACGGCTTGCGAGATTTGCGTCACGGCCTCCGTCGTTTCCCCGATCGCCTGCGACAGCTCGCCGGACGCCTGGGCCAGCGTATCGGAGCTGCTCAGCAAGCCGGAAGCGAGCTGCTTCAGGTTCGTGTACATCGCTTCAAAAGATACGTACAAGTCGCGGATTTCGTCCTTGTTCTTCACCTTGAAGTCCGCCGTGCTGAGATCGCCGGTGGCAAACTGCTTGGCCTGGCGCGACAGCTTTTTGATCGGACCCGAAATATGCTGCGCAAACAGCGTCGCGATAATGCCGCCGAGTACGAGACAGATAATGATCGTCGTCAGCACCGTTTGGAAAATCCGATCCGCCCCCGTGTTATAATCCTGCATATACGAGCCCGCGCAAATAATCCAGCCCCACTGCGGAGTCGACAACGAGTATGTAATCTTGAGGGCCTCTTCGCTTGAATTCGGCAGCGGCCAATCGTAGAACGTAAATCCGCCCTCGGCCTGCTTCCCGTTGTCAATAAGCTCTTTGACAAACAGCCGCCCGTCGCTCGTCTTTTCGTTCATAATATTTTGGCCTTCGATACTCGGATGGGCAAGCTCGTCCCCTTTATCGTTAAGAATGAAAAAATAGCCGTTCTCTCCAAGATCGATATTCGTGTTGATCGGACGTTTGCCGTCAGCCCCTTTTACGCCGAGCAGCGCCTTCTTCACTTCCTCCTGCGCCGCCTCCCTGCTCATGGTACCGCTCTTTTCCGCTTCCTCGAACATACGCGCCAGCTCGACGGCCATTTTCACGGAATTGCGCAAGTTGCTTCTGATCAGCTCGTCGCTTTCGGCTACTGCCTGCTTGTAAGACATGCCCCCGACCGCAAGAGCCGGATAAATCATTAAAATGAGCATGCTGAGCATCAGTTTGGAACGAATGGTGAGGCGCCATGCTGATTTTAACTTAGCCATGTTGATTCCCTCCACATCGAGTGCTATATCGTCCATTGGAATTTGGTTCCATAGGCTTATTAGTATTCGATTATACAGGAAGAATCGACAAAAAGCTCGCCAATTTTGTAAATTGCGAGTTATATCTTAATACTTTCCTAACAAATTTGCAGGGGACTAAATGCTTCGTTACCGTTGCGCCATGACCGATTCGTTGACAGCAATGAGATCCTTGTCTCCATCGCCGTACATAAAAAAGCCGGTACAGAAAGAGCCCTGTACCGGCTACATTGCCATTAATATTGATCCGTGCTTACCCATTCCGCAATCAGCTTCGCCGCTTCCTCACGGGTTAACGAGCCGTCCGGCCGGAATGTGCCGTCCGGATACCCGCCGACGATCTTCTGAGCGGTCAACACACCGAGGTACGGTCCCGCCCAGTCGGGGATGGAACCCTGATCGGCGAACGATCCGGCGCTATTCCCCGAGCTCTTCAGCGTACGGCCGAGCATGGCCGCCGCCTGCGCGCGGGTGATGCCGGAATTCGGCTCGAAGACCGTGCCGCCTTCCCCTATCGTCCCGGTCGACAGGCCGCTGGCATACGCATACTCGACGAACGGCTTGCCCCAATCCGGGATTTGCTGCCAATCGGCGAACGGCGGCGTGCCGCCTGCGCTCATCGGCTTCACTGCGCTCATTGCGGAAGCGATGAGCTTCGTAAATTCCAAACGGGTGATCGGGCGCTGCGGTTCGAAGACGAGCTGTCCGTTCTTCTCCACACCGTCGGCCATATCCAGCGATTGCAGCGTTTTTACATATGGGTCCGACCAGCGTCCCGCCATATCCTGAAGCGGCTTCAGCCCGCTGTTCTCCAGCAGCGCGAATGTTCCGAGGCGACCAATCTCCGCGGAGACGACACCGGTTGCCCGGTCGACCGTACCTCCTTCGTACTGCCAGCGCTTCAGCTTTTCGTTGTAGCGGTACACCGCCAGCTGCTCCGGTTGCTTCACCTTGCTCGCATCATAGGTGAGCTCCAGCCGTGCCGGTTGTTCCAGAATTGGTTCGGCATCGGCGAGCTGCAGCTTAATAATCGTATTGTGTACGGTAAGCCCTTCTCCGGCCGTCCCTTCGAAATACGGCTTCGCGTCAGCCGCCGCTGCAACGGCCAATACATCCTCTCCCTGAAGCGCTCCTTTCGGAATGTAGAGGGAGCCTGCAGTACCGAGCTTGATCGCTTGATCGCTGCCCGCTGTAACCGGACGGCTTTCCACCATCTTCATGCGGCCGTCCTTCTCGATCAAGCTTTGCAGTATCTCGTTCAGCTTCTTGTCGATTTGCCCATTGGTTGGAGGTACGGGGCGTACGTCCGAGTTCGAGTCATCGCCAGAATCGTCAGGATCACCCTGATCATTACCCGGCTCTTCCTCGTCCCCGCCCGGCGGCCCTTTCACCTCAATGACGATAGCATCCTCGAATGCGAAGCTGCTCGTCGTCCGATAGGAAGCCCGCAGCACCACGTCGCCCGGCTTGTTCGCGGTCAGCTTGCCGTCGCTTGTCAGCGTCGCGAGCGTATCGCCCTTAAGCAGCGACCATTGCACGACGGACGGATCGAGCGTAATCGCGCCGCCGTCCGCATCCCAGGCGGACAGCACGAACGATTCGCTGGAGCCTACCGGCAGCTCCTTGACCGCAGGCTGAATCGCTACCTTCGCAACCGGCTTCAGCTGCGTGTTAACAACCACAGATTCGTAAGTGCTAATGTTTCCTGCCGCATCGGCAGCCTCGATATGGATCCGCTTCGTCAGCTGAGCTCCCATCTCGACCGCCGCCTGGAATTGGCCTTGCTGGTCGACGGCAACCGGAGCTCCGTCGAGCGTCACCTTGGAGTCGCGGTCGGTTATGCCGAGAACCCGCATGCTTCCTTGGCCGCCCGCTTCAGTTACCGGATTCACCATGAGCGGCGGAGCCGCGGTATCAACCGAGAAGGACATGCTGCTCGTCGTCGTATCGCCCTGGGCGTTCACGCTGACGAACGTAATGTTGTACCGTCCGTCATCAACCGGCAGCGTCAAATCCCACGAGCTGCCCGTCTTCACTTCCCGCTCCTGTTCGTTGACCAGCACCTTCGTCCGGACATCTTGATCCGCTGCAAAATGCAGCGTTGCCGCCGTCTCATTCGTCAGCTTAATCGGCTTGCCGTCCGGGTCGGTCGCATCCTTGAACTGGCTGCCGTAGCTCAGCGTCACCTCGGCCGGGTCCGGCACAGGAAGCTGCACCGGTGCGGAATACGAACGCGGGCTGTAGTGCAGCTTGCCGTCCGTCGTCTTCCGCTCGGCCATCACCGACACCTTATAGGTGCGTCCCGGTATCAGGCCGGTTACAACGTCCGAATCTTTCATTTTCTGCTGTCCGCCGACAATAGCACCAAGCTCGTCCGGCTCCACGAACTGCTCGCCGAACGAATCTACCTTCACGCCCTGCTCATCATAGACTTCGATATAGTAGCCCGTCAGTTCGCCGGATGGAGAAGCTTGCCACGACACATCGAGCATACCGTCTCCATACAAACCGGTCTGCAGCCCGGAAACCGGTGCCGGCGCATCCGGGTCGACCAGTTCAATCGCCTCGGTATAGGCGACTTGGACGCCCGTTCCGTCCGTCATCGTTACGCGTACATAGTACGTCCCCGTCTTCGTATCGGCAGGAACCGTCACGTTCGCCGTACCGGCTGTACCGGCGATGCCCTCCGCCAGCAGTACGCCCGCTTCCTCTTTATTGCCGGCGAGCGATACGCTCACCTTGGCATCGGCGGCGTTGTCGGCCGTCCAGTCTACCTTCAGCTCGCGCGCTCCGACCTTAGCGGCCGTCGCTGTGTGAAGCTTCGGCAGCGGCTTCGCCTCGAACGCCCCCATCTCCACAGGGCGATCGGTGACGATGCGCCAAGTGCCGCTGTCCGGCTGCTGAACGGAGATGTAAATGCGCTGCTCCGTTTGACCGCTCTTGCTGTCTGCGGCAGATACCGTTTGTTCCATATAGTTCGCGTTCGGCTGCCCCTCGGCAATGAGCGGATACGGCGTGCCGTCCGGACGGTACACCTGCACCTTCGGCACCTCGCCGGTATAGCTCAGCTCGAAGTAAGCCACCTGCTGATCCTGCAGCAGCTGTGTATGCTCGGTCTTCGCTTCTCCCGCTGCAAGCTGCTGTCCGAACACGTCCGCCAAGATCGCATTGTCGGCCGAAGCAAGTCTGCCGTCGCCCGGAAGCTGCGCATATCCGCCGATCCGGCGAATGTTATCGCCGAGCACCATCCGTACCGGCCGTCCTTGCGAGTCGCTGAGCACTTCGGAGTACAAGCCCATATTCGGCATGACACCGCCCTCCGCGTCCGTCAGCTCGAAATCGCCGCCCCAATAATAGCGGACGCCGAACGGAATGCCGATGACCTCGATGCCGCCCCAGATGCTCTCGGAGCTCGCTCCGAGCTGCACGCCGGCGAGCGTCTTGCCGCCGGCCAGCGGCACATACTTCGGCAGCACGACCTTCGCCATGACGTAGCCCTCAAAGCGCTCGCCGGAAATATACAGGTACGCCTCTCCGAGAACGATGCCTTTGATATCGACGTTGGCCGAAAGCTCCATAAACATCGGTTCGGACCATTGCGCTATTAAGGATACGTCCGTTAGGAACGGAATTTTGGCAATCGAGAGCTCGCCTTCCAGAGACAAGCCCAGCTTAGACACCTTCAGGGTGAAATCGCCCTCCAGCGTCTTGACGACATTAATCGCCGCCTCGACGACGACCTTGAGCGGCGGCGCGTTGACGTCCCCCGTCATCGTCGCCGCCATGTCCTCAACCCCGCCGCCCAGCTTGGTCAGAAATACCGATGGCACGAGCGGAATCCCCGGCTCGCCGCCGAAGGACATAATCAAATCGTCGAGAACCCATTTCTCATCCTCGGTAACGGCAATAGTCAGGACGCCGTGGAACTCGATGATTTTGATCTTCATCTCCATGTCAAGCCCGTAAATCCGGTCAATTGTATTGATCGTCAGCGAAGCCTTGAGTCCGTTCTCGAACACACTGCCGAGCAAGCCCTCCGGCAGCTGCAAGGACGTCGTCGTGTCAATGCCCAGGTAGCCGATATCCCCGTCTTCCTTCTCCCCGAAGAGCACGTTATCGACGCTCGCCGTCAGCCCCGCCGTCTCGTCGCGAATCGTACCGCCCGAGCCTTCGTCGCCCCATTTTTCCTCCTTCAGCTCCTCATACTTCTGCTTACCGCCCGGAAGGAACGAGAGCGCCATCTCACCGGAGAACGAAACCGCCTTGTCCTGCAGAATCGCGTCGTTAATCTGAATGAGGAAGCCGCCGATATTTTTCATCACCTTGCCAAGTCCGGTAAACTCAATCGTCACCGGCTCCTCGTCGTCCCCGGCATCAAGGGAATAGTCCTCGCCGTCCTTCAGCTCAATGCCGAATTCCCACTGCCAGAACTGCATGCCCCCGGATACCCGCAGCGAACCGCTGCCGCCGATCTCCACATAATCGGTGTTATGCCCCAAATCTTTGGCGCGCTTCGCGATGACAAGCGGCTCACCCTTATACTCCACGACGGAGTTCAGCGTCGCCGGGTTGCCATCCGTGTTCACGATGTACTCGATGTCGCCCGCTTCCGTCTTCTTCTCCATAATTTCGCCGCGAATTTCGAGCAGCAGGCTCTCCTCCGCCGGCAGGCCGGCCTTGACCTGCTCCAGCTGCTTCTCCGACTCGAGGGAAAGCAGCTCGTAGGAAGTATCGTCACCCTGCTTGACCTTCTTCACGGCCAGCAGCCCGTAGTAGCGGCCCATATATTTCGTGTCGCTGCTCATCGCAATCGTCTGCGCAAGCCGCTGCGAGCCGAAATCCCGGTGCTCCAGAATGACCTGATACGGTCCGGGCGGCAGCGCCTCCGTCACCTTTACCGTCATATCGCTATCGCTGACGACGGATATGCCTTCCGGCGGAATCTCGCTGCGCAGTCCGGTAACGGCATTTTCCAGAATCAGCTTCCAGCGGCTCTTGTCCTTGTATACATCGTAGCCCTGGCCCTTGATGGAAAAATATCGCGTCCCCTCGACATAAAGCGTCTCCGGACCGACCTGCTGAAACTGCACGGCCGGCGGCTTGCCCACGACACCCGGCAGCAGCACGAACCCGCCTGCCGATTCCGGCTGCAGCTGCGCATCGCTCTTGACGTCGACGCGAAACTGCTTCACGGCGTACATCTGCTGCGGCGTCGCTTTCACCCGCCAGCGGAACGTATGCGTAGCTCCGGCAGCGATCACATCGGCCGTCTGATAATAGCCGCTTCCGGATGCCGCCACCAGACCCTCATCCAAAATCAAGGACGCGGTTGCTCTGGTCATCGCCGCTGCGCCGGACTTCGTGTTGTCCACTTCAACCGTGATGTCGAACTCCTGCTCCTCGTACCCGTCACCCGTTTCATTGACAGTGAGCTTGTCCGGTGCGAAAGCGCGAAGCGCGAACGGAGCGTCCGTCGACGTTTGCGCGAAATTGCCCATTCCGTAATAGGTTTCAAACACCCGACTCTCGCCGGCGGCTAGCGTGAGCGGCTCCCAGTACATCGCTACCGCACTGTCGGCCGCTTCGTAGGCATTCGTCTTGCTGGTAAAATCAAGTCCGCTATCCGGCGTGTAATCCCACTTCGTCTCCGCCAGCTTGTGCCACTGGCCGAACACGAGGCTGTCCGGCTTCGTATTGCCCCAGCCGTGCATGAAGCCGTAAGAGAAGACGGAAGGTGCAACCGCCTGGTCTACGCTGCGCCAATATTGCGGAATGTCGCTTCCCGTCAGCCTCGTCTCCGTGCGGATCGGCTGATCGGAGCCGCCGATCATGAAGGCCGCCCCGTCGTTCGAGCCCAGCATCGTATCCAGCAGCACTCTGGCGCCGACCTGCTCCGCTTCCGTTCCTGTATTCGTCGCTTCATACCGGATCCGCACATTGCCTACATTCGGATGGCGCTCATCCTCGACGATTTCCAGCGTCTGGCGAATCGATACGTTGCCGACCTTCCAGACCGAAGAGCTCAGTCCGCCGGTATTGTGCGGCGTCTCCTGGAAGCTGCCGTCCATATTGAGGAAACCGTAGGAGTTTCCGTAAATGTAATCTTTGCCGTCGATCCGGAACGTCGCGAACGACGTATCCGGCTCCTTCCCCTCGAACAACAGCGGTACGTTGTCGTCGGTTTCCCGGCTCGCGTCTCCTTCAACCGTACGGACGCTGAACCTTCCGTTGTCCGATTTGACCGTATACTGCACATAGTTATTTTTCGCGATGACAAACTGCGGCGACTCCGCCGCGCTCGCCTGTACGATTCCGGCCGCACCGCCGGACCAGACCAGCAGTGTCGCAGTAGCTGCGGCAAGGAAACGTTGGTACCTCATCCTCATCGGTTTTCCCCTTAAATTTATTTATCGTGAACGTATTGTCAAATGTGCTATTGCAACGAGCTGATATAGACGTGGACAAGCTTCGTCGACCGTTCCTGATCCTGTATATAGAAGGTGTACCAGCCGAGCACCGGGGCCGTCAGCTCCGTGCCTGCGAGCTCGAAGGCGTCGTTCTTCATCTCGCCGCGCGTCAGCCGGCCTTTCTTCCACATCACGTTCAACTCGCCTTCCGCGTTCACAAATTCAAATTTCACCTTCGCGCCCGCCACCGTTATCGGCTGATTGCCGACAAGCTCGCCGTTGATGAACAGCTGCTTCTCGTTCATGCCTACCACCGTTACGGTCCGCTGCAGCTTCGCCGTATTTCCAGCCCGGTCGCTGACGCTGTACTCTACCGTATAAGTGCCCGGCCGGGCGATATCGAAGCCGTTCAAGTTTACCGAGATTTGCGAGGTCAGATCGCCGTCCCGCTCGTCCAGCGCCTGTACATCGGCCAGCGAGAACGCACCGTTCTGCTTGAACACGAGCGGCTGAGTCGTTCCCGGCTTCAGCCGAGGCGGCGTTCGGTCAATGTTGCTGACCTTGGCGTCGACGGAAGTCGTGTTACCGAGTGCGTCCCTGATAACGAACGTAAAGACGCCGTTATCGGTAAAACGATACTGCGTGCTGCCCCCGTTGTTTACGACGGTAAACGGCTCGTTCGAGCTGACTGTCGCAATGACCGGCTCGTTCGTCAGCCCGGTTGTGCTGTACGTCACGTTTGCCTCCGGCGGTGTGCTGTCGATATTGGATACGACAGCCGTTACGCTGGAGGTGTTGCCGACCTTATCCATGAACGTAAAGACGTAGCTGCCGTTTTGATAAAATACCCGCTGCGGCTTCGTTTGGTTGTTCGTCACATAGATCGGCTCATCCGCCGTAAGCGTGACGACGACCGGCTCGCTTGTCGGCGCTGTCGTGCTGTACGCCAAGCTTCCTGTCGGCGCTTGCTTGTCGATCCAGTAAACGTCAGCAGTAACCGTCCCCTGATTGCCAGCCTCGTCGACCATCACGAAATCGAACGTACCGTTCTGGGTGAACGTGTAATCCTTCCGCCCGCTATTGGTCAAGATCGTGACAGGCTCGCTCGGCTGAATCGTCACCACGACGTCCTTATTGGTCGCCATGACGCGCGAATAGCTGAGCTCCGCCGTCGGCCCCTCCCGGTCGATATTGCTGACTACCGCCGTGACCGTATCCGTATTGCCTGCCGCATCCTTATACTCGAATGTGAACGTGCCGTTCTCCGTAAACGTGTAAGACAGGCCGCCAGCATTATTCGTTACGGCTATCGGGCTTTGATCCGGGCCGAAGCGGATCGACGCGGTCACCGCTTCCCTTGTTTTGCGGGCGGGATCCCGGTCGTATACGACGGTTGCCGTCGGTGCGGTTCGGTCAATATTGGCGACCGACGCCTTGAACGTCTGGGTGTTGCCGGCCTCATCCTGGACGACGAACGTGAATTCGCCGTTGTCCTTGAACGTATACGTCGGACTGCCGTTGTTGTTGATGACCCGCTGCGGCGATTGTCCCTGCTGCTCGTCCATAATAAGCGTGGCGACGACCTCTCCGTTCGTCCATTGGTTTGCAGGCACACTGTACTCGATCCGCGCTGTCGGCGGCAGCTTATCGATACCGTACACGGCAGCCGTAGCACGGCCCTCGTTGCCCGCCTGGTCGCGGAAAATAAAGGTCCGCTCGCCGTTTTCCGTAAACAGATGGGTAAAGCCTTGACTGCCGCCTTCGATGAGCGTGACTTGGCCGGCGTTGTCATAAACATTCGCCGTAACGGACACGTTCTGATTCGTCCAGCCCGTTCGGCTGTAGGTTAACGACGCGGAAGGAGCTTCCTTGTCGATATTCGTAACCTGCCCTTGCAGCGGAGCTTCGAGCTCGGCGGAGCCGGCATATTTCCACAGCACGCTAAAGCTTCCGTTGTCTTCAACCTGATAGACGGCCTGGGTCACGCTCTGCTCGATGAGCTGCGGTCTCATACTGTCCGGAAACAACACCTGGACAAGCTCCTTGGCCGGATCTCCGTTCGCCGAGATGGTCACGGTTACCGGGCCGTTCGTAGGCGCTAACGTCGAATAGGCAATGCTTACGGTTTTCAGAGCCGGATCGATCCAATCGACATTCGCTTCCGCCGTACCGGCGTTGCCTGCGGCGTCACGGAAGTTGAACGTGAAGGAGCCGTTTTGCTCAAAGACGTAATAATTGTCACCGCTTGCCGGCTGCGTGATCGCGATATTCTCCGCAGATTGCAGACGAGCCACGACCGGGTTGCCTGTAGGCGTTCCCGGAGCGGGACTGTAGACTACCGCCGCTTGCGGCGCCGTATTGTCCAGAACAACCGCCTGGCTCGTGCGCACCGTAGGCAGATCGCCGCGGTCGACCGCTTTCACGTGCAAATACCAGCTCCCGTCGCCGCCCGAAGCCATAAACCTGTATACGTCCTTCGTAACAGAAACGCCGTCGGCCTCTACTAGCTCCAGCTCGGCATGCAGGTTGTCCGCCGGATGATCCCAAGCGGTCGTAGCGGCGGATACCCACTGATCGTCGGCAGGAGTCAACTCTCTGCTCCATTGGTATTGCAGCTTAGGATCGACGGCTTCGCCGGAGGAATTGTCTACGGTAACCTCGATGAGCGCGGATTTCGCCGGCGTCGGGCTTCCTTCCGGATTCATGCGGACCGTTACCGTCTCGTCGTAGATATTGCCGACTTGCGCCGTAACGGTTTCCCGATTCCCCGCTTCGTCTTCGATAACGAAATCAAATGCTCCGTTCGCCGTAAACGTATGCGTGCTTCCGCCGCTGCTTACGATCTTGATCTTGTCGGACGCGCTGCCGCCGGGGTCCTGCAAATTCGTCAGGCTCGCCGTAACCGGCGACTTCGTCCAGCCGGTCGTGCTGTATTGGACGGTTGCGGCAGGCTTCGTCTTGTCCAGTACAATCGCAGTCGAATATACGCCGCTTTCGTTGCCTGAATAGTCCCGGAGCTTCAACAAAATCGTGTATCTGCCCTCCAGGTCTGGGAGTGTCACATCCGTCTCGTCGACGAAACCGCTCCACGGGCTCCAGCTCGCCCCTCCGTCGGTCGACAGCTGATATTGCAGCTGGTTTCGGCGCTCGAACGGCTCCTGTGTCAGCAGCCGGACCCGGGCCGCCGGAACGTTCGTAAACGGCTTAACGGCCTCTAAGCTTCCGATCGGTGCGCTGTTGTCGAGCAGGAACGGCTCGCTTTGGGCCTGCGCCGAATTTCCTTCCGCATCCGTCGCCTTCACATGCAGTACCCATAGACCGTCTCCGCCTGTTTTTACAAAGCCTGTGGAGTCGACCGGCCTCCAATCCGCTTCCTGAACAGCCTCGTTAAGCGGCTTCCACTGATAGTAGGAAGTTACCGCGTTCTTGCCGCCCGGATCGAGAATGGTGACGGCCGGAGAAGCGCTCTTGGCCGGAATGCCCGAGCCGTTCGGTTCGAAGGCAACTGTCGGTGCGGTTAAATCGAAGCGGAACGTCTTCTGCGTGTAAGCAACGTTGCCCGCCGCATCGACGGCCTTGATGTGCAGGTAAGACTGTTCTTCATGAACGGGCATCGTCCCGATCGTGCCGTCCCCGGCTGTCAGCAGCCAGCCTGAATCGTTAGCATCCGGAGTTGCGCCGCTGTCGGACCATTGATAGGAAACCGACTGCACGCCTGCAGCGTCAAGCGCCTCAGCACGAATAGCGTAGCTCTTCTTGTACGATATACTGCCGTCCGGCGTCACCGTAATTTGCGGACCGGTCCGATCCACCTCGAAGGGCAGCGACACGGCATCGGCCGTATTCCCCGCCTGATCCGTCAAGCGCACGGCAAGTTTCCAGCGGCCCGTGGCGGAAGCGCCGGTCGGCGCCGATGCCAGCGCCGTCCCTAGGCTTCCGTCGGTGCGCCAGCCGGACTCGTCGATTGCAGCTCCGCCGGACAGCCACTGATACTGGAAGCCTGTGCCGTTCAGACCGGCTTGCGCATCGGCTGCCCGAACCGTTACGGAGTGGCTTTTCGCAAACAGAGCGCTCCCGTCCGGCGTGAACGTGACCGTCGGCGCCGAGTTGTCCAAGAACACCTTGACTTTGCCGTCCTTGCTGTTCCCAACGCTGTCATAGCCGCGCACATGCAAGTAGTACTCCCCGGTAACACCGGTTGGAGAAGGAATGTTTAAGCTGTCCGTAAGCACCTCGCCGATCCCGCTTGCGCCCCAATCGGCAGGCGGATTCGCATCGGCAGACCAATAGTACCGGAACGATTTCGGGCCGGAGCCGTTTGCATCCGTAACCGCGACGTTCAGGCTTACAGACTTGCCGTATGTCGCAGGGGGAGCGGCGATTTGCACCGCAGGCGCCGTCGTATCGACGCGCAGCCCCGTCAGCTGACTGCCTTGAATCGTCCGCACCAGAGCGTTCCCCGCCGGATCCGTGATCGTTCCGCCCGTCAAGCCTGTTACCGCCAGTTGAGCCGTATCCTGGCCGCTTGCGGCGACCGTGTACCGGAAATTCAGCTCGTTCAAGCCGTTCCCGACGCTAAGCGCCGGCACCGACGCGCCGTTATTCAGCTGCAGCATGATGGAGCTCGCCGATCCCGAGACATTCACGGTTTCGCCAAATCTTACGGTTAGATCTACGGTGTCGCCTGCCTTCAGCGCCGTATTCGACTTGCTTGCCGTAATTTGGGCGATCTGCGGCGGTCCTCCGTCGACGGCAATGCTTTTCGCCGTAAAATCCGTGGCAAAGCCGCTCGTCTGCTCACTAAGTGCATTACCGGCCAAATCGGTTATGTAAAGCATGTTGCTTGCCGTATTCAGAGCGCTGCCGCCCTGCAGGTTGAAGGCGCTCTGCTGATCGGTCGCTCCCACGGTATATGTATAAGTCAGCGTATTCGTCAAATTGCCGCTCTGGTACACCGCTTGTCCGCCGGAGTTCATCGGAATTTTCAAAGCCGTGTTCACCTTGACCGGCTCATCGAACTGCAGGTTGAACGTAATCGTATCTCCCGCTTTATAAGTTCCCGGGGCATTGTTTACGGTAACTTTGCTCAGCTTCGGCGCAAGCTGATCGGCCAAATAAACCTGAATGTTTCTTACGCCGGTCAGGTTGTCGCCAGTCTCCCCATCCGTCGAATAAAAATAGAGCTCGATATCCCGCGTGCCGGGGGCGAGGTTAAACCAAGGGGAGTTGATCGTTTTCCAGTCCATGACGTTGTTGAATTCGTCGCTCCCCTCGTCTTCACCATAGCCGATCAACTTCGTAGCCGTGCCGAAAGGATCAATCGACCGGATGGCGGCCTCGAGCAAATCGTTGTCCCAGTTGTCAAAGCTTCGGCCGTCGAAGTTGACCTGAACCCTCATATCGCCTTTGTCAACGGCTTGCTGTACGGCGCTGAGCGACATACGGAAGGTGGCCTTCCAGTTGCTCATGCTGCCGTTCGGCTGGACCACCGTACTGTTGCCTGAGTAGAGCGTTCCGGTATCGACCCCCTCCGTCAAGGAAGCCGGGGAGAAATAACGGAAATTATTTTCGCCGGGTACCCCGGGGCTTGTCGAATTTTTGATCAAGATTTCCCCAGTCGAGGGAGTAGCGGCATGCGCTGGCAAAACCGCTAAAGTAAAGGCGACGCCCAGCGCTGCGGAAAGTCCTGTAATGGCTTTGGCCGGCACGTACCGAGCGGCCTTCAGCTTGCGCTGCTGGGCGGCAGACTGGCGTTTGCGGGCTTTTCGCGACTTGCGCAAAATCAATCCCTCCCTTTCCATCGTTATTTGTCTGTTATGATTCTCGATACTTCCTTATGTTTCGCGTATTGGTAAAATAGTCCCACTTCATTTTACACTGATCGACACGTATCGGGAATACTTTTTTTATTAAGCCCATATATACCAAAATATTACAAATGAAAAACATATGTAATGCCATGCAAGGCTTGCCGTACGGACAGGCTCCGGGAAAATGCATGGGTGGGATCAGGCGCACCGCAGCTATGATCACAGAAGCTACTCCTTCTGCGGTGGGGAGGGGAATTCGGCTATTGTTGCTTCTTACCGAAGCGGTACGTCGGGGGAAATCCCTGCGATCAAGCAGGCAATTTCACGCTCTTGATACCCGCACAGCAAAAAACAAAGCAATGCCGGCCGCTGCGGGACCAGCATTGCTTTACTTTGGCTTGCCAATCGGATCTCTGTCACCAGAACCAAAAACGCTTCCTCAAGACGCATTTGCGCTGCGGATCAAGCAGCTCGCTTATGCCCGCCCGATCCAGCTTCTCGAACAGCTTGTCCGCCCCGTGCTTCAGCTTGAACGCCATCTCTTCCTCGTACAACGGCACCAGCCCGAAGAAGTGAACCGTCTTCGTCTCCGACAGCTTCAGCTTGAAGAAACCGGGCACATTGTCCAAGGACGCAGGAATCGTCAGCATTACACCGTTCAGCTTCGTGCCGGCAGCATAAGGCTCCGCCGGATCTCCGTTCGGAACCGTATGCCCCAAATGCAGCCATGTATTGTATTCATGGGGGAGCCGGGCCATCGTCTTCAGCAGACGGATCGGCCAGTAGCACGATTCGTCCTTGAAATCCTCTTGTGAGAACCGCCACGTCGGCGGCAGCGCAAGCATCAGCTCGGCATAGCGGTACGTTTCCGCACCGGGCGGAACCGTCATCGGCAAATCGCTCATGCCGCAGGTGACCAGCGTATAGAAATTGCGTTCCGGCGTCGGGGCTACCAGGAACAGATCCAGATGAACGAGATCCGAAATCATTTCATGATACACGCCCGCAATCCGTCCGATATACTGCTCCACATGTTCGCCGACCGCCTTGATCGTCTCTTCGTTGCCCAGCGCAAGCTGAAACGGCGTCTGCCTTTCGCCATGCCGGTAAATCGGCTGTCCGGAAGGCGAAGTTCCAATGTTGACCATCTCTCTGTACCCCCAATGCAACCATGCAACTGCACGGTTCGACATGTCGTTCCTGTTCGCTATATCTTACAGCTTTACAATACCATATCTTGGGCGGACCGCAAACGATTTTTCCGAAATTCGATAATCGTTGAAGCGTTTATACCCCGGAACGGGAACAATTGTTCCATAATTGGATAATCATTCCTGCCGCTGCGCACAAATAAAGCCGCGCCCCTAAGGACACGGCTTCCCCTTATTTGCCCCCGGCTCCAGGGTCAAACGAGCTCTTCAGCGATACGATGCGGTTGAAGACGAGCTTCTCCGCCGTCGTATGCTTCGGATCCACGTTAAAGTACCCATGCCGGAAAAATTGAAACTTATCATGCGCCTTCGCATCCTTCATGTTCGGCTCGACGAAGCCATGCACGATCTCCAGCGACTTCGGATTCAGCTTGTCGAGGAAAGAGGCTTCCGCTCCCGCGGCACCGGCCGCATACGCTTCGCCTTCCTCATCGTCCGCCGCAGCTTCGTCCTGCTTCGCCATGAGCGGCTCATACAGCCGGAACTCCGCCGGCACCGCCTGCGTCGCCTCGACCCAATGGATCGTCCCCTTCACCTTGCGGCCCGTAAACCCGCTGCCGCTCTTCGTCTCCGGGTCGTATGTGCAGCGCAGCTCGACAACTTCGCCCGCCTCGTTCTTGACGACCTCTTCGCACTTGATGAAATACGCATGCTTCAGCCGCACTTCGTTGCCCGGGAACAGCCGGTGGTAGCCTTTGACCGGCTCCTCCATGAAATCGTCCCGCTCCACGTAAATTTCCCGCGAGAACGGAATTTGGCGGATGCCCATCTCCGGAGCTTCCGTGTTATTTTCCGCATCGAGCATCTCGACCTGGCCTTCCGGATAATTCGTAATGACCACCTTAAGCGGCTGCAGTACGGCCATCGTCCGCGGGGCCTTCAGCTTCAGATCGTCGCGCACGAAATTTTCCAGGAAAATGAGATCGATCACGCCTCCGCTCTTGGAAACGCCGGTCTCGGCGCAGAAATTGCGGATTGCCTCCGGCGTGTAGCCGCGGCGGCGAAGGCCCGAGATCGTCGGCATGCGCGGATCGTCCCAGCCGTCCACGCGCTTCTCGTCCACGAGCTGCTTCAAGTAGCGCTTGCCCATAATCGTGTCGGCGAGCTTCAGCTTCCCGAACTCGTATTGATGCGGCACCTGCGGCATTTCGCACTCGCGCACGACCCAATCGTAAAGCGGACGCTGCTCCTCGAACTCCGTCGTACAGATCGAATGCGTCACACCTTCGATCGCGTCCTCGAGCGGATGCGCATATGCGTACATCGGGTAAATGCACCATTTGTCCCCGGTGTTGTGGTGCGCCGCGTGAAGAATCCGGTAAATGACCGGGTCGCGCAGGTTGATGTTGCCCGATGCCATATCGATCTTCGCCCGCAGCACCCGCTCGCCGTTCCGGAACTCGCCCTTCCGCATCCGCTCGAACAGGTCGAGGTTTTCCTCCACGCTGCGGTTGCGGTAAGGACTTTCTTTGCCCGGCTCCGTCAGCGTACCGCGCGTCTCGCGGATCTGATCCGGCGTCTGGTCGTCCACATAAGCCTTGCCCTTCTTGATCAGCAGCACGGCGCGCTCGTACATCTCGTCAAAATAATCCGAAGCGAAGAACAGCCCGTCCCATTCGAAGCCCAGCCACTTCACGTCCTCCTGAATGGAGCGCACGTACTCCTCGTCTTCCTTGACCGGATTCGTATCGTCGAAGCGAAGATTCGTCTTCCCGCCGAACTCGTCCGCGAGCGAAAAGTTCAGCCAAATCGACTTGGCATGGCCGATATGCAAATACCCGTTCGGCTCGGGCGGGAAGCGGGTGACGACGGTTTGCACCTGGCCGCTCTTCAAGTCTTCCATAATGATCTGTTTAATGAAATTGGTCGGCGCCGCCGCTTTCGATTCCACTTCCATCGCCATTCCTCCTGAGTTCGTAATCGGATTTGAATATAACAACTATCATACACAATCCGAACCCCAGAAATCAAAGCCCTTACGGCCATACACACAAAATTAACCGTCAGCCCGGCGCCACCAGCGGATCATTCCCCACAAACAAACGATGCCGACCAGCAAAATGATGCTCTCCTGCACAAGCAAACGTCCCGCTAGCACGGCAGCCGTCGCATCAATCGCTACATGTACGGCAAGAGCGGCAAAGTATGGCATCCATCTGCGGCGGACATAAGCGGTGTACACGAGCACGCTCATCGCCACGTGTGCGGTTACGGCACTCATACGTTCCAGCAGCACGACAAGCTGCAGGCTCCATCCCGTACCCGCAAACCGGTCCAGCAGCGGCTGCAGGGCCGCCGCTTGCTCCGCCGGAACGTTCCATCCACCGTTCGCGAACAGATACAGCATCACTCCTGTAGAGATGGAACTGACGCCGACAAGCAGAGCGCTCTCGATGCCGCCGTGGCCAAGGCCGAGCGCTATCGCATCGTCCTTGGCCGGCCGCTTGACGAACCAGCGGTAGGCGAAGTAGCGGCCGGTTTCTTCGAAGAAGCCTGCCGTAATCGCGGCGCCGAGGCCGAACAGCAGGAACGGAACGCCGCTCGTCCAGCCGTTCTGGACGGCCAACTGATTGAGCGGAATTTGCCACGGCAGCCGGAGGACGATCTGCGATACGAAGAACGTCAGCGCTCCGATCGCAGCGACTCTCCACCGCAGACTCATTCCGAACCTTCGGCGCAGCACGGCCATAGCTGCGAACGGCAGCGCCATGCAGAGCAGGCCGACGATAATAATGATAAGCAGTGTTGCAAACGACATTGGAACCCCTTCTTTCTGTGCGCGATGCCATTAATACGCTGACGGGTCTTCATTCGTTCAAACGAAGCAAGACCCGACCAAAGGCCGGGCACCTGCACCGCCGCGGGTCCGTTTCGGCCGGAGACGGGGCGGTCTACAATACAGTCATAAGCAATTCCATTCACATAACTAATGGAGGAATGTATATATGAACCGACTGTACCGTTCCGCTTACAACCGCCGTTTAACCGGCTTATGCGGAGGCCTGGCCGAGCGCTTCGGCCTCAACGCAACGCTGCTGCGTCTCCTGCTCGTCATCGCTACCTTGTTTACCGGCGGCTCGCTTATTTTGCTGTATGCCCTGTCCAGCTGGATCGTACCGAAGCAGTACACGGCATAAAGCCGCTGCACAGCGCCGCGGGGCCCGCCGATACTTTCGGCTTTATTTTACCGGAGCCCTCGCGGCTGGCCCCGGCCGTTGTTGCCGCGGCGCCCTTGGCCGGGACTTTGGTCCCGCATGTCTACTGATGATTTTGCAGCAATCCCGAGAGCGAAGCTGCATTTGCCGTCGCCCCGACTTTCCAATAAAAATATGCATCGCTTCATTTTCCGGTAAAGCAAAAAAGCGCCCTTGAGGACGCTTGAACTTAAGCCGACCGCATCGGCATAGTCATTTTTTTCCGCATATGCAGTTCCGTCGAATCGCCGTTATCGTACAGCACGACAGTATCCATAATTTCCTGCATCAAGAGCGTCCCCCGTCCCCTGCCGGAGACGTTCGGCTCATTCGATTCGCGCAGCTGGAATGCTTGTCCCGCCTGATAAATCACAATATCGAGATCGTTATGGCCCACGTTCCAATACAGCTGAAACGTTCCCGGTCGGCCATGCTGATACGCATTGGTGCACGCCTCTTCCACCGCCAGCTTCAGCAGCAGCGTCTCCGTTCTCGTCCAACCGATTTCGCCCGACAGCTTTTCCGTAATGTCCATAGCCCGCTCGATATCGTCTTCGCCCGCTATCGACAGGCTGCGGCTCATGGGAGTATGCAAACCCCGATCCCGCAGCTCGATTTCGGCCGCAACCCATTTGCTGAAATCGCGGAGCATCTTTTCCCCGGCCTTGTCGAACTCGCGAGGCTTTACATCAATCACGCATAAAGTGCCGAGAATATGTCCCTTAGCCGTCACAATCGGCGCGCCGGCATAAAAACCGATTCCCATTTCCTTGACGGACGGAAGCGTTCGATACTTCTCATGCTCCGCCGCATTGTGCACGACAAGCATCTGCTTGCTTGCGACCACGTGCTGGCAGAAGGACCAAGAGCGCGGCGTCTCCCGCGTCTGCATCAGCACTTCCGGCAAGCCGCAGGCTGACTTGAACCATTGCCGGTCTTCCGTCACTAGCGAGATTAGACATATCGGCATCTCAAATACACGGCCGACCGTTCTCGTAATCCGGTCGAACGCTTCCTCCGCCTCGGTATCGACAAGGGCAAGCCGGTACAGCTCCTGCAGACGCTCCTTCTCTTCTTCCCGGCTGGATACTACAACGCCCCACGCAAGCTGCTCCACGCGGTTTCACCTCAAGAATCATTGTCTACGGTCATCATAGAACCAAATTGTTAAGAAAATACAAGATTCGACAAAACTCACGAAAATAATGTCGAATAAAATATTAACATAACCTTCACTTGATGTTAACCTCCCGTTAAAATAATTCATTTACTATGAAAGTGGCTCAAGAAGCTGAATCCATCAATCTCAAGAAGGAGTGACGACCCATGCGCAGACGCAGATGGAGAAAAATCCGCATCCTTTGGCTGGCCGCAGCGTTGTCGGTGACGGCGAATGCCGTTGCCGCCGCTGCTGCCGGAAATAAGGGAACGGCCGTCGATGCGCAGCCGCTGCCAGCCTTCTAGGATATAAACGATATGTATGGCCGGGTCTATGCCAGCAAGACTACGGACGATCCGATGAATGCGCTTGCAATAATACCTCGTTCTTAATGCGGCTTTCCGAAACGGGAGTTCGAAGCCTTGCTCCCGAACGGAACAAAGTGACGCTAACCTCCGAAGCAGATTTCCTGTCCATGAGAAGCGACCGCGTTAAGCGGAAGTTATTTATCGCCAATCCGAAAGCTCAATATGTTTCTTCTATGGTCAACAATAACAATGCCCTCTGCCGGTTCGACAGAGGGCATCGTTATTTTATTGTGCAGGGGCAGGTGCCGGCTGCGGGGCTGCAGGCGCTTTGTGCGTGCGCTGCACGAAGGTTTTGATTTTGTCGGTCATGCTTTCTTTAATGTGCTCGACGAGCTGGTCTTCGCTGATGCCTTGAGCTTGAGCGATTGCGCTGAGCGACTGGCCTTCCTGCAGCTTCGTCTGCAGCTCGGCTTCCGTCAGCTTCAAATATTCGGCCAAAGCCGCGGCGTCGGTGAACTTGCCCAAGCCGCCATGGTCCCCGCGGGCGCCGTTTCCGCCGCGGCCGAACGGAAACTGTCCGTCGACTTCCTTCGTAATCCGGTCAGTCAGGTTCGCTTTCGCCTGATCGGCCTGCGCCTGCGTCAGCGTGCCGTTCTTCACCTGCTCATCCAGCTTGGCGGTGATCGCATCGCTCAGCTTCTGCACGAGCGTCTCTTTGCTCAGCCCGCTTTTCTCTTGCGCGACTTGCGCTAGCGTCTTGCCGCCGGCCAGCTCGTTCTTCAGCGCAGCTTCGTCGATGCCGAGCAGCGCCGCCGCTTCTTGAACCACATTGCCGCCGTAGCGCTGGCCGCCTTTGCGGTCCTTGAAGCCCTTACCCTGGTTTGGCTTCGCAGGAGCCGCCGTCGTCGAATCAGCAGCGGATGCCGCTGGAGTCGTTGCATATGTAGATGGCGCTGCAGTCGCAGTTCCCGCGTCCTCCGCGTATGCGGTATTGTGAATCAGTGCGGCGCCGCCGCCTACAAGCAGTGCTGCAGCTAAAGACGTTGTCAGAAGGGTACGGCCGAGAGATACGTTTTTCATCGTGGATACCAACCTTTCGTTTTTGAAGTGTTGTTTGGTTTTCGTTCGCCTTACACCCATAGGATAACTGCCCAACATGAATTTCACCTGAGCCTAAGCTGAGGATAACGTTAATGCCAGCTGAAAAAATGCTGAATGTTGGTCCGAGTGGCGGCAAATGGTACAATGAAATGCAGTACCGTGGAGCGGGCCAAGGAGGGTACAACCTGATGAGATATCGGTTCATGTTCATGCTGCTTTTATTTTTTGGGCTTAGCGCCTATATCGGTTGGCACGGGGCCATTTTGCTCGACGCTCTCGGCCTTGCCGCCGTCAAGCCCCTGCTTGCCGCGTGTTTCGTCGTCTTGACGTTCGCCTATTTGCTCGGCAGGCTGCGCATACTCCCCAGACCGCTTCGGCTCGCTCTTAAGCTGATCGGATCGTATTATTTCGCCGTATTCGAATTTGCCGTCATTCTGCTGCCGGTCGCCGACATCGCAGGAGCGCTGCTCGCCTGGTCCGGAGTCGGCTCCGCCGTTTACGTGCCTCTGCTCGGCGTTATCGTGGTCGCTATACTGGCGGCGCTGCTGCTGCGAGGCTCTTACAACGCGTGGACGCCGATCGTTCGCCGCTATCCGGTCGACATCGACAAAGATGCAGGCGGCCTGTCCGGGCTTCGGATCGCCGTCGCTTCCGACATTCACCTCGGGGATATTGTAGAGAACCGGTATTTGAACCGGCTCGTCGATGAGATCGGCAAGCTGGAGCCGGACCTTGTGCTGTTCGCGGGCGACGTGCTGGACGATGCGGTCGAGCCGTTCCTGCGCAAAAATATGGCCGATGTGCTGAAGCGGCTGAAAGCCCGTTACGGCGTATACGCTGTCCTTGGCAATCATGAATATTACGGCGGCGGCATCGAGGCGTATGTAAATCGGATGAGGGAGATCGGCATCCCGGTGCTGCGGGACGAAACGGTCATCGTGGAAGGAAAGTTTGCGGTCGCGGGGCGAAAGGACAAAGCTGCGGAGAGCATGGACCCTGACGGGCGCTTAGCCGTAGATGAGCTGCTGGCGCAGGTAGACTCGCGCCTGCCGATCATTTTGCTCGATCATCAGCCTCATCATCTGGAGCGCGCGGAAGCGGCCGGCGCCGACATCATGCTGTCCGGCCACACGCACCGCGGCCAATTCATGCCGAACCATCTCATTACCCGCCGCTTGTTCGAGCTGGATTGGGGCTACAAGCGCAAAGGCCGGATGCACGCGATCGTCTCGTCCGGTTACGGCACGTGGGGACCGCCGATTCGCATCGGCAGCCGTTCGGAAATTGTAGAGGTTGTGGTGACGTTCACACCGTAAACGTCATTCCCGGGTTAGGGTCATGGTCATGCGGCTTGAACGGAGGCTCCAATACCCGGGAAGACCGTATTCGACAACGAAAAGAACCCTTCCCGGCAGCCCGCTCCCCCAACTTTCGGATAAGGCAACAAAAAACAAATGCCCGTTTACTGCCTTATTACAGGCTTAAACGGGCATTTCCTTATTGCATTAACACCTACAAATCCAGCTCATCCAGCTCGTCCAGCTGCAGATCGCCGCCGCCCTTGGCGTAGTTGATCACCTTCTCTTCGAAGAAATCGGTCTTCGTCTGGTTGAACTGCGTGAACTGGCGGATGAACGGCAGCGGATCGCGGTCGGCTTCCGGATAGAGCGGCTCGAGCCCGAGCGCCTGCAGCCGAAAGTTTGACAAATATTGGATATATTCGGCGATCAACCGGCTGTTCAGCCCCTGAATCCGGTCCCCGACCGCATACTGTCCCCATTCGATCTCGTGCTCCACAGCCGTCTTCATCATGCCCCTCAGCTCTTCCTCCAGCTCCGGCGTAAACAGCCCCGGCTCCTCCAGGCGCAGCTCGCGGAACATGTTCTGGAACAAGCTCAGATGCGTCAGCTCATCGCGGTTAATATACTTAATCTCCGTGCCGACCCCGGTCAGCCTGCCGAAGCGGGCCAAATTGTAGAAGAAGCTGAACCCCGCGTAAAAATAAATGCCCTCCAGAATGTAGTTCGCCATCATCACCTTGACGAACCCTTCCGGCGACTGGTGATCGATGAACTCCTGATAGCAGCCGGCGATAAAGCCGTTGCGCTTCAGCAGGAACGGATCGGTGACGGCGATCTCGTAAATGCCCTGCACCCGGTTCGCGCCGACGACGCTTTCCAGGATGTAGCCGTAGCTCTGCGAATGAAGCGCCTCCTGGTACGTTTGAATGTTCAGCAGCAGATTCACTTCCGGCAGCGTGACGAAGTCGTTGATATTCGGCAAATTGACCGTCTGCAGCGAATCGAGAAAGACGAGGAACGAAATAATGCGGTCGAACGCATCCCGCTCCGCTTCGTCGAGCCGCTCGTAGTGCAGCTTGTCTTGGCCAAGCGAAATTTCCTCGGGAATCCAGAAATTTTGCATCATCGTCTTGTACAGCGGAAAGCTCCACTTGTATTTGTTGTTGCTCAGCATCATCAGATTCGTCGTCTCGCCGCCGATCAGCCTGCGCTGCGCCGGGTCGATGCCGGCCTTCGGATTAAACAGCGCCTTCGGCTCCAGTCGGCCCTGTCCTGTATGTCCTGTTGTCATGTCCGGTACAATCCCTTCTTATCAAATGGAAAATCTCGCTTACACCGCGCACGCTTCGCAGTTTTCCACCTCGACGCTTCGGCTGCGCGTATAATACAGCGTCTTCACGCCGCTCTCCCAAGCGCCGACGTACATCTGGGCGATCTCGGCAGCCTTCGTCTCCGGCGTAATGTACAGGTTGAAGCTCTGCGACTGATCGATATGGCGCTGGCGGGCGGCGCACGCCCGAATGCTCCAGGTCTGCTCGATCGTGTGCGCTTCTTTGTACAGCCACATTGTGCGGGCGTTCAGATCCGGCGCAATGATCGGCACGACGGCGTTCTTCTTCTCGTCGAGATAGAACCGCGCATAGATCGGGTCGATACTTTGTGTCGAGCCGCCATATTGGGCGCTTGAGCCGTTCGGCGCGACCGCGAGCAAATAGCCGTTGCGCATCCCGTGCTCCCGCACCTCCGCCGCCAGCTGCCGCCATTCCTCGCTGTCATAGCCCCGCTGGGCAAAATACGCGCCCGTCTCCCAATCCGAGCCCTCAAAGAGCGGGTAGCTTCCCTTCTCCCGGGCGAGCTCGCAGCTGGCCTTAACGGCATAGTAGGCAATCCGCTCGTACAACCGGTCGACGAACGCAATGTGCTCGTCCGACTCCCAAGGGATGCCCTGCAGTGCCAGCATATGATGATAACCGAACGTCCCGAGCCCGATCGCCCGGTAACGCGCGTTCGTCAGCTCCGCCTGCTTGACCGGCAGCTGGTTGACGGTAATTACATCGTCGAGCATCCGCACGACGACAGGCACGACCTCGGCCAGCAGCTCCTCCGAATGCACCCGTCCGAGGTTCAGCGAGCCGAGATTGCAGACGACAAAATCGCCGGCGCGCCGCAGCTCCGCCACCTGCTCCACGCCGTCCACCTCGAGCACCCGGCGCTCCAGCGGACTGTCGGCGGACATATTTTGCGCAATTTCCATGCACAGGTTGCTCGAGTAGATCATCCCCGCGTGCTTGTTCGGATTGAGCCGGTTGACCGTATCGCGGAAAAATTGGAACGGCGTCCCCGTCTCCGTATCCGAGCGGATGATCGCCTTAAGCAGATCGACCGCCGCCACTTCCTGCTTCGCAATATCCGGATGGTCGACACACTGCCAGTAGCGCTCCGTGAACGTACCGCCGCCCTCGCGCTCGTCGTAGCAGTCCTCCAGCCGCCAGCCCATTACCGTCTCGATCTCGTGCGGGCACATCAAGTAAAATTTGCCGTCCCGCACCCGCGTCTCCTTCTTGAGCTGGCGCATAAATACGTCGGGGATCGACAGCGCCGGGAAAATGTCATGCGCCTTGCGGCGCTCGTCCCCGTTGTTCGTCTTCAGCGCCAGGAAATCCCAGACGTCGCGGTGCCAAATATCGAGCGTGACGCTGACAGCGCCGCTGCGCATGCCGAGCTGGTTGCAGGCGACCGCCGTATCGTTGATAATCCGGATCCATGGGATGATGCCGCCGCTCGTATGCTTGAAGCCGCGGATATCGGAGCCGGCTGCGCGCACTTTGCCCATATAAATGCCCATGCCGCCGCCGAATTTGCTCACCTGGCTGAATTGGTCGACCACATGGAAGATCGACTCGAGCGAATCGTCCACCGTAGCGATAAAGCACGAGGACAGCTGGTGGAACGGCTTGCGCGCATTGGACATCGTCGGCGTCGCTTCCGTCATCTGCAGCTGCGACATAACATCGTAAAAGCGCTTCGCCCAGTACACCCGCTGCGGCTGCGGCTCGGCGAGAGCAATCGCCATGGCTACGCCCATGAACGCCTCCTGCGGCAGCTCGTACACTTCCTTGCTGTAGCCGCGAACGCAGTAGCGCTCGGCAAGCGTCTTGACGCCGACGTAGGTGAACAGCTCGTCCCGCTCCGGCCGAATATAGGCTCCGAGCTCCTCGATGTCTTCACGGGAGTACCCCTTCAGCATATAAGCGCCGTACAGGCCCAGCTCCGTCAGCTTGTCCAGCAGCTCCGCGAAGCTGCCGTAGCCGTAGACGCCGGCCGGATAGCCCCGCTGCTGCGCCGCTTCCTTGTACAAGTCGTATATGTACAGCCTTGCTGCAACCTTGTCCCACCCCGGCTCCTGCACCGACGTCAGCTCGGCGGCGGTCTGCACGAGCTGGCGCTGAATGTGGCGGGTCGTGATGCCCGGTTTCAGCTGCGCGTGCAGCGTATCCAACAGCGCATCTTCGGACAAGCCTGTGCCGGCGACCGCGCGCCCGACGACAGTCCGTATTTTTTGCGGGTTCCAAGCTTCGTTCGTGCCGTCGCGCTTCGTGATTTGCAGTACTTCCATGATCGTTTGAGTCATGTTGGTCAAGCCTCCTGAATGGATAATGAGAAAAGGGCATTCCGCCGTTCCCCTTCGCAGAGAAAAGAACGTCGAAATGCCCGCAGCAGCATAGTGATGCAAACTTGTCGGCCCAGAACCGGCCGCCCGGCTTTCCGCAGTTTCCCTATCTCCCGTAGGTACTGGCAGCGAACGGACACAGGCAGGTCTCCTGGCTCAGGTTCATTGCAGCTCTGCTCCTTCCCGGCTTATTGAGCCAGTGGATCCTGCAGCTTGCTCCCCTTACAGTGGCGGGACCGCGTCGGAATTGCACCGAACTTCCCTATTAAGCCTGCGCTTCGCACCTTCGGCGAAGCGACAGACACCTTGTTCCGCATTAACAATATATAGTTGTCTTGTACCAATTTACACTCAATATATAGTATCGTCAATTATTTTTTTTTGCAGTACCCCACAATTTGGAGGTGTCCGGTCTAAAGTATATAATCATAGATAGAGCTCCGGTTTCCGAACGAGGAGAATGTCTCTCTATGATTTATCTAGTCACAAATCAGCGATTCTCATGATATAATAGACTTTACTTGGAAGGAGTTGTGCCAATGCCACTTAGTCGCTTATCAACGCGCGGCATTCTGGATCATATATTCCAGTACTCACCGATCGGAATGGCTCTTGTCGCCTTGGACGGAAGCTTCCTGAAGGTCAATTCAGCTTTATGCGACATTACGGGCTATGCCGAGCAGGAGCTAACGACGCTCTGCTTCCAGGATATTACTCTCGAAGAGGATTTGCCGGAATCAGTGCGCGTTATCGACTGTCTCCTCAATCGCGGCGACAACTCCGTGGAGCTGACAAAGCGGTATTTTCACAAGGCAGGCCATCGGGTAACCGTCCGCATCCATACCAGTGTCGTACGCGATCCTGACAGCAACAGCCCCATTCTGCTCGTCGCTCAAATTTTGAAGCTGCCCGAAGCTTCTTGCTGAAGCTGCGTTCCGCCGCTTTGCCTGCACTCCGCCGTCCGCTTTCTCCCAAGCCGTGTGAACGGCTCTTTCTCATGACGTTAGCCCGGACCATCATGGGCATTGTCCCTTACCCGCCGTTCCGATTCTGCATAAGCTGTACAAACTATTTTGCAGAATGGCTACGAAAGGAGTAATGGTCCATGAAGCTGGACATCGGCTGCGGTGCCAACAAGCACGCCGGCTTCTTCGGCATCGACAAGCTGCCGCATCCCGGCGTCGATCTCGTCTGCGATATCGACCAGGGGATCCCCTTGCCCGATTCCTCGGCCTCGTTCATAATGGCCTGCCGATCGCTGCCGTACGTTGCGAATTTGCCGTTCGTACTAAGCGAGCTGTACCGCTTGTGCGCCGACCGTGCGGTTGTGTGTATCTACGCTCCGTTCGCCCGTCATTTCCGCCATCTGACGAATCCGTACTTCCGGCAGCGCTTCGATGAATATACGCCGCGCTACACAACCCCGACATTTTACCAGCCGCCGGATAGCCCCGCATGTCCTCCTATCCGCTACGATGATGCGCCTGAACCGCCTTGCGATTTGCGTTTGCTGCGTATGGAGCTGTTCTATGACGAGCCTTTCTCGTCGGAATGGTTCGACAATGAGGAGCGCGAGATGCTTAAGGACCTTCAATTTAACGTAGCAAGCGATATTTTGTACTATTTTCTCGCCGCGAAAAGCCCTATCTCTAACGATGAATTGCTGCACATGAGCCGGCTTTCTTATCCCGAGCCATTCTGTCTCGCAAGAAAGGACAAACGCTGACGTTTTCAAGGCATTTTCAGAGCAAGCTTTCATATAGTTGAGATTGTCGAGTTGCCCGCATCCCTGGCGCAGCAAATTTCCGGACAATTGGTCAAGGGGGTGTTTCCAATCGCACTGATCCTCCGCTCTTCTCTGAATGCCACCGGAGCGATCACGTTTACGGGCAATACACTCGGATTAAGCCGCTCCGGAACGGAAGGAGAACCCGGCACCCAGGACAGCATCGGCGCTTTCATCACAACGAATGCGGCGCTGCGCTTCGGTTCTTACCCGGCCGGCACGACGAACAATTATGCGAACAACCAGTCCGCCGCCCTCCTATCCATGCCTGCCGGCAGCGCCGTCCTGTATGCGGAGCTGATTTGGGGCGGCTCTTACCGTAACGGCAATGTCAATCTGAGCGGTGCAATAAACAATCCGATTTCCTTCACGACCCCGCTCGGCACGTTCTCCATAACGCCCGATACGGTGACATCTAACGAAGTCGATCTCGGCAGCGGCGCCTTCGCCTACGTTCGCACCGCCAATGTGACGCCCCTGGTCAGGCAGGCCGGTCCGGGCACGTATGCCGCCGGAGGTGTGGTCGGTACTATTGTCATCAACAACGATTCCACGGCGAATCATGCCGGATGGACGCTTGCCGTCATTTACGAGAATCCGTCCCTGCCATTTCGCAACATGTCGCTGCGGGCCGGCGCCGTACTCGTCCAATCCGCCTCACCGCCAGTCAATACGACCATAACCGGCTTCGCTACGCCGACATCGGGAACGATCGGAGGGCGGGCCTTATTCAGCGCTCAAGAAGGCGATGCGAACCGTACCGGCGATCAAGCGCTTTTCGGCCCTACCGCATCCTCATTGGCCGCACTCTCCGGCCCCAACAACTTCGCAGCCAATTTCTTCGCTTCCCAGATCAACAACGATACCGGACAATTAAACACAACAGGGACATTCGGCAATCGCAACCAAACGAACGGCGCCCCGGGGACGAACATCTCCGGCGGACGGCAGGGCTGGGATATTACGAACGTCGACGTCTCGGCGCGGCTCGTGAACAATCAAAACAGCGCCGTGCTGCAGCTGACGACGTCAGGCGACGCCTATGTCCTAAATGCGAACGCCATCCAAATCGATATCAATGCACCCAAGGTGTCTGTCATCAAGGCTGCGAATGTGACCGGGGCTGTCGTCGGAGACACGATTACATACTCCGTTACCGTCAGTAACACGGGCACCGCCAATGCCGGAAGCGTCGTCGTCTCCGATGAGCTGCCGGCCGGTCTTGCCTTTACGGCAGGCTCCGTGACGGTCGGAGGGGCGTCTCGCCCTGCCGCCGATATAAAAACCGGCGTGTCAATCGGGACGCTGGCCCCCGGCGCAGCTGCCACAGTAACGTACCGGGCCACGGTCATTTCCGTGCCGAATCCGCAGTCGGCATCCAATACTGCCAACGCCGCCTTTTCGTTCCAGAGCGTTGCCGGCGGACCGACCATAACCGGAGTGATCCCCTCCAACACGGTCACGCTGCCGATTTACGCCCCGATCCTTACGCTGGTCAAGTCGGCGGACACGGCGAACGCCACCGTCGGTGACATTGTAACTTATACGCTGCAGCTGACGAATACCGGAAATGCCGGCGCTTCCGTGACCTTGACCGACAATATCCCTGCCGGCGCCAGCTACATCCCGAACAGCTTTCGGCTGAACGGCATCGTCGTCGTCGGCGCGAATCCGGCCGCAGGCGTGCCGATCGGTACGGTCAACGGCAGCGGAGGAACGGCCACAGCTGCGTTCCAGGTTCGGGTAGAGTCGCTGCCGAATCCGCCCCAGTTAACGAACCAAGGCAGCGCGGGCTACACGTTCAGGCCGCCGGACGGCCGTACGTTTACCGGTACAGCGGTCTCCAATACGGTCGTCCTTCCGGTCGCACTGCCTAACGTAACGGTAAGCAAATCGGCGGATCGAACAGCCGTAACGGTAGGGGAAACGATTACCTATACACTCGTTATAGCCAATAACGGTACTTCGCCGATAACGAACGTCAATCTGGCCGATCCGCTCCCTGCAGCTCTTCGGTTCGCAGCGGGCAGCGTTACGCTGGGCGGCATTAATCAGCCGGCCGCCAATCCGCAGACGGGCATTGCCGTCGGAACGCTCGCAGCAGGCGCTTCGGCAACCGTCAGCTTTCAAGCTGCGGTCGTCTCGCCGCCGGATCCCGCCCAATTGGCCAATACGGCTACCGCAGCCTACAGCTCCGGCACATTTAGCGGCATTTCCGCGTCCAGCACGCTCCTTACACCGGTGTACCAGCCTGTCATTGCGGTACGAAAGAGCGCCGACCGCAGCGCTGTTGCCGTCGGCGAGACCGTCACGTATACGATCGTTGCGAACAACAGCGGCAATATCGCCGCTTCCGCCACGGTGACCGATACGATTCCCGCGGGCACTGTGTTCGTCCCGGGCAGCGTTACCGTTAACGGCACGGGCGTACCCGCCGCTTCGCCTGTAAGCGGGATTGGCGCAGGAGAGCTATCGCCGGGAGCATCCGCGACCGTAACGTTTCAGGTGCAGCTCCAAACGCTGCCGAATCCGCCACGGATAGCGAACGCGGCATCCGTTTCTTTCACCTATCAGCTGCCGGACGGGCGTTCATTCTCCGGAAGCTCGGCGTCGAATACGGTGATGCTTCCCGCTACGGTGCCTTCAGTTGCCATAGCCAAGAGGGTGAACGCCGCCGCCGCTGCTGTCGGCGATACGTTGACCTATACGCTGAATGTGAGCAATACAGGTTCAACGGCGGTGAACGACATCTTGGTGTCCGATCCGCTGCCTGCAGGCGCGGCCTTCGAAACCGGGAGCGTCACGGTTCGCGGCACCGCACGTTCCGACGCCAATCCCGCCGCAGGAATCTCGCTCGGAACGCTTGCCGCCGGCGATTCCGCCGACATTACCTTCCGTATCCGCGTCCTTCCGGCAGCGCAAGGAGGAACGCTAGGAAACCAGGCGTTTGTCAGCTATAGGCTGGGCAGCTTTAACGGTTCATCCGCCTCAGGTACCGTCAGCACTACCGTCGTTCAGCCGCAAATCCAAGTCGTTAAGAACGCTCTCGTACCAACGGCAATTGTCGGTGTACCTTTCGCCTACGTGATCCGCGTAACCAACACCGGCAATGCGGAAGCGGCAATTGTGTTAACGGACCCGCTTCCGCCGGAAGCCGAGTTCGTTACGAACAGCGTGATCGTAGGCGGTACGCCTATGCCGGGGGTTACCCCGACAACGGGCATTCGGGTCGACGCGCTGCCTCCCGGGGCGTCGGTGGAAGTCAGCTTTCAAGTAACGGTCACTACTCAGCCGGCCAGTCAGCAAACGAGCAATCGGGCCGTTGCTGCATACACCTTCACGCTCCCTGACGGCCGAACGGTAACGCAAAGGGCCGAATCGGTTACGACGGCGCTTCCCGTCTCCGCCCCGCAGGTAACGGTTGGTAAGCGTTCGTCCGCCGCCATCGCTTCGGCCGGCGAGACGCTCCGCTATACCGTTGAGGTCACGAACTCCGGCAATGCACCGGCCAATCAAGTCATCGCGTACGATCCTATTCCCGCCGGGACCGAGCTCGTACCCGGAAGTGTAGCCGTCAACGGCGTCTCGCGCCCGTCAGCCGACCCGAGCAGCGGAATCGCTGTCGGCGTACTGAATATCAATAGCACGGCAGTGCTAACTTACGAGGTGAGAATAACGATGCCAGTTAATTCCCCAGTGGTGAACCAGTCGACCGTCAGCTTTACGTCCGGGACGTTCTCCGGCTCCTCGGCATCCAATAAGGTCGCGACCCCGATCTTCCAGCCGGAAATTACGCTCGGCAAGAACTCGATTCCATCCATTGCCACGGTAGGCGATACGGTCTCGTATACGATCAACATTACGAATACCGGCAATATCGCAGCTCTGGTTACGCTGTCCGACAACATTCCTGCCGGCACTACGTTCGTAGCGAACAGCGTCATCGTGAACGGCTCGCAGCGGCCGGGCGCAAGCCCCGTCGATGGAATCGTCGTCGGCGCCGTAGCGCCGAACGCTTCCGCTGCCGTCACGTTCTCGGTCGTTATTGACGAGCTGCCCCCGAATCAACAGCTCGTCAATTCGGCCGTATCCACGTTTACCTTCACCCCGCCGGACGGACGTCAGCGGCAGGGCAGCGCGGCATCCAACATCGTCGTCGTTCCGGTTTCCTCCCCCAACGTAACTGTAGTCAAGAGCGCCAGTTCGCCGAATGTATTCGTAGGGGATACCTTAACGTATTCGATCGCGATAACCAATAACGGCTTGTCGCCGGTCAACAGTATCATCACGAGCGATATAGTCCCGCCTGGCAGCATCTTCGTAACGGGCAGCGTCGTCATTCGCGAAACGCCGGCTCCAAGAGCCGATCCGGCGGCCGGCATTATCGTAGGAACTATAGCTTCCCTAGAAACCGCGGTCGTCACCTTCGATATTCGCGTCGTCTCTCTGCCGAATCCGGCGGAGCTTAACAACCAGGCATCGGTTAGCTTCACATCGGGCACGTTCTCCGGATTGTCGTTATCTAACGTTGTTACGACCCCGGTATTTACGCCGATCGTGAATCTCGCCAAAAGCTCAAGCGCCGATCGAGTGACCGTCGGCGATACCGTCACCTTCAGCTTCAATGTAACCAATTCGGGCAACTACGCAGCCGCCGTAACGCTGACGGACCCTCTCGAAGAGGGCACCGCTTTCGTTCCTAACAGCGTTATCGTAGGCGGAACGCCGGTACCGGGCGCAACGCCGGCGGGGGGGATTCCGGTCGGGTCCGTTCCGGGCGGGACGACCGTTCCGGTGTCGTTCTCGGTCGTCGTCCATTCGCTGCCTCCCGGCCAGCAGCTGACGAACCAAGGAACGGCAGCCTTCGAATATATCACGCTCGACAACCGGACCTTAACCGGGACGGCCGCTTCCAATACGGTCACGGTTCAAGTGTCGACTCCGGAGGTTAGCGTCGTGAAGAGCACGGCAGCAACAGACGCCGTCATCGGCGATCCGATTACGTATTCGACTGTTATCACCAATAACGGTACCGCCCCGGTCAACAACGTGGTGTTCACCGACGTCATTCCGGCAGGAACGGCATTCGTTCGAGGCAGCGTGACGATAAACGGTGCTCCGCAGGCTTCCGCGGATCCGGCTCGCGGTGTTTCCGTCGGCTCGATTGATCCCGGTGCCACAGCTGTCGTAGCCTTCACCGTATCCGTCACGTCGCTTCCGAATCCGGCCCAATTGAGCAATGCAGCCGCCGTCAGCTTTACATCCGGCACGTTCTCGGCTACAGCCTTCTCGAATGCCGTCATAACACCGGTCTATCAGCCCATCATCGCCGTCACGAAGAGCGCCAGCGAGACCGATGCCACTGTCGGCGATACGATCGTATTTTCGTTCAACGTATCGAACAACGGCAATCTTGGCGCCTTAGTGACGTTAACCGATCTGCTCTCGGAAGGGCTTGAATTCGAGCCGAACAGCGTCGTTGTCGGCGGAGTCGCCCAGCCGGGTGCTTCCCCTGCCGGCGGCATAGCGGTTGGCGCCGTAATGCCGGGAAGCACGATAGCCGTCTCGTTCCATGCCACCGTCACGGCATTGCCGCCGTCGCAGCGGTTCACCAATCAGGCGGCCGCCGCCTTTACGTTTACACCTCCGGACGGCCGTCAGCTGCAAGGCAGCGCAGCATCCAACCCGGTTACGATCCGCGTCTTCTCGCCGGATGTCCTTGTGGTTAAGAGCGCCGACGTTCCGGACGCCGCCGTTGGCGAAACGATCACCTACACGGTCACCATTACGAACAATGGCATTACAACGATCAATAACGTCGTTATGACAGACCCTGTGCCGGAAGGAACCCGCTTTAATGCAGGCAGTGTTACCGTTAACGGCAACTCGCGCCCGGAAGCCGTTCCGAGTGCCGGTATCGTGCTCGGCTCCATTGCTCCGAACGCTTCGGTTGTCGTTACATTTGGAGTGACCGTACTATGAGGCGGGGCCGGCGATCGACAAGAGAAATTCTCAATCAGTCGTTCGTCCGGTTTCAGTCGGGGCGATATGCAGGAGAAGCCGTATCGAACGAAGTCGTTACGAACGTGCACGATGATTCGGGGGATCTGATTGACATCGAAGTAAGCAAGATGGCGAGTGCCGCCGAAGCAAGCCGCGGCGACGAATTGGTGTATACGATCCGTGTGGAGAATACGGGCGAAGCGGCAGCCGTCGTCGAACTGACCGACACTTTGCCGGAAGGCTGTATGTTCCTGTGGGGCAGCGTACGTGCAGGCGCCGGCAGCCTGCCGAACGCCAATCCCGCGCAAGGCATCGCGCTCGGCACTCTGCTGCCGGGAGAGCAGTCTGTCGTCAGCTTCCGTGCCGCTGTACCGGATATCGAATCGGCTTCGCTGCCCCCTTTGCTCGAGAACAAAGCGGCCGTCCGCGCTACCCGGCGCCGCAAGGACGGTACGTTCGAGGTGTACCGGCGCGAATCGATCCCGGCGGTAACGCGCCTGTACGCCCCCGTTATCCGTATCGATGTCAGCATCGACCCGCTCACAATCGAGCCGCATTCACTTGTCGAATTCAAGCTGACGATCACGAATTCGGGCAATGCCGCCGCTTCAGTTACAATATGCGATCTGGTTCCGGCAGGGATGGCTGTCGTCCCCGGCTCCTTACGCTTGGAAGCCACGGATGGTCCCGTGCAGTGGCACTTCGCCGCGGGCTGTGTTACCGCTGCTGTCGTCAAGCCGGGAGCAACGGTCATCGTTATGTACTTGGCTGAATTGGACCGGCATAGCCTGGCTGAACGTTTACAGGGACGCATTAACGGTTCCTATACATATGTCATCAATGGCATTACGCATACGTATCGAATCTTCTCCGGAGCATACAAGATTCTTGTGGAATATCCCGACGAATGAACGACAAAGGCGCCCGCCGTCATCGTAGTTCAAACGAATACACGATGACGGCGGGCGTTCCCCTAGGCTGTGGCATGAGGAAGCGGCCGCTTAGGCCCCTTGCAAAAATTTGATATGAAACGTTGTACCTCGGCCAAGCTGAGACGTTACGGCAATCGATCCGCCGTGACTCTCTACGATACTGTAGCATACCGTCAAGCCAAGCCCCGTTTCCCTCGTTTTCGTTGTGAAGAACGGCTCGAACAGCTTCTTTTTCGCTTCTTCCGTCATGCCTCGGCCCTTGTCCGCAACCCGAATTTCGTCCTCCTCCAGGTTATGCGTAGATATCGTCAGCTCCCCCTTGTCCTCCATCGCTTCCAGTCCGTTGCGAGCCAGGTTCAGAAGCAGCTGCTTCATTTCCTTGTCGTTTAACAGCAGCATCGGTACGTTGTCGTCCAAGCGGTATTCCACGAGATGCCCCGATAATTGGCTTCCGCCGAAAACAGCGGCTCCAGTGTGCGCACGATGGCGTTAATATCCGTCTGTTTGCGTTCGACAATGCGATTCTGCGCAAGAGACAGGAAATCGTCGATGATGGCGTTCTCCCGGTCCAGCTCGTCGATGATGATGGGATAGTAGGGATGACCGGCCGTTCCGCTGCGCTCTTGAAGCAGCTGAATGAAGACGCGGATGACCGCCATCGGATTGCGGATTTCATGCGTAATGCTCGCCGCCATTTGGCCTACGAGGCTTAGCCGTTCCATGTTGCCGATCTCCTTGCGCAGCTTCAGCAGCTCCGTAATTTCCAGCGATATCGACACCGCTCCCGATATGCCTCCTTGAAGGCTGTGGAGCGGGAACGCATTCACCGCAAACGTACGGTCCCCGTACTCGCCGATGACGGAGCGGTGCGTTTCTCCTTGGAGAGCGCCCATAATCAGCGTATCGGCGCCCGAAATACCGCAGGCTTCCGCTAATACCCCGTATGGCCTCCCGATTAAATTTTCCCGCTGAAGACCAGGTACATAAGTCAACAGGGCATAGTTAACCACCGTAATCGTCGCATCCGGTCAATCGCCACGATCGTCGCAGGCGACACTTCGATCAGCTTGCGCAGCTTTTGGGCGTCCTCGAAACACGTCTGTGACAAGCGCTGCAGTTCCTGCTGCAGACGCAGCTTCTCTCTCGCCCCTCCCACCAGCTTGGACGATCGCTCCAATGACGGCGCACTGCAGCAAGCTGTACACGGCGAGAACGGTATAGAAATCCCCGGAGAGCTGAACTTCGTCCTGGGAAAGCCGGTAAAAGATGCCCAGCAGCGTGAACAGTGTCGCGAATCCGTCTAGTCCAACCGCAATCCAGACCTTCGCCGCCACGCTCCCGCGCGCAAATCGTCCTTTCAGCAGCAGCGCCAGCTTGCCGGTAAACCACCTGTCACCTGCCGGTTTATCGTTGCCAAGCTGCATCATGAATGCCGGAATCAAGACCAGCAGCACCTGCAGCGTCGGTTCCAAGCCATTCAAGGCAATCCTCTCCCGCTTAGGACTGTGACTGCAGCTTGAGCCACAGCGTCTTGTTGCGAAACTCTTCCTCGGCCCCGAGCTCTCTGCCGAACCAGGCCGGCGGCGCAAACGCCTGAGCTTCCTCTAACGACGCGAACTCCACTTCAACGACCGCAAGCTCGACCTGCTTATATTCGTCGATCTCATAGCTGCGTCCGCTGCCGTCGGTCAGCGTCGTTCGGATCTTCTCCAGCGGAATGACCCCCGTTCGCTGCAGCAGCTGCTCATAAATTTCCCCGGAAATCTCATACTCGATCTCTTCCCGCGCCATGCCTTGTCCGGCTTTGAATGTATGCGTGTAGCGCTCCTTGCCCTGCCGGCCGACCTTCTTGCGGATGCGGATTTCTTGCTCGTTCGTATAGGCTAAATAAGTTTGATAAATATATTCGGTCGCTTGGACCGTCACCCCCGGCAATGCCAGCACTTCCGCTGCAGGCAGCCCCAGCAAATATTTTCGTTCGATTTCTTGGCTCATGATCATCCCTCCTTGGCGATTATACCATGTCCCTTGCCAAAGGAAACTATCGTAAGAGCAAGCAGCCCGACCACAGCGAACACCCCCGGCCGGCAATATGATCCGGTACGGGGGTGCGCCATCCAATTGTTATATCGAAATTAAATCCTTCACGCCGAAATCGACGGCCACACTGTATTCCTGAAGAGGACGTACATACTTGATCAGAGCCGCCTTGCGCTCCATATCGTAGTACCAGCCCGCTTCCGACGCCTCCCAATCGCGCCGGTCCAAATACAGCGGCAGCTTGCCGCCCTGCAGCTCGATTTGAATCGGAGCGATGCGGCTGCACATCAGCTCAACGACGATCCGCTTCACCGGACTGTCATAGGAGCCCTCGTAGCCGAAGCTGAGCTCCGTCCGGCTGCCTGCCTTCACGCCGACCGTCGTCTTCAAATAGTTGCCGTGCTTGAACTGATTGCTCACGCCGTCGTCGTCGTATACCGTAAAGCTCGAGCTCTGCGAAGGCTCAATCAGCAGCTTCAGCTCTTCCACGACGTCGTTATGAATGTTGTGCAGCCCTTCCGCCAGCGGAATGACGGCGCCGCTGCGGATGAACATCGGAATGGAGCCGATATCGACCGGCACCTCGATCGTCTGGCCGCCGGCGTAGCGCTTGCCGCTCCACCAATCGATCCACTCGCAACCTTGCGGCAAATAGACCTGCCGTACCGCCGCACCCGGCTCAAGCACGTTCGCCACAAGAATCGAGCTTCCCAGCATGAAGTCGAAGCTCTCCTCCCATACGTTCGGATCGTTCTCAAACTCGTACACGAGCGGGCGCATGACAGGGCTCCCCGCCTCGGCCGCTTCGCGCAGCAGCGAGTAGAAATACGGAACGAGCCGGTACCGCAGCCGAATCGCATCCCGGACGTACGGCGTATACGCCGGATACATCCATGGCTCCGTAACCGTATTGTCCGTGTTGCAGCTGTGAATGGAGAAACGCGGCTGGAAGATGCCGTTCTGCACCCAGCGCACGAACAGCTCCGGCTCCGGGGCCGGCCCGAAGAAGCCGCCGATGTCGCAGCCTTGATTCGCCACACCGGACAACCCCATCCCCAGAATAACCGGGATGTTGTATTTCAAGCTCTTCCAGCTCGTATTGTTGTCGCCGGCCCAAGTCTGGGCGTAGCGCTGAATGCCGGCGAAACCTGCACGGTTCACTATATACGGACGTACGTCCGGCGCTTCCTCGGCGATCGCCTCTTTGGCCGCCCGCGCCATCAGGTTCGGCAGGACGGGACGCAGGGCGTCGATCCCTTTGCCCGCCCCCTCATAGTGGCACTTCGCATCCTCGTTCTGAATTTCATACTCGTTATTGTCGTTCCAAATTGACGTCACGCCGAGCGATATGAAAGAGGACTTCAAGTGCTTCTTCCAAAGCTCCCGTCCGGCCGGATTCGTAAAATCGACGAAGGAGGCGGCGCCGCCCCAATAGCGGTCGGTTTCCGGCTTCACGCCTTCGCTGTCCTTGATGTAGGCGCCCGCCTTATCAAATTCCTGATAGAGCGGATGAGTCAGCAGCATACCCGGCTTAATGTTCGGCGCCAGCGCAGCGCCTGCCTCTTTCAAGCTGCGGATGAACGCTTCCGGATCCGGGAACCGGTCGCGATTCCAATTGAATACGTACCGCTTGCCGTCCTTGCCGGTCGTGTATCCCGAGGAGAGGAAGAACCCGTCGCACGGAATGCCTTCCTCCTTGCATCGCTCTACGAAGCCGAGCACAGCTTGATCGGCGTTCCGATCCAGCTCCGTATAGTACATCGTGGAGCCCATGTAGCCGAGGGAATACTTCGTCGGCATGATCGTCTTGCCCGTCAGATCGGTATACCGCCGAACGACATCCTGCAGACGGGGACCGTTCATGAAGAACAGATCCAGCTCGCCCCCGTCCGCACAGAAATACGTGTACGGCGTCCAATAGCCGCTCCGCTCGCTGCCTACATCAAATACGGATTCGTACGAGTTGTGATAGAACATCCCCGTCGCTTTGCGGCTGCTGCCATTCCACTTGATGTAGAACGGAATATGCTTATATAACGGATCGGTATACTCGGAGTCGTAACCGATCGTGTCGACATTGCGCATTCGAAGTCGGCGGCTGCGCTTGTTCAGCTTCCCCGTCTTCTCGCCGAAGCCGTAATAATGGTCGTTTGCATCCATGGCGGAATAATGATACAGTCTTCCGAGCTTATCCTGCACGAAGCCCTTCTCGGGCACATCTTTATGCAGCACAGTACCGTCCGCGTCGCGAATTTCGAAAGCAAACGGCTGCTTGTGCACGATGAGCCGCAGCGAGCGCGTGGCTGCCGTCAATTGGGCGCCTTGATCCTCGAAACGGACAGGCAGCCCCTCGATCCGTACCCGGTCCGGATCCCCGGCGGCCAACTCGTCGTCCCACGCCGCCATCGCCAAGGCGTACGAGCCTTCCTTCCCGAACTCATCGCTGAAAGAGCAGCGAATTCGAATGATATCGTCCGTCATCAAGTAAATGCGGTAACGGGCGGCATCGGTGAACAGATCGGCGTAATCGGCTCCTTCACTTACTCGCAGTAACGTTCTGCTCACTCTCATATCCGAACACCTCTATGTTTTATCTATTTTTAGCGTGTACAAGGCCTTCCATCAGGATCAGCAGCGTCAGCGCCTGCCCGTACGTCATCGGAGAAATCGGAATATCCTTATAAAATTGAGCATCGTTCCCGACCGGAGTCCCATAGGACACCTCGCCTACGACGCCATTCTCGTCAATCCGGTCCAGCACCGCGCGCAGCGCGCGGACCCCCATCTCTTCGAACTCCTTGCCCAGGTACCCTTTGCGAACGCCCTTCAGAATGCCATAGCCGAAGGCGGCGGTGCACGACGTCTCCACATAGGAGGTCTCGTCATCGAGCACCGTATGGAACATGCCGTCGGCTCTTTGCAGCTTGCCGAGCGACTCCACCTGACTGCGGAACGTATCGAGCAAATATTCGCGAATGCCGCTCTCCATCGGGGCCATGTCAAGGAAATCGACGATCCCGCACGTGTACCAGCTGTTGCCGCGTCCCCAGCGGACGGCGCCGTAGTTGTGGCGTCCGTTGAAATCCCAGCCGTGAACGAACAAGCCGGTCGGACGGTCATACAAATATTTGATGTGAATCAGAAACTGCTTCTTCGCCTCTTCCACATAGTCCGGCCGGCCGAAATAAACACCCGCCTTCGTCAGGAACAGCACCGTCATGAACAGCGTATCGATGAGAATTTGCCCGTCGTTGGCATCGCCGGTAATCATGTGCTGGAACGCGCCGTCACCCGTACGGATCAAGCCGTTCTCGCGGTCCATAATCCAGCGGCTCCACTCGTCGCAAATCCGGATATAGTCTTCGTTGCCGGTCTCCTCGCACAAAGAAATCAGCGTAAGGAGAGGCGAGCACGTATTCACATTTTTCTCCGGCAAGCCTTCACGGATTCTCGCATCGTACCAGTCGGTCAGGAATTGCAGCGTCGCAGCGTCCTTCGTCTCCCGGTAAAATTGATATAACCCGTAAATGCCTACACCTTGCGGCCATTCCCACAGATGAATGTCAATGAGGCCGATCGGATAAATTTCGTCCATGCTGTCGTTCTTCATCGATTTCATCGCGTTCGACACTCGGCCGATCGCATCCAGCATGATGGCTTCATTAAGATCTATAGTTGAGTTCGTATTGTTCATCGGCTGATCTCCTCCCGCTTCAAGCTGCCTCTTACGCCCGCTCCGTCCCGTACGACCGCTTCGCCGCCCACAGCCAGCGGCTCGTTCCAGCCAAGCTTGACCGAACCGTACACCGGATCGGCGACCGTTACGGCAGGCGGGCCATCCGCATTCAGCACCTGAACATCGGCATCTGCAAGCTGCTGGACGAAATCTTCGAAAGAAGCGAACTCCGTCGCGTCTCCGCCCCGCAGCAGCCACACATTGCGGCGTCCGGCCGAGACGAGCTCCCGCGCTCGCAGAGCTCCTTGCTCCGTCATGGTCAGCCCGTTCTCCGCATACACAGCCGCATAAGCCCCGTTCGCCTCGCCGAAGTACCAGTTGCCCCGCTGTTCCGTCCGGTCGAAGGCATGCAGAGGGAAATACGCGTGCGTGTAATCGGCATCGTGATCGCTGCCGATGTCATACAGCAGCACGGCCAATCCCCGATGCTGCGCGGCCTTCGGCAAATAGCCGTTGCCGGCCCAGAAGCTCGGTCTGCCGGCACCGTACGGGTACAGCTCGCCCGGGTGGTTGATCCACACTTGAGCTTCCGATGAAAGGACCAGATGGGCGATATGCTCCTGATATCCTCTTAAGCCTGGACGGAAGCTGTCGATGCTGCCCAGCGCATAAGCGGCTGTCCGGTAATGATACAGCTTGGCATAGCCGTCCTTGCCTTGCTCCAGACGATAAGTGACTGCTTCCCGGCTGCCCAAGCGCTGCAGCTCGCCGTACGACGCTGGCGGCTCATAATCGGACAAATACAGCGATACGTGGAACGTCGTGTTGTTCACATTGCCGACACCGTAAGCAACCCACATCAGCGAAGTCGTACCCGCGCCGTGATTGCCGATCAGCTCCTTCTCGTAGCTGCGGCCGAACGTCGTGGCGAGAATGCCGTTATGAGCCTCGGCGGTCATGTAGGCGTAGAGCAGGTCCATCGCCTTGCCGGCTTTCTCCCGCAATCCGGCATCCCAAGCAAGATCGTACAGATTCACAAGGCCCAAAATATCGATCGGAATGTACGCGTTGGAGTTCCATTCCGCCAAGCCTTCTTCGAAGAAGCGTTCAAACCAGCCGTGCAGCTGCGCTTCCGCCTTCGCCCGGCGCTGTTCGCCCCGCTCTCCGGAGTTCGTGAAGAGATCCGCAGGGAACAGCTGTCCGGCAAGCAGCTGGCACGAATGGAACAAGAGCGCATGATTCTCGCTGAAGAACCACATCACATCATCGCCCGGCTCGTCAATCCAATAGCGGAAGCCAAGCATCGTTTCTTTGATTTCGTCCCAGAAATCGTCTGCAAACAAACCGCTGTCGCGGTAATCGCGCCAGAAGCGGAACAAAGAGATCAAGTAGAAGTCGGCGCAGTCTCTCCGCTCGCGGATGCCGGCAAGCCCCACCTCGATCAGCTTGCGGGTCGTTTCCGGGTCTCCGCCGGTCTTCAGCTTCGCAATCGCCGTATGAATGTCCGCGTTGCCCTTCTCGGCGACGCATTCCAGCGCGATCCGCTTCCGCTCGGCAACGGTCCGGCCAGGCGCGTCCTCGATCTCGAACTTGCGGTTCCACATTTCCAGCCCGTACACCTTCTTGAACGGTATGCCGCCGGCAACGGTCTGAAACTCGAACTGCTTGTACTCGGTCCCGAAATCGCGCGTATGCCCGATGACGAGCTCCTTGCTTCCCTTCGGCAGCACACGCCGGATCGTCTTCCCATACCCGAAGATAAAGGTGCTGTAGTTGATGACGAATTCTACATCCCGTTCGAACGATTCCGTGAACTGCAGCACGATATCCTCGTCCGCAAAGCTGTCCTTCGTCAAATACGCTCCTGTTAAAGCGCGCTCCATATGCGACGCTTCCTCAGCGTTCAGAAGTGCCGGCAGCGGCAGCTTCAGTTGAATCGCTTCGCCGCCCGTGTACTCGATGGTGAAATGGTACAGCGTATCCCGCTCGGCCAAATCCTCATGCAGGACGACGAACTCGTTGTCCCCGGCCTGCAGCTCCACCTCCACCGAATGCAGCTGCTCGATGTTGCGCGTGAACGGCGTGAAATCCGCCTGCAGCTTGCCGTTCACCCACAGGGCGACTCCGCCGCATGTCTTGATGTTTAGCACGGCCCGATGTGCGGCAGGGCTCACTACGGTCGTATATGCATAACGAAGCATATGAGTCGGCACATAATAGAAGCCGGACGTCTCCACCCGAGGGTTGCCCCAAGGGAAGTAGACCTCCCACTCCGCCGAGCTTTCCCAGCGCGAAACGGACTCCCCTACAGCCGGAACACCGTCCAGCGGAAACTCAGGTACGCTCGCTCTCCGTTCCTCGACGAACTCCCTGCGGCACGGATTCTCGTGGATCGAGAACCCTTTGATAAGCCAGTCGTTAATGTCGCCTTCCATCGTCATCGGCTCAAACCGGACATGGCGCGTCAGCACCCCGCTGACCAGCCACCGGTTCAGCACGCGATGCCGAAGCTGCAGCGGTTTATATGCAAGAGCTTGAGTGTTCGATACAGTCACAACCGATCAACCTTTCATCCCTGTAGTCGCCATACCTTGTACGAACTGCTTCTGGAAAATGAGGAACACGATCAGCACCGGAATCATCGTAATCGTCGACATCGCCAGCAAAGAGCCCCAATCGACGTTAAATTCCCCGATAAAATTGGACAGCGCCAGCTGAACCGTATATTTGGTCGGGTCGCTGATCACGATGAGCGGCCACAGGAAATCGTCCCAGCGCCACATGAACGAGAAGATGGACAGCACCGCGATGATCGGCTGGGCGAGCGGAATGATGATGCGCCAAAATATTTTCCACTCCCCGGCTCCGTCCATTCTTGCCGCCTCCAGCAGCTCATCCGGCACCGTCAGCAAATATTGGCGGACAAGGAACACGCCGGTCGGCGTCGCTGCAGGCGGAATAATAATTCCCCAAAGCGTGTTGTACAGGCCCAGCGAAGAGATGACCCGGAAGATCGGGATCATAATCACTTCAAGCGGGATCATCAAAGTTGAGATAAAGCCGACAAGCAGGATCGTATCGCCCTTGAACCGGTATTTGGCCAGGGCGAAGCCGGCCATCGTATTGATCAGCAGCAGCAGCAGCGTCGACGTGACCGTTACGAACAAGCTGTTGCCGAAATAAAGCCCGAAATTTCCTTTGGCGAACGCCGTAACGAAATGCTCGACCGTGAAAGGAGCCGGCAAAAATACCGGCGGCCAGCTGTACAGCTGCTCTTTCGTCTTAAAGGAGGACAGAACGGTCCAAATGACTGGGAACACCCAGAACAAAGACAGTAACGACAGCAATGTATAGATCATCCATTTTGGCGATGTTTTCATGTTAGACCGCTCCTCCCCTCGTCAGACGGAATTGAATAGCCGAGAAAATACCGATAATCACGAACAGCAAGACCGACATCGCACTGGCCAGACCAAGCTCCTGCTTCTCAAATCCGATTTCATAAATATACTGTACGACGAATGTCGTATCATTGCCCGGTCCGCCGCCGGTCAGGGCGACCATCAGCGGATACGCCTTGAACGCGTCGATAATCGAGATCATCAGCACAAGTACGCTCGTCGGCTTCAAGAGCGGCAGCGTAATGCTGCGGAACGTGCGCCAGCGCGATGCGCCGTCCAGATGCGATGCTTCATACATATCGACCGGAATCGACTGCAGACCCGCAATGAAAATAACCATGAAAAATCCGACGCGCGACCACAAGGTAGCGACAATAACGGAGAAGTTCGCAAAGACCGGATCCGTCAGCCAGCCGATCGGCTTCAGCCCGATCAAGGTCAGCATGTAATTCAACACGCCGAAAGCGTCGCCGAAAATCCATTTCCACGTCAAACCGACAATAATGAACGAAATCATCGTCGGCCAATAGATGACGGAACGGAACAGCCCTTTCAGCCTTACATCCTGAATCAGCAGGATGGCGATGCCCAGCGATAGTGCGAATAAGGAAGGAACCGCTATCGCCGCATAAATTCCCGTTCGCCCGAGCGCCGCCCAGAAATCGCCGTCGGCGAAAATTTCCGTGTAATTGTCAAATCCGATAAACTCCATCGGGTTCAATCCGTCATACTCATGAAACGAGTAGACGAAGCCGAGTATGGCCGGGACGACGATAAACGTCGCGAAGATGACCAGGTTCGGCAGCACGAACAAATAGGGGGCTATCGCTCTTCTCAGCTTTTCCTTCTTCCCTGAGGACAGTGCCGCCGCTCCCCCGCGACCTACAGCATGTTGCGCCATTTCTCCCAACTCCTCCCCATTATTTCCATTTTCTCTGTATCAGGTAAAATGGGCTGCCTTCCACCGTAGATGAAAGGACAGCCCGCTTGATCTTTGTGACGGCGCTTATTTGCTCTCGTCGGCGATCGCCTTGTCGATCAGCTTAGCCGTTTGGTCCAGCGCCTCTTGCGACGTCATTTTGCCGCCGAGCACTTTGGAGATGTTGTCCTTCAGATCGTTCGAGAATTTCGGTACAATCGTTTGACGCGACCAGTCGTTTGCCGCCAGCGGCGTCGTATTCGCCAGCTCGTTCGCAAATACTTCGAACATCTCTTTGCCGAACGCGTAATCCAGCTTTGCGCTGTCCTTGCGCGGGCTCAGGAAGAGCGAATTCTGGTTATATTTCGAGTTGATTTCCTTCGATGTCGCCCACTGAATGAACTCCGCCGCTTCCTTCTCCACCTTGCTGCCCTGGAACGCCATCAAATACTTGCCGCCCGGTACCGACGAACGGATTTTTTGCTTCGGCAGATAGGTAACGCCCCACTCGAAGTTCGTAATGTCTTTGTAGTTGCTGAGCATCCAGTTGCCGGCCAAGTGTGCTGCAACGGTTCCGGTACGGAACAGGTTGTTCGGGTTTTCGCTGCCGAGCCATACCGACGTCGGAATGATGCCGTCTTTATGCATCTTGGCGAAGTAGTCCAGCGTCTGGACGCCTTCCGGCGAGTTGATCGCCGCTTTCTTGCCGTCCGAGCTGATCATGCTTCCGCCGAACTCATAGAGCATCGTGGACCAACGGTGCGGCGTGTAATCCCAGACGAGACCGTACTTGGCTCCGCCCTTCTCCATCACCTGCTTCAAGGAGGCGGAGAATTCGTCCCACGTCCATACGTTGTCCGGACCGGTCGGCACCTTCACGCCCGCTTTGTCAAACAGCGTCTTGTTGTATATGAGCCCGTTCGCCGTCAAATCCATCGGTGCGCCAATAACCTTGTTATCGACCACGTAGTAAGGCTTAATCGAATCGACAAACTGGGACGTGAACGCTTCGGCGCCGCCTACGTATTGCGACAGGTCGACCGCTTGTTTGGCGAATGCGCCGGTATCCGTCATTCGAGCGAGCGCAGGAGGCTGGCCGCCTGCGATCATCGTTTTGATTTTATTAGGTAAGTCTTTGAAAGGAACCTCGATAAAATTAATTTTGACATTGGTGTTCTTTTCTTGATATTCCTTTACAAGCCCTTTCATAACATCGCCTTCAATACCGTCCGAGAACCAAACGAAATCGAGGGTTACATCTTTTTTCGCCGCAGGAGCTGCGGTATTAGCGGCCGAACCGGCATTATTGCTGGTATTGCTTCCGCAAGCGGTTACAGCAGCGACCATGAGTGTTGCAAGCGAGACAGCCATGACAGTTTTCATGCTCTTCATCGTTTTCAATGTCAACTCTCCCTTTTCATGTTTCTAGGTTAGTTATACCGCAATTACTGGCTAGCGTTCGTCAAACTTCATCCGAAATGATCGTTTGGTAGCGCTTAATCATTAAATTATCACATTTTTTTGCCGTCCACTTTACCGATCTTGCTGTATCTTTAACGTAAATTGCTGATTGATTTCAATTCGTTTGTAGTGCGATTTTTCGGAAGGCTTGCGGCGATACCCCCGAGAACTGCTTGAACGACCGGCTGAAATGGATCGGAGTCGTGAAGCCCAGCTTTTCGGCAATGACGCCGATAGGCTCGTCCGTTGACAGCAGCAGCTTCTTCGCTTCCTCCAGACGTCTGCGCACCAAATAATTGTTGATCGTATGGCCCGTTATTTCCTTAAAAATGTGGCACAAATAATATTTGTTCAGGTGAAGCGCTTTCGAGATATCGTCTAGCGAAACTTCCCCCGTATAATTCTGGTTGATAAACTGCAGTATGCGTTTGACGTTGGACTGGCTTTGGGATGGGGTCTGTTCCATTCCCGCGGTCGGCAAATGCTTGGACTTGCGGTACACTTTCAGCAGCAGCCGGGTTAACGTCGCCCGCATGAACAGCTCATGGCCGAACGACTCCTTCTCGGCTTCATTCTGCAAGGTGCGAAACTCGTTCTCGATACTGTCCCGCTCATCCGGATCCCAACGAAGAATCAAGCCGCCTTGCACATCGAACAACGCAGTGAGCTTATCGATCATGTCAACCGGAACGCCCTCCCGCAAAAACTCCTCGGTAAAATTGACATAGCTGCGGATGTATACAACCTCTTTGGAAGGATTGATCCGGTGCATGACTCCTCCGCGAAACAGCAGCATCGTCCCCGGGCTCATATCGTACACTTCCTCGCCGATGCAGAAGTTCGCTTTGCCTTTTTGAAAATAGTATAGCTCCACCCCTTCGTGCGTATGCACCGGCCAGCTCGTCTGCCAGTCCGAAGCGTCGGCGCGAACATAAATGCCTTGTCGCTTGAGAGCAACATTTGTTGGAGTATGAATCATGAATGACATCGCTTACACCCCCCTGTTATGGCATTGTATACGCTATCGTATCACATTTGCAGGAACTTCACATGATCTTTATTGTGCATAATTTAACATTTCTTGCCGTTGTGCCGGCGGGATTGCTGAAGTGTCGGCCGAAAGACTCCGCTTTGCGACAGGGAGTGATGCGTATTCAACAAAGCATACTGTATAATAAGCCTATACTAACTGCAGAAACAGGGGGGAAATCCATGGGGAAACCGATGATCGGCATCTTGCCGTTATACGATGATGACAAAGAAAGCTACTGGATGCTGCCAGGCTACATGAAAGCCATCGAGGAGGCCGGCGGCATTCCGGTCATGCTGCCTCTGACCTCCGACGCCGAGATCGTTGCAGCAATAGCGAATGCGTTTGACGGTTTTGTTTTTACCGGCGGCCATGACGTTAACCCTGAGCTATATGGTGAGGGAACCGAAGATTTTTGCGGGAAGCTGTGTACGGAACGCGATGCGATGGAAGCCATGTTATTTAAACATGCCATTGGTATGGATAAGCCTTCATTCGGGATATGCCGCGGTTTACAGCTATTTAACGTCTTGTTAGGCGGAACGCTGTATCAGGATATTCCCATTCAATTAACAGCACACCCTAGAATCAATCATAAGCAAAAGCCGCCCTACACCGAACCCGTCCACAGCGTAGCCATAGACAGAGAGAGCCTGCTTCATCGCATTGTCCGGACGGATTCACTAAGCGTAAATAGCTATCATCATCAAGGCATTAAGGTCTTGTCAAGCCAACTAGAGGCTGCGGCCAAAGCCGAAGACGGGCTTATCGAAGCGGTTGTGATGCCGGAGAAGAGATTTATTTTGGCCGTGCAGTGGCATCCGGAATTCAATTACAAGGCCGATCGCCATAGCTATCAACTATTCTTGGCATTTGTAAGTGCATGTACGCGATGATTGATGGGCAATGGTGACGGGTGTTTATTGAAGATGTGTCTTTTCTGAGAGGAGTAGAGATCGACTTCGTCGAAGATCAGAATCACAAATTCTCTACAACATGAAAGAAGGCGCATCACGATGAACAAACCTACGGATTTATTGAAAGACCGTTACTATATTACCTTGGAAATTCAGACGAATACCAAATACGGCAAACCGGAAATCAGGCAGATCCCTATGCTGAAGCAGCGCGGGCAAAAACCGACCCTTGGCGATTATGCGATTCTATTAAAGAACGAATTCGATACGGACTTCGAAATTAGAGATATCATCAAGATGATGTATAAACCTCTTGATAACAATACGTCCATCATTGCCGTTTATATCATGCGCAGTGTGTACGACGAAACGTATCACCGACCGCAGATGGCGTCAAATTTACTGTCGGCCAAATTCAAATAGATTGAGTGTATGGAACAGCTTAGACGGGCTGCAGCACGGCGGTGGAAAATATCCATCGCTTTTTTTCGTTTCTGTGTGGTGCGCTTCAGTTCCGAGCAGAATTGATCCAAATGTGGTAGTATAAGGTAAAAGAAATCAATGCCGCATATGCATACTTTCACGATTCTATCCTTTACTGACCCGTGTGCACCATGATCGAATGCATTCTTATCAATGTGAACTTAATATCGTTCAAAGCCGTTTCATTTCATACGGCTCGAAGCGGATTTGTACGAAATTTCGAACAGTGAGGAGGGCTTTCATTGAAATACTTTTATGCGATATTAGCGGTTTTGGGAGTCGTGCTGCCGTATTCACAGTTTCTTCCTTGGATCGTACAGAATGGCCTTGACATAGGTCAATTAGCAGAAGATATAGCTCAAACTCGCATGGGCGCATTTGCATGGATGGATGTTCTTGTTTCAGCAATAGCGCTTATTGGGTTCATCCTATATGAAGGTAAAAAAAATGGCATGAGATCGTTGTGGTTACCGATTGCAGGTACGCTTGTTGTGGGCGTTTCATTAGGGCTTCCTTTGTTTCTATTGCTTCGCCAAATGCACATGGAGAAGAAATGACAAGCCTGGATGCGGCTGCGGAGATTCCGAATTGCTCACCGAGGGGGCAATGAATAGCGAATGTATTTTACGATTATTTTGGTTATCGCAGCCTTCGTCTATTTCCTGTTAATTTTACCGACCCAATGGCTGAAGGTGGAACGGGTTCGCTACGCTTGCGGGCTTGGCACTCGCGTTCTGCAGATCAGCGACCTCCATGTCGAGAAGCTCCGGATCAGTGCGGAAAGATTGACCCGACTCATTCAGGAGGAAGCTCCGGATTACATCGTTCTCACTGGTGACTTTACGCAAAAATCCCGGTATTTATCTAAGGTGCAGCAGTACGCCCAAGCGATTGCCAAACCCGGCATCCCCGTCTATGCCGTATTGGGGAATCATGATCATCGCCTGCACCTCTCTGCCCTCAAGCAGCTGATCCGGATTCTCGAAAATGCGGGTATCAACGTACTCATCAATCAGTCCATAGCCTTAGATACGTTTCAAATTGTCGGCGTTGATGATTTTGGCAGCAAGAAAAGCGAGGTTGAAGCCGCATTCGAAAACGCCGCCCCCAACAAACCGATCCTGGTCCTGACACACGATCCTAATCTTATCCCTTGCATTCAACACAAGTATACCTACCTGATGGCCGGCCATTTCCACGGTAAGCAATTCAATGTGCCCTTGTTGTTCCGCTTGTTAAATAAGGGAAGGCTTGCAGCCGCCGGCATTTACAAGGGAATGCATTCCGGGACCTATGGCCGGTTCTATATCTCCAAAGGGATCGGTCAGGCCGGAATCAATGCCCGGTTCCTGGTCCGCAGCGAAGTGACTCTGCATGAACTCGATTAAGTCATTTGGACGGTCTGGAATGTGTTGCCGTGCACATCCGCACCTGATTTTCTCTGTGCCTTACCTGACTTGCGCTCCCTGCTCTTGTCTGCCTGCTTTAAGGCTCAGTATAAAACATATGAACAGGACGAGGAAAGCGAGCGCATACGGGTAGTTGATGTCGACGTCGAACAAAAATCCCGCCACGATCGGGCCGACAATATTGCCGAGACTCGTGAATGCCGAATTCAGGCCGGCGACGTAGCCCTGCTGATCCTCGGCGACCATCGACATCTGGGTACCGATTGCGGGCCGCAGGATATCGATTGCCAGAAATACGATGAAAGTGACGGCGAAGATGATCCAGAATTTGTGGACGAACAGTGTCAGCAGAATAAACACGCCGGCGAAGAGAAGACAGACCGAGATGACCCGGCTCTCCCCGAACCGCTTCAAAATCCAGCTGAACGCCGTCAGTTGCACGACCGCGCCGGCGATCGAGCCGAACGTGATGATAAAGGCGATATCCTTCGGCTCGAACCCGAACCTGTGGTCGACGAACAAGCCGAACACAGTCTCGAAATTCGCCAAGCCGAACGACAAAACAAAGACAATGATAAGGCTCAGGAAATACGGCTCCCTGTAAGCATATCTTAATTGGGTGAGAAGATTGGCCCGCGGTTTCGCCGCGCCCGCCGGGGCGGATGCCGCGACAGCCGCCGGCCGGGATTCCGGAAGAATGAGCAGATTGATGCAGGCCGCAAGCACGCCCGCAATCGCCGCGAAGTAGAACGGCACCCGGATGCCGAACTCGGCGATATAGCCGCCGATGCCGGGGCCAATAATAAAGCCTGTCGTGATGGCCGCGTTGATATAGCCCATCCCCGCCGCGCGCTCTTCCGCCGTTGTGACGTCAGCCGCATACGCCATGACGGCCGGCATGATCATGGCCGCGCTAATACCGCCGAGCAACCGGGCGACGAACAGCAGCCATGAGGAGCTTGCGTAGCCGAACAGCCCTTCCGACAGAGCGAACAGGAGCATGCCGAAGACGATCATCCGCTTGCGTCCGAACGTATCCGACAGACGGCCCGCGAGCGGCGAGAACAGCAGCTGGGTCAGCGAGAAGGCCGCCACCAGCAAGCCTACGGTTCCCCCCGTAATGCCCAGACTCTCCATAAATTTCGGCATGATCGGGATGACCAAGCCGATTCCCGAGAAGACTAGAAACAGGTTGAACATGAGTATGAGGACGGCGCCCCGGTTTTTCAGCAATAACGTCATGATGGATGCCTCCAATTTCATAATCCTGAATATTCATTCTAGATGTTGGTGTAAAAAAAAGGCACGCCAGGCGGCTAGGCAATGCCATGCAGAAACACGTCCATGGCCAGCCGGTAAGCCGCCAGCGCTTCTTCCCGTTCCATTCTGCGCGTATGCTGATTGAGTCCTAACATAAGACTGTCCAGGATGATGGCCAACCCGGTGACGTTGGTCAATTTGATCTCGCCGCTATCCACGCCCCGCTGCAGCAGCTGCCGATTGAAATCAATATAGCCCTGGACCATCTCGTTCAGGCGTTCTTCGATATCCGATGCCTTCTCCGCGTTGTTGAAAAACTCGTCGACGGCTTTGGTCAGCGGATGGTTCAGCTGATCGTGGGCGAGATGCTCCGCGATTCCGTACAATTTATCGAACGTCGTCGGGTATAGCGCCTCCTTGGCCAGCCAAGTCTCCTCCCACTCGCGGTTCCATTCCTCGATCAGATACAAGAACAAGCCCTCCTTGCTCTTGAAATGGTAGTAAATGTTTCCCGCGCTGCAGCCTGTCGCCTTCACGATCTCCTCGATGGCCGTAGCCTTGTAGCCCTTCTGCACGAACAACGCCCGGGCCGCGTCGGCGATCCGCTTCTTAGTCTGTTCCGTTTGCTGCTGCTTTTTGTTCAATTAACTCTCACCTCGATAGCGATTTCCGCACGCTTTCACCCTGCCGGACCGCCACAAAATACTGAAGATATATTCAGTATAAACGTTGATCTCTGAGCTGGCAAACGTTGCCCCCGACATAACCCAGCTTTCCATATTGCGGAAATGGAATCAATAGGTCTTGTTCTTCTGTTCTGCAGTTAAACTATTTGGAATTTTCCCCTTGACTCAGCAAGACTGAAACCTTATGGTATATCTATTCAATAATTTAATTGAATAGTTGAGGTGTGATCTGTTGTGGTCATGGAGCGCATGTGGAAGGACCGGTTGTATCAGGAATTTGCACGAATCGGCAAATGTCTATCCAGTCCCAAACGCTTGGAATTACTTGACTTGCTGTCCCAAGGTCCCAAATCTGTCGATCAACTCGCCAAGATAACCGGGATGAGTGTTGCGAATGTATCCCAACACCTGCAAACGTTACATGAATCGAGGCTGGTTCGTTCCCATAGACAAGGGAACTTTGTGATCTACGAAATCGCCGAACTCTCTGTGGCCGATTTCATGCTGTCCTTACACCGTATTAGCGAAAAGCAATTGGTAGAGGTGCAGAAGCTGAAAACGGAAATCATGCAAAATCATGCGAGTTTGGAGCCTATAGCTTTGGAAGAGCTCCTCGATCGGATGGCGAAGGGAGAAGCGGTATTGGTGGATCTTCGGCCGCAAGACGAGTATGAATCGGGGCATATTCCAGGCGCGATATCGATACCTATGGAAGATCTGGAGAACCATCTGGCCTCCCTGCCTGCGGATAAAGAAATTGTCGCTTATTGCAGAGGCCCGTATTGTATCATGTCCGCCCAAGCCGTTGAAATCCTTAAGAATAAGGGATTTAAGGCATCTCGTCTGGAAGAAGGCGTAATCGAATGGAAACGATATGCTGAAGAAAGGGTGATTCTAAGCGATGACGCACGAATCCCAAGTAAAGGACACATCGATTCGCCGCTACATTGATGCGCCGGAGCTGCAAAAGAAGCTGTATACGCGTTCCCTGCTTATCGTAGTCTTATCTCAAATATTTGGAGGCGCGGGTCTTGCCGCCGGTGTAACCGTCGGCGCACTTCTTGCGCAAGAGATGCTGGGTACGGAAAGCTTTGCGGGTGTTCCCGCGGCCTTGTTCACCCTCGGTTCCGCTGCGGCTGCCTTGCTGGTAGGCCGGTTATCCGAGCATTACGGCCGCAGGTTAGGGCTTGGAGCCGGGTTCTTCGCCGGAGGCGTCGGGGCACTCGGAGTCATATTGGCTGCGGTCAATAACAGCCTGCCTCTTTTGTTCGTCTCGCTGCTGATTTACGGTGCAGGCGGGGCAACAAACTTGCAAGCCCGTTACGCCGGAACCGACCTGGCTATGCCTCATCAGCGGGCAAAAGCGATTAGCACGGCCATGGTTTCGACGACACTAGGCGCAGTTGCCGGCCCTAGTATGGTGGATGTTACAGGTCATTTTGCGGCTTTCATTGGGATTCCGGCGCTCGCAGGTCCGTTTATTCTGGCCGCAGCGGCTTATTTTCTGGCAGGAACGGTCTTCTTGATTCTCCTTCGTCCCGATCCCTATGTCGTTGCAAAGGCTGTGTTTGCGTCAAAACAAGCAGGGGCACAAACTCAAGCGAACGCTGAAGGAAAAAGAGTGCCCCAAACCAGCAAGAACGGCCTGATCGTCGGAGCGACCGTCATGATCTTAACCCAGATCGTGATGATTGCCATCATGACAATGACCCCGGTCCACATGAAGCATCACAGCCATAGCTTGGGAGATATAGGGCTCGTCATTGGCATTCATATAGGCTCCATGTACTTGCCTTCGCTCGTCACGGGGGTTCTGGTTGACAAAATCGGTCGTACCGCCATGTCTATTGCTTCTGGCGGCGTTCTGTTGCTTGCGGGCATTACAGCCGCAGCAGCCCCTGCGGATTCGATGCCGGTACTCATTGTCGCTCTATCGCTGCTTGGCATCGGTTGGAATTTCGGCTTAATCAGCGGGACAGCGATCATTGTTGACGCTACGGATCCGACAACACGCGCAAAAACGCAAGGAACGATTGATGTGCTGATTGCACTTGCCGGCGCCTCGGGCGGTGCGCTGTCCGGCATCGTTGTAGCTCACTCAAGCTATGCGACGCTGTCGCTTGTTGGCGGAGGACTCGCCCTCTTGCTGATCCCGGTTGTTATATGGTCTAGAAGAAAAGCAAATGTACCGGCGGGAGAACAAGCTGATCATTCCGACTCATTTTCCGCCTGACTCAACGCTGCGCTGTAGTAAAGGTGAACGTATGTGTGCGCCTGCCCGCTTCAACAGTCACTTTCACCTTGCGGCCCGGGTAAAATGGCTGCTCCGGTGTAAAGCTGATGCCGTACGGAGAGGCGGCGGTTGCTCCCGGGGTGTGAAGATCGGGCTCGTCCGCGTAATCGATTCGCATCCCCATGCTGTCATAGCTGCCCTTCCATGCAACGGATATCTCCGTATGAAGCGGTACATTCTCCGCACCGTCCGCAGGGCTGATCGAGGCGATCCAATTGCGGTTCTGATACTCGTCCCAGCCCCATACCGCTCCGATCACAGCCAGCAGCACGGCGGCAAAGGAAAGCCATCCTCTCCGGCTTAGCTTAAGCCCCGGCTCTAGCCCTCCGCGCAGGGCCTTGCCGGCAGCCACCATGGCAGTTACAGCGATAAGTCCAATCCAACTATGCAGAGCTATGCCTATAGCCATGCCAAGCGCTTCCCACGGCATCCAATGTCGAGTGAAGGCACCGCCGTAAAGAAGCCACATCAACAGTGCCGGCACTTGTGCTAGAATTAATAGCGACATCCCGACGAAGGATAAGAGGAGCAAAGCCTTCTGGATCCGGACAGGGGACAGCTTGATCGCTGTGGCTCCGGCAATGGATGCCGCTCCGCCGATCATGGATAACACTCCCCAATTCCCGATTTCCGCTTCTTTCACATCTCCGAGGATGTACCAGGGGAAACTGGGATAGAACAGGCAGCCTATTAAGAAACTGCTGAAACCTGCGAGATAAACCATCGAAACCGGCCTTTTGGTAAATGGCGGCAAAGCCTACAGCCCCTTCCCACATTATGGCTATCATCTCCTGTTGACGCTGTGTGCCGGGGGAAGGTTGCAGCCGCCGCGGGAAATAAGCGGAATACCTGGATTTTCCCCGGTTGAAAATGTAACATTGGGACAAAGGATGAGAATGCGAAAGGATGATGGACCGTGGACCCTTCTTACAAAGAGAAGGCCGTGTCGTTTCTGCAGATGGTGGCAGCGGGGAATGTGCGCGAGGCTTACCGAAGCTATGTAGCTCCGGATTTCCGCCACCATAATCCGTATTTCCGCGGCGATTCCGAGTCGCTGATGCTCGCGATGGAAGAGAATGCGGCCAAAAATCCGCACAAAACCCTCGAGGTCAAACATGCCATCGAAGAGGGTGACATCGTTGCGGTTCATTCCCATGTCAAACAAAATCAAGAGGATCTTGGGGGAGCTGTGGTACATATCTTCCGCTTCCATGACGATCTCATCGTCGAATTATGGGATGTGGGTCAGCCGATCCCGAAGGATTCCCCCAATGAGAACGGGATGTTCTGATGACAATCAAGGCTGCCGCGGTCAACGGCAGCCTTGTTATTTTTCCGCTGCTTACCCTTTCACCGACCCGCCGAGCAGCCCGCGCACGAAAAACTTCTGCAGCCCGAAGAACACGGCCAGCGGCATCAGCATCGACACGAACGCGGCGGACGTCAGCAAATGCCAGTCGTTCCCGCGCGAGCCGACCATATCGGCGATCCGCATGGACAGCACCTGAACGTCCGGCTGCGAGCCGATGAATACGAGCGACACCAAGTAGTCGTTCCATACCCACAGAAACTGGAAGATCGAAATCGACGCCAGCGCCGGAACCGATAGCGGCAAGATTAACCGCGTAAAAATCGTAAAGTTCGACGCACCGTCCATAAACGCCGACTCGAACAAATCTTTCGGCAGCCCGGCAATGTACGTGTACATGAAGTAAGTCGTCAGCGGCAGGCCGAACGCGGTATGGGCGATCCAGATCCCCAGGTAGGAGCCGTTAAGACCGAGTGCCGTATAATCCTTCAAAATCGGAATCAGCGCGACCTGCAGCGGCACGACCAGCATCATGATGACGATGACGAACAGCGGACGGCGTCCCGGAAACCGCAGCCACGCGAAGGCATACGCCGCGAACGTGGCGATCAGAATCGGGATGATCGTCGCCGGCACCGATACGGTTAGCGTATTCAGGAAGGAGCGCGACAAATTCGTTCCCTTCTCGGTCTTCGTCGAGCCGTCCGGCAGCTTGATCTCGTACGTTTTCCCGCCAAGCACATTCCCATAGTTATCCAGCGTAAAATTCGTGTTCATCTTAATCGACGGCTTCAGCACGTTCAGCGTGCGCGCCCGGCGATTTTCCCACATGATCCTCCGGCCCTCGTCCACCGTCACCCCTTCCGTCAGCTGCTCGTTCGTGTACGTCTTCCCTTCGAACGGAATCGGCTGCGTCAGATCGAGGTCCTTCGGCAGCTGGATCGTCTCCGCCTTGCTCCAGTCCTTGTGCGGGAACACTGTCCACCAGCCGCTTTGCAATATGTCCGCAGCCGGGCGGAACGACGATACGAGCAGACCGAGCGTCGGGATGAGCCACAGCACACAGATGAAGCCGAGCACGAGGTTGACGATCCAGCGGCCCTTGCTCTTCGCGCGTTTCGCTCTCGCTCTCGCCATGCTAGAACCCCCCTTCCCGTTTCAGCTGCCGCAGGTTGAACCAGATGACCGGAATGACGGCGATGAGCAGCACAATCGCCAGCGTCGAGCCGAATCCGAAGTTGCGGTACATAAAGAACTGCCGGTAAAATTGCGTCGCCACGACCTCCGTATCGTATTGGCCGCCCGTCATGATCATGACCACATCGAAAATTTTCAGCGTGAACACCACGATCGTCGTCGTTACCGACAAAATTGTTGCGGAGATGAACGGAATGATGATGCGGAAGAAAATGCCGATTTCCGACGCCCCGTCGATGCGGGCCGCTTCCAGCATATCCTCGGGAATTCCTTTGATCGCCGCGGAGAAAATGACCATCGCAAACCCCGTCTGCATCCAGATGAGAATGACGATCAGGAACAAATTGTTCCACGGCTGATTCATCGCCGTCCAAGCCATTGGCTCGACGCCGAACTTCGTTACGATGGCATTCAGCAGGCCGATCTGCGTCTGCCCCGGCTGATAGTAGTAAATAAATTTCCAAATGACGCCCGCAGCGACCATGGAAATTGCCATCGGCATGAACACAATCGCCTTCGCCAGCCGTTCGAACGAGCTCCGGTCCGCAAGAATGGCGATCAGCAGTCCGAAGCCGACGCATGCCGCCGTTCCGAGCACGACCCACATCAAGTTGTTGCGCAGCGCTACCAGCAGGAGACGGTTCGTGAATATCGCCGCGTAATTGGCAAGTCCGACGAAGTTTTCCGAGCCTGCATCCAGAAAGCTGAGGTACAGCGTGCGCAGAGTCGGCAGCAGCAGAAGCCAGCCGAGCAGCAGTACGGCAGGACCAACGAATACATACGGCAGGATGCGCCGGCGCCAGCGGTCCGGGTACTGCTCGGCCATCCAGTTGAACGAGAGATAGACGGTATACATGCCGCCTACGCCCCAGACGATGGCGAGCAGCGCATAGATCGGCGAAGGCAGCTCGGCCGTTCGCAGAAACTGAAAGATCGCACCGTGGACAATCACGTTAAGCAGCGGCACACCGGCAGTGACGAGAATCAGCCACAGCGGATTTACGGTCTTACGCGTCGCGGTCGACTCCATGCTTATTCCCCCTGGAAACAAGAGGAGCCCGGGGCGCTGTTGCCCGGGCGTGCCCTCTCGTTGTTTGATGTAGCCGGATTCCGGCATATCGTCATGGATTACTTTTTGTTCCAGCCCGCCTGAATCTCCTCAAGCGCCTTGTCGAGATCGACAGTGCCGCTGACGTAGTCCGTCATGCCTTTCCAGAACGTGCCTGCGCCTACGGAGCCCGGCATCAGATCGGAGCCGTCGAAGCGAAGCGTCGTTGCGTTCTTCACCAGGTCGCCCATCCGGCGGTCCACATCGCTCGTATACCATTCCGGCTTCGCATCGTTCATCGGCGCGATCACGCCGCCGGATTGCACCCATGTCTTGATGGACTCGCCGGTTGTGAAGAACTGCAGCACGGCGCGAACCTCCGGACGATCGTTGAACGCTGCATAGATATCGCCGGCGACGAGGACGGGGCTGCCATACTTGGCGTCGATCGGCGGCAGATAGAACCAGTCGTAGTCGGTGCCGGCCTTGGCCGTGTTCGGGAAGAACGACGTAATGAAGTTGCCCTGGCGGTGCATCCATGCCTTCGGCGGGTTATCAAACATCACCTTTGGCGCGTCGCCGAATGCAGTCGTAACGATCGACTTGCGGCCGCCGTAGACGAGGCTGTCGTCCAGCCAAATTTCAGCCATCTTCTGAACGGCGTTCTTCACTTCAGGCGATGTGAACGGCAGCTCGCCCTTCACCCACTTGTCGTAGTTTTCCGGCGTCGTCGTACGGAGCATGATATCCTCGATCCAGTCGGTCGCCGCCCAGCCTGTCGCTGCGCCGGACTCAATGCCGATCGCCCACGCTTTGTCGCCGTCCTTGGCGATTTGCTTGGAGAGCGCAATCATTTCGTCCCACGTCTTCGGCACCTTATAGCCCGCTTCGTCAAACTGCTTCTTCGGATACCAGACGAGCGACTTCACATTGGAGCGGTTCCAGATGCCGGCCATAATTTTCCCGTTCGTGCTTTCCATCGTCGCCATATCCAGCCAGCTTGCGTTGTAGTTCGCCTTCAGCTTGGCAGGGTCCATCAGCTTATTTACATCAAGCACTTTGCCCTTCTTCACGAAAGAGGCAAGCAGACCCGGCTGCGGGAAGTCGGCGATATCCGGGGCATTGCCGCCGTCGACGCGGATCGAGATCGTCGCTTCGAATTCTTTGGAGCCCTCGTATTGAATATCGATGCCGGTCTTCGTCTCGAACTCTTTAATGCTGTTCTCGAATTTTACTTGGTCGGCGTCCGTGAACGGACCGAACATCGTCACTTTTTTGCCCTTGAAAGCACCCGCCATCGCCTGATCCAGCTCAGATCCGGAAGCGGCGGGCTTCGCCGGTTCTGTAGAAGCGGCCGGGGTTTCCGTCTTCGTGCCGGCCGTATTGCCGCCGCCGGCGCTCGGCGTTTCCGTCTTGGCACCGCCGCTGCATGCAGTGAATACGAGCGTTGTCGCCACAAGTGCGGAAGCGACTGCAAAGCGATTTTTCTTCGATGGACTCATGTTTGATCTACCCCTTTATTTTGGATGGATAAAGTGCAAATCACCATATACCTTAATCCTCAATGAATGTCACGCCCGGAAGCAAGCGGTTTGCGTGAAGTACGCGGCAGCGGGATCACCTCCTTGCAGCATGCGGATTGTGCCGTGAAGCGTCTCATGGCTGATAATCCAGATATGTAACAAAAATATTTGAAAAGCTTTTCAATTTTTTCAGACAAGTGGTAACGCTCTCAATTTGAATGGATTGTGCCGACGCATCCCCTGCTGCACCTATCCGATCGGTGCGGAGCCTGTTGATTGCCTAACGATGATTTCATGCGGCAAATATTCGCGAAGATTCGAAGCAGGCTCGCCGCGAATTAACCCATCCAGCTTCTCAACGGAGCGATAGCCGATCCGGTACGCCGGCTGTGCGACCGTCGACAGCTTCGGAATCGTCATCTGCGCCATCCGGATGTTATCAAAGCCCATGACCGATATTTGTCCGGGACAGGCGATATGGTGATCGTGCAGGTAAGACAGAACGCCCATCGCGAATTCATCCGAAGCGGTGAAAATCGCCGTGATGCCGGGAAATTGCCGCAGCAGCTGTGCGGCCGCATCATACGCTTCGTCATGCCAGTGCTGGGCGTAGATGACCTGCTTGCCGCTGGCCTCCAGGCCGTGCTCCCGCAGCGCGCGCTGAAATCCTTGCAATCTCGGCAGTCCCGCAATCGGATCGGTGAGCCCGAACGAAATCATGCCGATGCTGCGATGGCCTTGCGAGATCAAGTAGCTGACGGCATCGTAGGCGGCAGCCTCATCGTTAATCTTGACCGACGGCAGCTCGTATTCGAGCGAATGCGTCGATACAAGCACAATCGGCGTGCGGTAGCAGCGCATTTCCTGATAATAATCCGGATACACGACCTCGCTTGCGAACAGGATGCCGTCCGCGCGTTTCTCGTTCAAGCTTTCGAAGTAAGAGAACAGCCGGTGCTTGTCGTGATCCGTATTGCAGATCATCAGGCTGTACCCGAGCGTCTTCGCCGCATCCTCCATGCCGCGAATGACGCCGGCGTAGTAAGGATTTTGAATGTCGGGGATAATCACGCCGAGCGAATTCGTTTTACGGTAAATGAGTCCTCGCGCCAGCCCGTTCGGTTGGTACTGCAGCTGCTCGATCGCCTGCTGAACCTTCTCGCGCTTGCTCGCCACGACGGATTCCGGAGTGTTCATGACGCGGGAGACTGTGCTGATGGACACGCCGGCCAGCTTGGCGACATCACGGATGGTCGGTTTCACAATAATACGGCACCTTTCTTGAAAACCTTTTCACAATATTGATTATAGGAGATAGCGCTTTCATTTTCAATAGGTTTTGGAAAATTTAATCTCTGCCCGTTCGCTTAAGATGGCGTGGAAGAGCCGCCCTAAGGTGCAAGGCAGCACATCTTCCGTCGCCGCAAATCAAAACGCTTTGTAAATCCGTTCGCATTCGCCCGCGGTCGGCTGATAGAAGCAATGCCTCTTGAATCGTCCGACATGCGGCTGGTTATACCAGTATTGCGGGCATACGCCGCTGCCCGGCCGGAAATACCACAGGCTGAATTTGGACGGCCACAGCCGCTCGCCGTTAATTACCCGGCGGGCAAGACGCCTTTCTTTGTCACGAGGAGCCTGATAAAAATAACCGTGAATAACCGCCTCGAAAGCATGCGGCTGATACACCATTTGCGGAATGGTGCGGATCCCCTTGAAGTCCGAACAGTCCGCCCGAATTCGATTAATCCCGACATTGCCGACCATCAGCATGCCCTGCTCGCCTTCGCCTTCCGCCTCCGCTCGAAGCAAGCGCGCCATCAAATCTACGTCCCGCGCCCTTGCCTTAACGACTGCCATACGTTCACCCCGCAATCCCGGTACTACTTTAGTTTATTGGGTATGCAGGTTGTTTCATGTCATTTTCCTTACGACTCTTGATTTTACTGTATAAGCAATAGCCGTTTTTGCCCGATTCCTTCACGTGATACATGGCGCGGTCGGCGTGATTCAGCAGCGTGTCGACATCGGTGCCGTCTTCAGGGAAAACGGCGATGCCGATGCTCGGCGTTACGGACAGCTCTGCGTCCCCATAAGCAATCGGATCGCCCAGCACCGTGAGCAACCGATCGGCGAGCTTCGTCACATGCCCCGTGTCGGATACGGAGCCGATCAGCACCGTGAACTCGTCGCCGCCCATCCGGCCTGCCGTATCGTCGGCACGCACCGCCGCTTTCAATCTGGAGCCGATCGTATGCAGCACCTGGTCTCCGGCAGCGTGTCCGTACGTATCGTTAATATGCTTAAAGCCGTCAAGGTCGATCCAGATCACGGCAAACCGGTTACCGCCTACGTTTGCGGAGATCAGCGAGCTTCGCAGCCGTTCCTGGAATAAGCGGCGGTTCGGCAGCTCGGTCAACGCATCGTAGAAGGCCATATAATTGATCGTCGTCAGCGCTTCGCGGTGGGATGTTATATCTTTGGCAATACAATAGATGCCGACGACTTCACCGTCGACGAGAATCGGCAGCAGCTTGACCGTCAGCTCGACCCGGCGGCCTTGCTTGTTCTTCAGGGCCGTATCAAACTGCTGGGCCCCGCTGCCTTTCGCTTCCAGGAACAGCTCCTGGAAGAGCGTGTGGTCCTCAGGCACGATCAAGTCTGCGAGCGCCTTCCCCAGCAGCTCTTCGCCAGCATAGCCGGTCATGCCTTCCGCAGCCCGATTGACGTCGGTCATCCTCCCGTCAAGGGACAGGGACAGCGTCGCATCGGAATTTTGCTCGAACAGGGACCGGAAGCGCTGCTCGCTCTCTCTCAGCTGGCGCTCCGCCTTCTTTCGCGCCGAAATATCCCGCACGATACACGCGTAGGAGACGACAGTCCCCTGCGCGTTGCGTATCGCAGCTATCGTCTCGCTGGCGCTGAAGACCGAGCCGTCCTTACGGCATCTTAGCGCATCGTCGTCGATGAAGTTCCATTCCAGCCTGCGCAATTTGTCTTGAAATTCCGGCCAAGCCTGCTCGCCGATCGTCGGCAGCCGTCGGCCGATCATTTCGGCTGCCTTCCAGCCGAACACCGTCTCCGACGTCCGATTCACATAGATGACGATATTGTTCATATCGCATACGATAAAAGCAACCGTCGCATTATTCGTGAGCGCCTCCACCATGCCGTAGGCAAGCTGGAGCTCCTCGTCCTGCTGGCCTTCCCCCGCCGTACCGTGCAGACGCTGAAGCCATCGATTCATGTTATCACTCCCACAGCCTGCTGCTGCTGCTCCTCACTCAGCAGAAGGACGATATCTTCCGCCTTGACGGCGTGACTGAACAAGTACCCTTGGGCGACATCGCAATTCCAGGAGCGGCACAGCTCCAGCTGTTCGGTCGTCTCGACCCCTTCAGCGACGACCTTCATCTGTAAACTATGCGCCAGTTTTACCATAGCCGCTACTATGGCTGCATCCTCATCTTTACTGGCTATATCGCGAATAAACGATTGATCGACCTTGAGCGAGTCGACCGCAAATTTCTTGATATAACTGAAAGAGGAGTAGCCGGTACCGAAATCGTCAATGGCCAGCTGCAGACCGAGCCGCTTCAGCTCTCCGAGCGTATGGATGACCGAAGCCTCGTTAAACATGGCGACGCTTTCGGTAATTTCCAGTTCCAAGTAGCGCGCGTCGAGCTGCGTCTCCTCGAGAATACGGCGTATCGTCTCCACCAGATCCTGCTGCTGGAACTGCAGCGCCGATAAGTTGACGGATACGCGAATCGGAGGCAGGCCGCTCAGCTGCCATTGTTTGTTTTGGCGGCAAGCTTCCTTCAGGACCCAGGCGCCGAGCGGCACGATCAGCCCCGTCTCCTCGGCAAGCGGAATGAACCGGGACGGAGGCACAGGACCAAGCTCGGACTGGTTCCAGCGCAGCAGCGCTTCAACACCATGGATCCGGCCGGTCTGCACGTCCATCTGGGGCTGATATTTCAGCTCCAGCTCGTTAAGCTCGAGAGCCCGCCTCAGCTTGCTTTCCAGCTCCAGCTTCTCCAGAACGGCGTCGCTCATCTGCGGATGGTAGAACTGATAATGGTTCGCCCCCAGCTTCTTCGCCCGGTACATCGCCATATCGGCGTACTTCATCAACGTCTCTCCGTCATCCGCATCGGTCGGGTACAGGCTGACGCCGATGCTGGCGGTCACATACAGCTCGTGGCTCTCGATCGTGTAAGGAAGCGACACCGAGGAGATGATCTGCCCGCACAGCTCGGACAGCTCCTGCGTGTCGTCAACCAGGGGGACCAGTACGGCGAATTCATCGCCGCCTAACCGGAACGCCGTCCCATGGCCGGCCATATAGCCGTTCAGCCGGCTTGCGAACGTCCGCAGCAGCTGGTCCCCTGCCGTATGACCAAGCGAATCGTTAACGTTCTTGAAGCGGTCCAGATCGAGATAAAGCATGGCGAATTTTCGACCGCCGGACCGCGCCACGGACAGCTCCTGCTCCAGCTGATTCAAGAACTTGCGGCGATTGGGCAGCTCCGTCAGCGGATCGAAATAAATCAGCTCCTCCAGCTGCCGCACCATGCTGGAGAACGATCGGCTCAGGTCGCCGATTTCGTCCTGGGCCGGATGCTCTTCCACCTTGGTCAGACGGCCGGCGGCAACCGCTTGGGCTTGATCGGCAAGCGTCTTGACCGGTTTCGTAATATGGCGTGTCAGCCGGTCGTTCGACAAGTACGCAATCCAGATCAGCATCATGACGCCGAGCGCACAAAACCATATGATCCCCTTGATCTCGGACTCCAGCGTCGACGTGTGGTGCTCGTATAACGCCTGAACCAGCCTCTGAAGATTGAATAAGTCATTCAGTATGCCTGCGGTCCGGATGGACTGCCGGTTCGAATCGACTTGATCCTGCAAGGCCATCGCCGTCTTGGCCGATGCTTGCAGATCGTTCCATTTGGCTTCTGCAGCGGCAAGAAGGCCCATGATTTCTTTAGCTTCATCAGACCTCACTTGCCCGGTGCTGTCGAGGTGCTCGAGAATTTTTCGCAGCTCGCCCATCACCTGCCCGCTGCGCTCCAGCTGCTGTCTGGCCTCGGCCTCACTCCCGAAGGTAATGTTAAAGGCATAGTGATTGAGCGCCTGCTGGGTAAGAACGATAGATGATTCGAGCCGTTGAACGGTCACTATTGCGGCAACGTTATCCTTGTCCGAAGCTTGCATATCGAGCATCTTGACGAGAATGAATCCGACCAGCAGCGCCGCCAGCAGTAACGCCACCATCGTATGCATCAATAATTTTGTACGAAGCTTCATTCCATGCCCTCCTTACCGCTCTGCGGTTTCCGGCTTCGCACCGGACAACAGCGGCTCCGTAAGGCGATCCCATATTTCCCGTTCCTGCGGACTGAGCGGGGACAGGCGAAGCGGAGCGAGGCTGACGCCGTTATCGCGCAAACCGAGCCGAATATGTTTCTTAGTCAGGCTGCCTTCCTGCACGAACGATCGCACGGCAACGTACAGGCCTACGTCGATATGCTTCAGCATGGAAGTGAGTACGGACCGCTCCGCTATGGTAAATTGGTCGCTGTCGACTCCGATGCTGTACACCTTGGCTTCTTCGGCATATCGCAGTACGCCGCTGCCCGTCAAGCCTGCCGCTGCATACAGCACGTCGGCCCCCTGATCGATCAGCGTCCGGGCCAGCCTCCTGCCCTGCTCCGGATCGCCGAAGGTATCGCCATAGAGTCCCAGCACCTTGACTTTCGGATTGGCTGCGCGAGCTCCTTTCTCAAAGCCTTCTTCGAATTTATTAATGACCGGAACGTCAATACCGCCAATAAAGCCGATCGTATTGGTGCTTGTTTTGAGGCCTGCCACAATGCCCGCCAAGTAGCTGCCCTCCTCCTCCTTGAACGTAAGCGTGGACACGTTCGGAAGCTCCGACGTCTCGTCGACCAGCAGGAACGGCACGGCAGGATATCGGACGGCGACCCTTTCCAAACTGGTCTTGGAACTGAAGCCTACCGCTACGACCAGGTCGCAGCGGGCCTCAATGAGCTCCAGCAGGCCTTGCTCGTAGACGCCCTCGGACGGCGGCTCGCGGTAGTCGAAGACGATCCCCAGCTCGTCCCGCGCCCGGGTTAAGCCGCGAAATGCGGCATCGTTGTAAGATTGATCGCCGAGCCCGTAGTCTGCCAGCATCAGTCCGATTTTAAGCGGTTTCCCGGTCGGTTTAGGCTTGGTATAGGGCAGTGCGGAGCATGCGGTAAGCATCCATACGGACAGTGCCAGCAAGATTACAAAAGGCAAACAGCGGCTAAATCTCATAACTAATAGTTCCTTTATACTAGTTTTGGTTGATTGCGAAGTCCCTGATGCCGAATCTTTGGTACCATTATAGCGAGAGTCGGTAAATGGACATGACGATTTTCTTAAGGATTTTGTAAATTTTTGTCGTAAACCTTCCGTCGCCCCGCATTGCTTCCTTGCCTGCCGCCCACTATGATAGAGATGAACCTATTTTCTGTCCGGGGAAGGAGCTGCCGGAGCATGTCCATACCTGCACCGCAATTCGCCAGACCTCCTTGCTAATCTGCTGAAGCTTACCGTTCCCGTGCCCCTCCGGGTCGAATTGCCCGTTCCTGAAGCAATCGTACCGATACGGAGAGGAGCTTGTCCTATGAATGTGAAGAATAATGTTCGGCTGCTCTATGCATGCCGGTTTTTTCAGAGCCTGATTCCTGCTTACGTGATCGAGCGGCTGTTCTGGGAGCAGCGAGGCATGACGATCCCGATGGTCGTCTATACGGAATTGATTTTCGCCGTAACCGTGATGCTGCTGGAGGTTCCTACCGGCATTGCCGCGGACCGCTTGGGGCGGAGGCGTCTGCTGATCTTGAGCGCGCTGATGGGCTGCTTTGAATTTGTCATTCTGGTGTATGCTTCGCAATTTTGGCATTTCGCCGCTGTCGTCGTCATCGCCGGAATCGCGCGCTCGGCGGCCAGCGGAGCGGAGAACGCCCTGCTGTACGATACGCTTCTGCAGCATGGTCAAGAAGCGAGATTCGAGCGCCATCTCGGCCGTATGCAGGCGATCGACCTTACAGCCGCCGTCTTGGCCGCACTGTGCGGGAGCTTGCTGGCCAGCCGCTTCGAGCTTGAGCTGAATTACTGGATCTCGGCCTGCGCCGCAGGAATTGCGCTATGCGTTACTCTGCTTCTTGCCGAACCGCGTTCGGCCGTGTCCGGCGAAGCCGCCGAACCGGCGGCCGTGGGCTGGGGGCTGGCCTGGACCGTGCCGCTGCGCTTCTTCCGGAAGAATCCCGGCGTGCGCAGCGTAGTCCTGTGCGGAATCGTCGCCGGCGCTGCGATGAGCTATATTTATGAATTTTGGCAGCTGTACTTGGAGCGTCTGAATATCGAGATTGCTTATTTCGGACTCGTTTCCGCCGTATTGATGCTGATTCAGCTGCCGGGCAGCATCTTCGCCCATCGGCTTAAAGGCCGAATTCGCTATCGGACTTTACTGACCGGCATCATTGCCGTGTTCGCGGCAGGGTTCCTGTATGCAGCATGGGCGAAGGACATAACCGGGCTGGCTGCGATGATGCTCGTCTGCTTCGTATCGGGCTTGCTCGAGCCTCTTACGGCCGGCTATCTGCATCACCGGATCGATTCCTCGCTGCGGGCTACGGCCGATTCCTTCCAATCCTTAGGGGAGAATGCCGTGCTTATGCTGTCCGGGCTAGGCTTTGGCTACATGTCTTCGCGTTACGATATTTTCGGGGGATACGGCTGGATGGCCGCGGTATGCGGCGCTTGGCTGATCTATATGATCGCGGCGGGCGGCAGGAAAATCGAAGACTAGCTATTAACAAACAAGGAAGCAGTTTGCCGCGGCAAGCTGCTCCCTTGCTTGTTTAATCATCGGTGCTGTGAAGACTCCAATCAAATCCACCACTCACATAAAGTCAATTCCGGCTGGGAGGGGAAATATGTATATGGTAATGCTAGTTTTATCCACAAAAAGGATTATTATGTAATTCACTGGCAATCCAATTAGGAAAATCGGAGGCAGTTACATTAGATTCTTTTTGCTTTGGCGGTTTGATACCAGAAAAGCCTGCATACATACAGGAATCTCTCGAACAGCCAAATGTCGAGGCTAGATTCCTGCGAATCTGCAGGCATTTGAAGTCAGAACATCCATAACCGCCCCTACGCAGCAAAGATTCCTGTACATTTACAACCCTTCGTCTCTGTTAGCCGGTGAATGATCAAAATATCTGCACTCTCGCATTAATATTTTGAAGAAAAGACCCAGTCAGCTCCGTTCCAATCGGTAATGATTATTTTTTACCGTCCTCGTTCTAGGCTAGCCAGCCACTTCTCAGCGTACCAGGAACCAATGGAGAATATAATGGCTGTCGCTGTGTAACAGCAATAGAACAAGCTTGCTTCTTTAGAAAATGGATTCAGCAGCAAATACAGACTCAGAGGGAGGAAAGCTCCACCCATCGCAATAAAACCGGGGATTAGGAAAAGGAAGGTTTGAACAATCAGAGAGGGCCGGCAGACCGCCCGTAAGAATAAGATAACGGCAATATAAATTGGGACAACAAAGAAAAAGTAAGGCAATCCGATCCATACCCAAATCAAATGAGCATCGCTACCCATTCCTTGGTTATAGAAAAGTCCCAATGCCCCTAAGTAACATAAAACACCGGTAAAATAACTAATTACGCTGATCAACAAATACATAAGCAGGCGTTTAACCAAGTTTGGCGTCCCCCCCCCCCGTCATGCAGAGGAAGAGCCTACATATGCCGCTTCCCCGGCTACCTCGTTTGTTACTTAGTAGTCTAGCATAGGAGCATTCCCTCCGATACAGGTATCTCATTCCACTCGAATCATATCCATAAACGTCCGCAGCGGCTGTGAGATCCACTTCTTGGGCCGCAGGCCCAGCAGCAAATCCAGCCGAATTGCAGGATGTCGTATAGGAAGTACAGCCAGCTCGCCGCGCCGTATTTCTTCCTCCGCCGCCATGCGCGGCAGAACCGAAACGCCTGAGCCTGCCGCCAAGCACCGCTTGATCGCCTCCGGATTGCCGAGTTCCAGCGCAATCCGGTATGGGATGCCTTCGTCTCGCAGCACACGCTCTAGCATCGAGCGGTAATTACAACTTTCTTCAGCCATAATCCATTCGCTGTTTGAAAGGTGTTCCAGCATAACGAGATCGGACGCCCTCAGCGCTTCAGCTGGATTTGCGAGGAACACCAGCGGCTCCTCCCGGATCGTAGTCCATTGCAGAGCCGAATCGGGGGGGCCATTTTCAAGCAAAAGACAAACATCCTGCTCCCCTTCCTTTACCCGGTCGATCATCGTCTGCTCACGGCCGGTCACGATGCGGATGGAAAGTTCGGGGTAACGCGCCCTTAGCGGCTGAATGATCGCCGGCAGATAGTACGACGCGATCGAGTCAATTGTGCCGATCGTCAGCGTCCCGCCGCTCTGTCGCGCCAGACTCTCTCTCGACAACTGGTGGAGTTCAAGCATTTGCAGCGCGATTTTCAGCAATTCGTCGCCCGCGCTCGTCAGGCGCAGCCCTCTGCCGGATCGCTCGAACAGCTTGACATCGTAGTATTGCTCCAGTTTCTGCATCTGCATCGTGACGCTCGATTGCGCGTAACCGAGTTCCGCCGCCGCTCGCGTAAAGCTCCGTTGGAGTGCGACAGCGCGAAAAGTATGGAGATAGGTCAGGTCCATGGCTCCCACCATTATCATTATTTTTGATTTTGTTTATCACCTATTATAGATAACTGTTATGTTCGTTGCGATGGTAAACTGTCCTCAGTTGAAAAATAATCTAGTTTCTATAGGCGGTGGACATATGCTTCATGTAGAAAATCTAAAGGGTATTTTCGTTCCGGTCGCAACCCCGTTCACGCAGGACGGCGAGATTGACTTGGCTTCGTTCATTCATTATCTCGAGGAATTGCTGCGGCATCCGATACAAGGAATTGTGCTTAACGGAACGACCGGCGAAGCGCCGACGGTGGAATGGGCGGAGGTCGAAACGTTGTTTCATGCCGCGCGGACTGTCATCCGAAGGCTTGGCATTTGTATGCCTATTATCGTCGGGACCGGCACCAACGACACGAGAACGACAATAAGACGGACGGAGGCCGCTGGCAAATGGGGGGCGGATGCGGTTCTGGCTGTCACTCCGTATTACAGTCGTCCGTCCGCAGATGGCGTATATCGACACTTCAAGGCTGTTGCACATACCGGAGTTCCCCTCGTCGCTTACGAGGTGCCGGAGCGGACAGGGATTCGGGTGCCGGTTGACACGATGGTGCGGATCCTTGAACTCGACGGCGTGATCGGACTGAAGGACGCTTCGGGTGGTTTCGAATTGGTCAACGCTTTGGCAGGCCGTTCGGCGAAGCCGATCCTGGCCGGCTCGGACGACCTATTCGCTGCGATGCTCCGCTATGGCGCAAGCGGCGGCTTGTTGGCATCGGCGCATGTCCGGACGGAGGCGTTTCTGGAAGTATACCGGCTGGCAGAGGAAGGCCGATACGATGAGGCGGAAGCGGCCTTTAGCAAGCTTCTGCCGCTAATCCGCCTGCTCTTCCGGGAGACGAATCCCGCTCCAATCAAGTGGGTGCTCGCGCAGGCCGGCCTCTTCGCCTCCGATGCGCTGCGGCTGCCGCTTACACCAATCACCCAAGAACTTCAGAAGGAGCTGTCAGCCTTCTTGGCTTCTCCATGATGGAGGCCTTCCCTTTTCCGAATTCCGGATGGGGGAAGGCCTTCCTTTATTTGCCACCCCCCGAAAACTTTCCAGACCGCCGAAATTTTGTATCGAAATCATCCATTGGGTTTATTTAACAGTATCAATCAACGAGGAGCGAAGAACATGAAACGGTATCTCCCTATGAAGAAGCTGCTTGCAGCAACATTGGCCCTTTCGCTGGCGATCGGAACGGGCACGACGGCGTTTGCGAAGGACGGCAAAGGCAACAACAAGGACAACGATCACGACAACGGACGGCATCTCGGTCAAATCAAGCTGGATTTCAAGGACCTGCAAAGCAGCGACTTCGAATGGGCGCTCCGCTATATCGCCGAGCTGGCGTCCCGCCGCGTATTCGAAGGCTACTCGGACGGCACGTTCCGGCCGAACGAGAGCGTATCCCGCATAGAAGCGATCACAGCGGCGGTTCGCGTCATGGGCTTGCGCGAGAAGGCCGAGTCCGCCGAGGAAATGCAGACGAAGCTGAATTTCAAAGATGCGGCACTCGTGCCTGCCTGGGCAGTCGGCTACGTCGCCGTCGCTGTAGAGAACGGATTGTTCTCGGAGACCGATTCATTTGTCAATCCGCAGCAGCCGGCCGACCGGCTGTGGGCCACGACGCTGCTGGTCAAAGCGCTCAAGCTGCAGCAAGAAGCGGAAGCCAATATGAACGCCACGCTTCCGTTCAAGGATGCGAAGAGCATTCCGGCCGGCTCCGTCGGCTATGTCAAGGTCGCCATCGACAAGAAGCTCGTCGACGGCTTCGAGGATAACACGTTCCGCCCGAATCAGCCGGTCACCCGCGCGCAGATTGCAGCGCTGCTGACACGTGCCGGCGAGCAGCTGCCGGGGAATGCCGACGGGCTGTACACGGGAACCGTAAGCGCCCCTGTGTCCGGCAGCGTGCTGGCGGTCAGCCAGAACGGTCAGACGACCAGCCTAACGCTGGACGCGAATGCATTCATTTACCGTAACGGTGCCAAGGTCGGCTCTTCCCAGCTGCAGGTCGGCGATGTCGTGAGGGTGCGCGTATATAACAACCTTGTCATTTTCGTTGAAGTTACCCGAGCGGCCGGCACGAACCAGAATCCGAATCCGGTACCGGCTGCGGGCGTGCGGAACGGGACGGTAGCGGCCGCTGTAAACGGCGGCGTGCTGACACTGCTGAGCGGCGGCACGACCGTTGCTTTGCCGGTGAACGGCAACGCGCTGTACTTCCGCGGCGGCACGCAGGTGGGCGCTTCAAGCCTGCAGGTTGGCGACGTCGTTACGACTCGTTCCTATAATAACGCTGTCGTATACGTGGAGGTCACACAGCCGGTCGGAAGCACATCGACGCCTTCCTACAGCCGAAGCTTCACCGCAACCGTAACGGCTCCGGCTTCCGGCGGCACCATCACCTACGTCGCCGACGGCCAACAAGGCGTGATGTCGCTCAGCAGCGGCGCGTTCATCTATCGCAGCGGCGTACAGACGGATGCATCCGCATTGCAGGCCGGCGACGTGGTGACCGTGTACGCTTATAACAATACAGCCGCTGTCGTTGAGGTCAGGCAGACGGCTTCCACCGTTCCCGCTACGGGCAAAGGCGATCTCTCCGGAACCGTCGTCGGCTACGCGCAGAACAACGTCATCGCTGTGAAGAGCGGCGACAAGACGTACAAATTAACGTTCCACGCCAACGCTTTCGTATATCGGGGCGGTGTGCAAACCGCCGCCGGGGCGCTGCGGCCGGGCGACACGGTAACGTTCCGTTACGTTAACGGCGTCGTGCTCATCGCGGAAGTGACGAAGGAAGCCGGCGGCGCGAACTCGGCGCAGCCTGGCGTCGCACAGCATTCCGGTCAATTCGTCTCTGCGGCAAACGGCATGCTGACGTTTATTTCGGGGACGCAAACCGTCTCGCTGCAGCGGCATACGAACAGCTTCTTCCTGCGCGGCGGCCAAGTGGTAAGCGCCGATGCCCTCCAAGCGGGCGACATCATCACTGCGCGCGTTTACAATAACTTCGTGATCTTGACGGAAGTAACCTCCATGTCCAACAGTCAAAGCTCCGTCGTCTCCGGTACGTTCCAAAGCTCGACGTTGAACAATAGCGGCAAAATCGCCACGATCGCTATCATCAAGTCAGGCGAGAGCGCCACGACCGTTTACCAGGCGGCTTCAAACGTCACCATCACCGGCAATACCGGCAATCTCGTGCAGAACCGTCCTGTCGTGCTTCAAGTGACCAACAACGTCGTAACGGGCATCATCATTCAATAATTCGGCTCGGGAAAATAAACCAAACAGGCTATCGAAATGACTCGATAGCCTGTCAAGAGGGCATAACCGCCGGCAGCGTCAGTAACCGGCGGGACTGCCCTCTTTTTCGTATTCGCGCCAGAATTACTGCCAGCCCATTCTCTCTATGAGCGACTGAATTTGGCCGATATGATGGCGGCCATGCCAAGCGTATCTTTGAGCAGCTTCGTGAAGCGTCATCTCGCCGTAAGCAGGTGAAATGACCGTACGTTCGAATTGCTCCGGGGACAGCTTCCGCAGCAGCAGCACAAATCGTTGATGAAGGGCTTCCATGAGCTGAATGGAAATCTCGATCGGAGTGTCGTTAGTATCGCTAAGCTCGGCCCACTCCGCCTGCCTGTAGGAGCTTGCCGTCGGAGTCTCTTCCGTCAGCGCCCGCTTGAAACGTATGTACGCATTCATGTCATTGTCCGCGAGATGGTGCACGATTTGCCGTACGTTCCAGCCCCCCGGACGGTACGGGACCAACAGCTGTTCCGCCGTCAGCGATTGTACCGTAGACCGGAGAATCCCGGGCATTTGGGCAATGTCCTTGATCCATTCCTGCCGATGCTCCTCGGCAGGATGCGGCTCAGCCGCAAATTTTCCGATCGGATACATCAAAGCTTCCATAAGCTCACTCTCCTGCGAGTTCTTGATAGCCGATCCGCGCGGCGCTATCGCACCATGACCGCCCGAATGGCTTCAATGCCTTCCCACATATTCCCCGGTCGATCGAAGATGATCGAGACCGGCGCCTCGCACCCGCTACTCTTCACGATGTCCAGCAGTCTGCCAAATGACTCCGTATCGATGGATCCGTCCGCAAGGTAATCGGGCTTGGCATGAATGGAATGAGCTTGCGGAGCCCCGAAAGCGATACCGGCCTCCTTCTCCTCTTCCGTCAAATTGCCGAAGTCGACGATCGTGGCCTGCTTCTGGCCGAAGCCGACCAGCACCGCCGACCAGCTGCTGATGGTAGAAGTTAGAGAACGGAAGTTTTCCGTCACTATACGAACGCCTTGCGCGGACGCATACGCATCCAGCGAGCGAAGCGCTTCACAGCTGCGGGCGATAGCCGCGGCGTCCCCGGCCGGCTGCTCGCCGGCTACGATCCGGACAGCACGGGCCCCCGCTTGAGCCGCAACGTCGATCCATCCTTGCAAATACCGAATATCGGCTTCCCGTCTCCCCTCATCCGGCGACGAAATATCGCCGTAGTCGACCAACAGCGTATGGAAAATAACGCCGCTCGCCTCAAACGCCGCCTTCAGCTTCTTCACATACGCTTCCTCCGTTGCAGGAAAATGAAAGTGGCATACTTCCAAGAAACGGAACCCCCGCTGCGCCAGTACGGCGGGCAGCTCCAGCAGCTCCATCTCGGCAGGCTGAAACTCTTCGCGGATGGCAGGAGTCCTGCTTGCGTCGTCCCATATCGTCCAGCGCAGCGGGCCCAGAAGCCGGTGCAGGCTCCATGTGCTCAAGGATAAGTGTTCGGATCGGATCATCGTCGCCGTCTCCTCTTTATCGCTATTTTGCAATCATTTCCATCTTAATACGTTTCCCCCGTACCGATCAATGGCAATCTACGAAGCATTATCCTGGCTCCATTCGGCCGGGAGCGTAATCACGAACGCGGTGCCTTGCCCGAGCGTGGAGCTGACCGCCAGCGTACCGCGGTGCGTCTCCACAATCTTCTGCACGGTCGCGAGCCCCAATCCGGTGCCTTCGTAACCGCGGGCATTGTCCAGGCGGCGAAATGCGGAGAAAATGTGCGGGATATCGTCATCCTTCATGCCGATCCCGTTGTCTTCGATACGTATCGCGACGCTGACCCCCGACCTTTCTTCCGGAACGTCCGCCGGAGCTTGCAGTGAAATCCGCACAATCGGCGCACAGTCCGGGCGATGATATTTGATCCCGTTGCCGATCAAATTCTGAAACAGCTGGTACATCTGGGTCGAATCCGCCGCGATCACCGGCAGCTTGTCCAGCACCTGCACCTCCCCGCCGCATTGCTCCAATGTGGCGCTGAGGTCGGCCACGACAAGCCGTACGATCTCATCCAGATCCGCTTCGCTCACGACTGCGGCTTTCGCATTGACCTGCGCGTACGAGAGCAAATCCGCGATCAGCGCCGTCATCCGCCCCGCGGTTTCGGCAATTTGCGATACGTACGCTTTGCCCTTCTCGTTCAGGCCAGCGCTGTGCCGGACAAGCAGCAGCTCGCTCAGCCCGGATATAACGTTCAGCGGGTTGCGAAGATCGTGCGAGACGACTTGAGCGAACTCCTTCAAGCTTTCATTGCTTCGCTCAAGCTCGGACTGAATACATTCCAGCTCTTTCTTCCGCATATTTAGCTCCAGGAACACCCTCACCTTGCTAAGCAAAATATCCGGGTTGACAGGCTTGAACAAGTAATCGACGGCTCCGCTCTCGTAACCCTTGAACACGCTCTGCTCCTCTTTATTGCTGGCCGTCACGAATATGATCGGGATCTGTTTCGTCTCCTCGTTGCTGCGCAGAATCTCGGCGAGCTCGAAGCCGTCCATCTCCGGCATATGTACGTCGAGTAGGATCAGGGCGAAATCGTGCCGAAGCGTCAGCGAAAGCGCCTCGTTGCCGGAGGAGGCGACGAACAATTCGCACTCCAGGGACTGCAATATCCGCTGCATGGCAATCAAATTTTCTTTGCGATCGTCCACGATCAGCATTTTCAGTTCGGGAGTCCGCCGTTCCCCAATACGATTCATCTAACGTTCATCCTCCTCCTACCTTATCGCTTTCGGCTTCACGTCGGCAGCAGCTTACGGAAGATGCGCCACTTGGCCGAAACCGCCTCGAATTCCGGCTCGATGCCGGAGAACTCGATCGATTCTTTGCTGCCGATGCATAAGAAGCCCCGCGGCGCCAAGCTGCCGTTGAATAGGCGGAACACCTGATTCTGCAGCTGCTTGTCAAAATAGATGAGCACATTGCGGCAGAGGATCAGGTGCATCTCGCCGAAGGAGTGGTCCGTCGCCAAATTGTGCTGCGAGAACACGATGTTGCGCTTCAGGTCGTCGTGCATTTTGCCCATTTGATATTTCGCATGGTAGTAGTCCGAGAATGACGAGCGTCCTCCGCTGCGCTGATAGTTCAGCGTAAATTTCCGGATGCTGTCGAGCCCGTAGATGCCCTCCTGCGCGATGTGCAGCGACTCCTGGTTCATATCGGTTGCGTAGATTTGCACCCGGTCATAGAAGCCTTCTTCCTTCAGCACAATCGCCATCGAATATACTTCTTCGCCCGTCGCGCAGCCGGCGTGCCATATTTTCACGAACGGGTACGTCTTGAGAAGGGGGATCACCTTGCTGCGCAGCTCAAGGAAAAATTCCGGATCGCGGAACATCTCCGTCACCGTGACCGACAGCCCGTGCAGCAGCTCGCCGGCGAACGCGTCGTCGTACAGCAGCTTCGGGATCATGTCGGACAAATGCGCGAGCCCCGCCTTTTGCCGGACGAAGTGCAATCTCCGCAGCAAGGAGGAACGGGCATATTGGCGAAAATCATACCCGCACCGCTCATACAGCGCCTGCAGCAAAAGCTCCGTCTCCAGCTTCTCCGTCGCTTTATCGTTCATCCTTATTTAAAGAGCCACACGCGGATCAAGGACAGCAGCTTGTCGGTATCGACCGGTTTGGTCATATAATCGTTGGCTCCCCTTTCGATGCATTTCTCCTTGTCGCCCGTCATCGCCTTCGCCGTCAGCGCGATGATCGGCAGCGACTGGAACCGCGGAATCGCGCGGATGCGTTCCATCGCCTCGTAGCCGTCCATCACCGGCATCATAATGTCCATAATGACAAGCTCGATGTCCGGTTCCCCCTCCAGCTTCTCCAGCGCCAACTGGCCGTTATCGGCCATAATGACCTCAAGACCGTGCTGGCGCAGCACCTTGGAGAGAGCAAACGTATTGCGCAGGTCGTCGTCGACCAGCAGCACCTTGCGGCCGCGCAGCGTATCGTCGGATTCGCGCACCATGCGGATCATTTCCTTATGCTCCGGCGGCAGCGATTTGTGAACGCTGTGCAAGAACAGCGAGACTTCGTCGAGCAGACGATCCGGGGAATTCGCCCCTTTGATGACGATGGAATTTGTAAACCGGTTGAGCTGCTTATACTCGTCCTGCGTCAGTTCTTTGCCGGTATTGACAATAATCGGCGGCAGCTCGCGGTCCTTGTCGCCGACCAGCTTCTGCAGCATTTCGAAGCCGGTCATATCCGGAAGCCTCAAATCGAGAATGACGCAGTCGAAGTGCTGCGACTGCAGCAGGCGAAGCCCCTCCTCGCCGGAGTAAGCGCTTTGAATGCCGATCCGCTTATGCTTCAGAAGCTCGTGAATCGCTTTCTGGCTGCTGAGATCGTCTTCGACGACGAGCACCTGCTGAATGCGTTCGTTCAGCACGTTCTCGATTTTGCCGAAGACGGCGTCGATATCCTCCGCGCTGATCGGCTTCGACAGGAAGCCGATTGCGCCGCGGTGCAGCGAATCGAAGCTGCGGTCCTTGGCGGAAATAATGTGCACCGGGATATGCCTGGTTTCGTTATGAAACTTTAGATGGTCCAGCACCTTGATACCGTCCATATCCGGCAAGCCGAGATCGAGCAGCACCGCACTCGGCACGTATTGCTTGGCCAGCTGCAGAGCGCTGAAGCCGTCTTTGGCCGCCAGGCAGCGGAAGCCCTTCTTGCGCGACATGTCCATCAAGATTTGGGCAAAATCGGGGTCGTCCTCAATGATCAGAATCGACTTGCCCTGAGCCGGCACACCGATCATATCCCGATCGTCCGGGATGTACATGTTCTCCCGCGGGGAGACGGCTTCCGCCGCATCCGGTTCGGCCGAAGCGGCCACGAGCATGGAAGCCGCCTCCACCGGGGGACTACTTTTCGCTGAAGTGCCGCTGCCCGGGACCGCTCCGCGATAAGGCAAAATGAATGTGAAGCGGCTGCCTTCGCCTTCCTCGCTCCGCATCCGAATTTCGCCTCCCAGCAGCTTCGCCAGCTCGCGCGAAATCGTCAGGCCGAGACCCGTTCCGCCGTATTTCCGGCTAGTCGTGCCGTCCGCCTGCTGGAACGCTTCGAATATCGCCTTCTGCTTGTCCGCCGCAATGCCGATCCCGGTATCCGTTACCGTAAAAGCAATCCCGCCGTCATCTTGCGCAAGCTCGACTTCAAGCGTTACCGAGCCGGACGACGTAAATTTGATGGCGTTGGAGAGCAGGTTTTTCAAAATTTGCTCGGCACGCTGTCCATCGGTCCGGAACTGCTCCGGGACGCCGTCCGCCCGCCTTACGCGGAATTGCAGTCCTTTCTCCTTCGCCAGCGGCAGGAATTGCGCGTGCATCGCCTGCAGCATCGCATCGATCCGGACATCTTCCAACTGAATATCAAGCTTTCCCGCTTCCACTTTCGACAAGTCCAAAATATCGTTGATCAGCGTAAGCAAGTCGATCCCGCCGCTGTAGATGATTTTCGCCGAATCGATTTGCTCCGCCGACAAGTTGCCCTCTTCGTTCGCCGCCAGCGATTTGGCCAAAATCAACAGGCTGTTCAGCGGCGTCCTCAGTTCATGCGACATGTTAGCCAGAAATTCCGATTTGTATTTGCTCGCCAGCTCCAGCTCCCTGGCCTTCTCCTCCAGCTCCTGCCGGGAACGCTCAATCAGCTCGTTCTGCTTCTCGATATCCGCTCTGCGCAGCTCCAGGTAATGCGTCTTCTCCTCCAGTTCTTCGTTAATCGCCTGCAGCTCTTCGCTCTGCACCCGCATTTTTTCCTCGGACATCCGCAGCATCTGCGCTTGCTCCTCAAGCTCCTCGTTCGCCGTACGCAGCTCCTCCTGCTGGGCTTGCAGCTCTTCGGTCAGCTCCCGGGAACGGCGGAGCAGCTCTTCGGTCCGCTGGCGGCTGCTCACGCTTTGCAGCACGACGCCGAGCGACTGGGCCAGCTGCTCTAACAGATCGTGCTGGATGTCGGTAAACGGGTTGAAGGAGGCGAGCTCGATGACGCCAAGCACTTCGTTCTCATACATAATCGGCACCACGGTAATTTGCAGCGGCTTCGCCTCGCCAAGTCCCGATTGAATCGGCACATAGTCGCCCGGGACGTTCGTCAGTACGATCGGCTTCTTCTCGAGCACGCATTGTCCGACTAGCCCTTCGCCCGGACGAATGCGGGCCGACACCGACTTGCGCTCCTTAAACGCATAGCTGCCGAGCAGGACGTAATCCTCCGATTCCTTGCCCCGGCCGTCCTGCTCCTTCACATAAAAGACGCCCTGCCCCGCTTCCACAAGCTTGGCAATTTCCGAGATCAGCATCGTCGCGAGACGCTGCATTTGGGTGACGCCCTGGGACAGCCCCACTAAGCGGGCCAGCTCGGTCTTCAGCCAGTACTGCTTGGCATTCGTTTCCTTCGACTCCTTGAGCGCTTCGAGCATGCGAATCAATGCGATGCTGAGCTGGTCGCGGTCCGAGCGCGGCACGATCGTTTGCTCGTATTCGCCCATTGAAATGCGGTCCGCCTGTGCGATCACTTCACGGAAGCTGGCCACCATCTGATTGAAGCCGTCCGTCAGCTCCCCGATTTCGTCTTTCGTAACGTCATCCACCCGGATATCCGTCTCACCCTGCAGAATAAGTACCGTCGATCGTTGCAAGGCGCGGATTTGGCGGACCATCGTTCTCGAAACGGCGACGATGACGAGCAGGGAAACGGCAAACACGAACACATTAATGAGAATCACCGTCACCAGCGCCCGGATCGCTCCCGCTTGGACGGTTTCCATCGTTTGCAGCAGCTCTTTCGCCAGTCCGTCCTCCACTTGCTTGAGCAAGTCGATCTTCACGGTCGACAGCTCATACCAACGGTCGCCGTCTATGCCCAGCTTCTCGCCTGCCTTGGCTGACTTCGCCTGCGCGAGCATGCGCTGCGCTTCCTGCACATCCCGGCCTTTGACCGTATCCAGATACAGCTTGCGGCCGCCGTCCGAGGCAAACCCAAGCGATATCGATTGGTACAACTTTTGTTCGTTCTCCAGCATGTACAGCTGTTCAATGTCGGTTTGGCTGACCGCCGAATTCGATTGCATGCGATAGACGATAGCCCGCTCTTTGCTGGCCGCCATCTTTTCCTTGGACAAATAAATATAGGAAGACAATAAATTGCCGATTTGTTTATTCGTGCCCGAGAGATTGGCGCTCTCCATAACGAAGTAAAAACCGCTAACGATGTCCAAATAATATTGCAGCACTTCGTCGTCATTTTGCTTGTTTTGATCGATCTGCGTGCGTACCGCCGTCAACTTGTCAAGCGGTGAAAGCGCAGCTTCGAAATCGTTCGCCAACTGCTCGCCCAGCGCAGCGATGCGGTTCGACTGTACCAGCTCGCGCAGGTGCTCGAGCTCTTCGTCCGTCATCCGCCGCTGCTCCAATAACGCATCCAACCGTTCGGCCGTTCTTTGCGTAACGTAGCCGGACACGAGGCCGCGTTCCTTTTGCAGCTCGTGGACGAAGTCGTTGGCGGCGATTTCGGCAGCGACTAGCGTCTGGAGCTTGCCGATTACCGTCAGCTCCTTCGATTTATCCGCGATTTCGCTTGTCGAAAAATAAAGCAGGCCGAGTATCGGCACAATGATCATCATAAGCAGCTTGCGGTTGATTCGAGCATTACGCACCCATCGCATCGTCGATATCCTTTCCGGGGTCAAATGAATGATGATTTTCCGTTTAATCATTTCTACATTTATCGACCGGTTTCCTCTTCTTCGGCGCAAGTTCATATAGACGGAAATAACTAGATTTCATAATTTTTAATTTTCCACTAATATTCGCATAAGATTTGTTTGTTAGTTTGTGTAGTATGATGTCGAACCGGAAGGGGCTCATGATGATGGAGAGGTTTAAGTCACTAAGCGATGACGCTTTAGTCACAGCCTTCTGCACCGCAGTGGTGCGCAATTTAGAACAGGAGTTTATCGATATGCTCTACAAAGAAATTTGCTTGCGGGGCATTTCGTACGGCGCGGTCAAGGAGTGCGGCTCCGACTCTCGGTTCCCCCCATCTGTCCAAGACAAATAGGTCTTTTAGGCGAACGTTCCACCCCTTTCGGCATAGCTTACTAACATAGTCTATCGCGAAAGGGAGTGCTGGGCATGCCCAGATACCGCATTATCGTCGATCTTTCCGCACTTCGCTTATATGTGCTCGAGGCCAATAAAGTGGTCAAGGGATATCCTATAGCCGCCGGCGCCATATTGACTCGCACACCGACCGGCCAATTCTATGTCGTGAATAAAGCGCCTAATCCGGGCGGGCCTTTCGGCGCCTACTGGCTCGGATTGTCGAAGCCTCATTACGGCATTCACGGCACGAACAACGAATCCTCGATCGGCAAGCGCGTATCGCACGGCTGCATTCGGATGCACAACGCGGACGTGAAGGAGCTGGCCAAGCTCATACCGGTCGGAACGTCGGTGACGATACGCAGATAGAAGCCTTGGTTGGATAACGAGGTTGCGGGGTTATGTGGTTATTTTGGTTAGGAACAGGGTTTGGGATTACAGGGTTGCAGGGTTTCAGGGTTTCAGGGTTTCAGGGTTTCAGGGTTTCAGGGTTGCAGGGTTTCAGGGTTGCAGGATTTCAGGATTTCAGGATTTCAGGGTTTCAGGGTTTCGATTCAAAGCAGCTTTAACAAATATGTTTTCAAATCGACAATTCGGTCCGTATCGGGTTGTTCATGTGTACCTGCAACAATGAGAGGCACTAGCGATTCTACCGAATGGAAGGAGCCGTGGGCGCCTCCCTTGTGTTTTGGCGAATACCGGTCGCACAGCTCATACCCGCATTTGGCCGTTACGACCAGTTTGTCCCCTTCATGAGAGTTCAGCGCTGCGAGCAGCCGCTCCAATCCGTCCGGAAATCGGCCGTATTCCAGTGAATTTCCGCCTGTGAGGCGCAAATCCAGTACGTCCGGCTGTCCGTCCAGCGTCCAGCATTGCCCATATTTGTCGGTCAAGCCGCCACCCCGTTTAAACGTAAGCTCCTCCTGCGATTCAGTGTTTCGCACAACGACTCTTCCTTCTTCGCACCATGCGACAATATCGATCCGTTTGTCCGTAAGCACGGCCGAGGCAAGCTCTCTATAAGTAATATGGCTCGATCGTTTGTAGACGTAAGCCATCGTTTCGTTAACGGCCAGCACGAGATCGGTTTGCGCATTCGGGGAATGGCCGGTGTGCAGAACACGATACGGCTGCAGCAGCCGGTCGAGCCGAACGTACGGCTGTTCCGAATTCGACTTGATGGCCGAGACGCCGCTGTCCCCCATGATCACGAGCGTAAGCCGGTCCAGCAGCCGTTCGGGCGAGTCCTCGATGTACAGTAGCCGGCTAAGCTGCTTGTCAGCCTGTTCAACGGTCGCGAATTCCGACGGTCCGTTCTTGTGCGACGGCTTGTCGATATCGGGAAAATATACATACGTAAACTTGGGCAGAGCATTCGTCTTCAGCAGATGGAGGACGGTTTCCAATGCAAAAGCGGTATTGAAGCCGAACCGCACGAAGGGTCCATCGGGCAGCCGGATGCGCTCCCTGAGCGGATTGGCGAAGCGGGCGAATGAAAAATAGTCCGGAGCCTTCACCACTTTTGTCTTTGGCAAGGAGGAGACGAGGCGGATCCACCACGGCATATGCAGCGACTGAGTCGCAGAACCCCGGTATATCGTTCCGTTAATGGAACCCGAGCTTATCCCTGCTTGCCCGAGCTCTTCGAAAATCGTAGGCGTACCCGGATGAAGATGCGTTTCATTCAATTCCAGCATCGAGCTGTGCAGCACGCGGGAGACGCCATGCTTGAGCAGCTCCAACGGGCCTGTTCCGTAATTGATCAGCCGCTCCTCTCCCGTGTTGTACCAGATTAATCCCGGAACCCGGTGCCGGTCCGGATACGTGCCCGTCAGCAGCGTGCTGTCGATCGTGACCGACATCGTCGGGAAGGAACTGATCAGATTCGGATAAAACTGACCGTGTTCGATCAGGTAGCGGAAGGCCGGCAGCCGGCCCTGAGCGATCCCTTCATGAATGGTGGAGGAGAGCAGCGAATCGATCACGATCAGCATAACAGGCTTGGACCCTGCGGGCATAAACGTATCACTCCTTATCACGGTTACGAACAAAGCGGAGTACTTCGCTTCGATTCGATTAGTTTGTGACTTGTGACCAGAATTATCCACAATGTGATCCGTACCCGCAGGGTGTGGTCCATGAAGTGCTGCTACAACGGTTTTGGGCGGTCTTGTTGCGCTGCGGTGGGCCGTGCGGGTACTGAACAACGCCCTCTTGGGCCTTGTTGCGTTGCGGTGAGCAGCGCGGGTGCTGCTACAACGCCCTTTTGGGCCTTGTTGCTCCGCGGCAAACCGCGCACGCGCTGCTACAACGCCCTTTTGGGCCTTGTTGCGCTGCGGTGGGCCGTGCGGGTACTGCAACAACGCCCTTTTGGGCCTTGTTGCTTCGCGGCATGCCGTGTGCGTGCTGCTACAACGCCCTTTTGGGCCTTGTTGCTCCGCGGCAAACCGCGCACGTGCTGCTACAACGCCCTTTTGGGCCTTGTTGCTCCGCGGCAAGCTACGCACGTGCTGCTACAACGCCCTTTTGGGCCCTGTTGTGCTGCGGTGGGCAGCGCGGGTGCTGCAACAACGCCCTTTTGGGCCTTGTTGCTCCGCGGCAAGCCATGCGCGCGCTGCTACAACGCCCTTTTGGGCCTTGTTGCGCTGCGGTGAGCCGCGCGGGTACTGCAACAACGCCCTTTTGGGCCTTGTTGTGCTCCGTGGGCAGCGCGGGTGCTGTTCCAACGCCCTTTTGGGCCTTGTTACGCTGCGGCATGCCGTGCGTGTGCTGCAACAACGCCCTTTTGGGCCTTGTTGCTCCGCGGCAAACCGCGCACGTGCTGCTTCAACGCCCTTTTGGGCCTTGTTGCTCCGCGGCAAACCGCGCGGGTACTGCTACAACGCCCTTTTGGGCCTTGTTGCTCTGCGGCAAACCGCGCATGTGCTGCTACAACGTCCTTTTGGGCCTTGTTGCTCCGCGGCATGCCGTGCATGTGCTGCAACAACGCCCTTTTGGGCCTTGTTGCTCCGCGGCAAGCCGTGCGCGCGCTGCTACAACGCCCTTTTGGGCCTTGTTGCTCCGCGGCAAACCGCGCGGGTACTGCTACAACGCCCTTTTGGGCCTTGTTGCTCTGCGGCAAACCGCGCATGTGCTGCTACAACGTCCTTTTGGGCCTTGTTGCTCCGCGGCAAGCCGTGCGCGTGCTGCAACAACGCCCTTTTGGGCCTTGTTGCTCCCCGGCAAACCGCGCACGTGCTGCTACAACGCCTTTTTGGGCGGTCTCGGGCTGTCCTGGCACCCTAGAGACGTAAAGACGACCCTTTTCGGGCGGTCTTGGGTCATCGTGGCACCTTGGAGCTGAAAAGACGACCCTTTTTGGGCGGTCTTGGGTCGTCGTGGACCATGTTCCTCCCCCGCAAGCCGACAGCCCCGCCCCCCGCTACAACGCCCTTCCGGGCCTTGTTGCGTAAAAAAATAAGCGTACCCCGCCATAGCGGAATACGCCCCCAACTTACCCTATATAGATCGTAACGCAGTTCCTCCCCTTACGCTTCGATGTGTACAGCGCTTTATCGGCGCTCTTGTATATCGTCTCCTCGCTTCCGGAAGCGGCCGCCACCGCAATGCCCAGCGACACGGTGACGAACTCGCTGGTTGCGCTGCAGCGGTGCGGAATGCACAGCGCTTCTACGCTGGCTCGAATCTTGTGTGCCAGCTCATAGGACTGCTGCGCGTCAAGACCGGCGCACAGAACGCCGAACTCTTCTCCGCCAAGCCGGAATGCCGTGCAGCCCGTCCCGACCAGCTGCTCCCGAATGACCGCCCCAAGCTTGCGAAGGACAGTGTCCCCTTCAAAGTGCCCATACGTATCGTTATATTTTTTGTAATAATCGATATCGAGCAAAAACAGCGACAACGGCTCTCCCGCAGCCGAAGCCCGGTCGACCTCGCGGCCGAACACGTCGCTGAAGTGTCTGCGATTGTACAAGCCGGTCAGCTCATCCGTTATGGAAAGCTGCTCGATCCGCTTCTTATCCGTAATGTTATGGCCGATGAACGCGTATCCGGCAATCCGCCCTTGGTCCTTCACCGGTTCGACGGTGATATCGAGCCAGAGCGTGCTCCCGTCCTTCGTAATCTGCACCAGCTCGCCCTTCCATACCGTATCCGCCGCGGCCTGCAGCTCCCACAGCCGGGTAGAAGAGCTCGCAGGACCGGCCGGCACCAGAAACCCGTGGTTCCTGCCGGCAAGCTCTTCCTTCGTATACCCCGAGATGCGGCAAAACTCCTCGCTGACGGACGTAATTTGCCCAGCGGTATCGGTATGCATAATCATGACATGCTTATCGACGATATCGATATATTTGTTCAACTGCTCATTCTTGTCTTCCAGCTGCTCCGTCCGTTCGGCTACAAGCTCCTCCAGCCTGAAGCGGTGCGTTCGAAGCTCCTCTTCCGCCCGTTTACGCTCCGTAATGTCCTTTACCGTACCGAGAATCGCCGGCCTCTCCGAATATTGGATGACCGCCGCCTTAAAGATGGCGATGATCTCCCTGCTAATCTCGGGATGCGTCAGCCGGATTTCGTATTCGGCAAACTCGCCCTCCCCATTCAACAGCCCTTTATGGTATTGGCGGGCAATCGGCAAGTCTTCATGGTGTACATAACGCTCAAACCGATCGCCGGTCAGTAAGTCGACCGTGCTTCCGACCATATCCGCCATCGCTTCGTTCACGAAGACGAAACGATCGTTTTGAACAATGACGATTCCGTCCATCAAATGACCGACGAGCTCGCGATATTTCTCTTCCGATCGTTCCAGGTCGGAGTACAGGCTTGCATTTTCCAGGGAGTACACCATTTCGCGGGACAGCAAGTCGATCGTCTGCAGCCTCTCTTTGGTAAAGGCGCCACTGACCAAATTATTTTCCAAATAGATGATGGCCGTCACCTTGTTCTGGTTCATGAGCGGCATACACAGCACCGACTTCGGCCGGTATTGGAGCAAATACGGATCGTGCCGATACGGGTGGTCCGATTCCGCATCGTCCAGGATGACCGTCTCTTGCTTCTCCGCCGCTGCGTCAAACATACTTTTCGGGTAGAAATCATATTCGTTGCCGTCATACTTCGTGACCCGAATGGCGTCGCCCTCGGCCTCATACTCGCCTTCGACAACCAGCCCCGAACCGGTCATGACCCGAATGCAGCCGCGCTGCGCTCCGGCGTTCACAATAACGATCTCCATCAACGTATTCAGCAGCTGGCCGAGCCCGATCTCCTTCGACAGCGCTTGGGAAGCCATCATAATCGTACGAATGTCGATGCTCTCCACCGTCACGCTGATCGTGCCGTCCACCGGAGCCGGGATGCGGGCCGCTGCCGCGGAATGCACGCCGTAGTCCCTCTCCAGCTGCCGAACCTTGCCTTTCGCTCCCCAGACGGAGTAATAATATGCGGCTTGGCGAAAATAATAGAGGGCAAGATCCTGATAATCCTTATCCCGGTAATACTTGCCGGCCAGCTCGTTCGACAGCGCCTTGTAGCGGATGAAGCTGCCTTCGCCGGCCAGCTGCACGGCCTTCTGATACAGTGTCTCCGCTCTGCCGCCGCTTCCCGTCAATCTTGCCCATTCGGCCTGCATCATGACGTACTACAGCAGGAAGTTGTCCGGAAAATGCGCAGCCCACTTCTTCATCCGGCCAAGCTCCTTGCGCATCCGCAGACGAGCTCCAGGCTTCTCGCTCCACTTCATGCCGGGATAGCAGGCAGCCAGGCTCAAGAACGAATAAAGTGAGAACTCCTCCATAAAAGCCGAGCCGGCCAAAGTGCCGATATGCTTATCGGCTTCCTCCAAGTACGCCAGCGCCTCCCGGTACTTCCCGAACGTATACAAAATTTGCACTTTGCTCACGTAGTAAATGGCAATGCCCGAGTAGTACTTCGCTTCCGTCAGCTGCCGCAAATAGTCCGCCTCGGAAAAAGAAGCGTCATCGAAGGATAGCGGGTCACTCAGCTCCCCGGCCAGACTGAGAAACTTTTGCCGGGCCAGTCTTGCCGTAGCGAGCGCTTCTTTGTACTTGGTGTTCTGGATCATCGCGATCGTACGAACGCTATCCTGCAAATACCGTTCGATTTCCATAGACGGATTCCACAAATTCATATAGTAGCAAGCGTGGGCAAGATACAACAGATCGCCCGACTTCAAAGAAGACTCGATCGCCTTCTTATACTTGGCTTCAAGCGTGTCCCACGGGGCGCTCCAGCTGTAGCTGAACAGCGTATAGAGCACGCTGACCAGGCTGCGCCACTGGATATCGTTAAATTTCTCGTTGAGCTGCACAGCCAGGTCGCCGTACCGCTTCGCCCCTTTCAGATCGCCCAAGCCCGACAGCAGAATCGCAAAACCGACGTATGCTCCCGCCGATTCCGGCGCGTTCCCGTAGGTAGCGGACAAATATGTTTTCCTGAGCACGACCCATCCGAACAAATTCGTCTCTCCGGAAATGAACGCCGGCGGAATAAAGCTGACGAGCAGCTTCATCATCAGCCTGACCTGTCGATCCGAAATCGTCGGACCGGCCAGCAGCTGCTCGGCCGTTTTGCCGCGCAGAGCGAGCTTCACCCGGATGAGCTCCCTGAGCACTTTGCCCATGCCGACCTTATTCGGAACATTCAGCCCCAAAGCTTTCAACCCGAGCTTCCCGGCAGCGATCGATTCGCTCATCATTCCTAAATACGTATAATGATTCGCTTGCATTTCGTATACGAGAGCGGTCTCCATCGGCGTTCGCGCAAAGCGGATCAGCTCGCGGCAGGCGTCCTCCGCGGTCTGCAGCCGATGGGTCAAATAGGCGCATTCGCTGTACAGCTTGAAGATCTCAAATGTACGCTCATACTGCGCGGACCAAGCACCGTCCGGCAGCAGACCGATGGCGACCTCCAACAATTGGAATGACGTATCGTAGCCGAAAGCGTCCTTCGCCCGCTTTGCCGCCCGCAGGTTCACGTCCACGATCGTTTCCAGCTCATCCGCGCCCGCTGCATAGTCCAGCCCTTTGTTCAGATGGCCTGCAATATCGATCAGTTTCTCTTCCGTCTCCTTCAAGGAGAGCTGCTCCAGCATCAGCCTGCCGATCTTCAGATGCAGCCGCTTCCGCGTCTCCACATCGATCGTTTGATACAACGCCTGCTGAATCTTGTCATGCCGGAAGGAGAACGGAATTTCCAGACTGTCCAAGCTAAGTCCGTATTCTTCGGCAATCGTGCCGAGCACCCGGTAATTGCCGTTGAGCGGAACGATCACGTCCTCGTCCACTGCATGAACGAGCGCAGCCGTGAGCGTCTTGGTATCCATGCCGCTGATCAGGGAAAGCAGCGCCCAATCAAACTGCTGGCCGATCATCGCGCTGAGGCTGAGCACCGTTCGGACGTGTTCGGGCAGCCGATTGGTTTGAGCGATCAAATATTCGACGATATCGTTGCTGAGCGTCAATCCGCCGAGCCGCTCCTGCCGGATCACCCATGTCCCGCGCGTAGGATCGAAATAAACAACCCCTTGCTTATGCAAATCCTTCAGCAGCTCACCGACGAAGAACGGGTTACCTTTCGTCGTACTGCAGACGATCCGGCACAGCTTCCTCCCCGAAGCCGAATTCGCTGCAGCTCCGAGCGTATCTTCAAGCAGCTTGCCGACGTCTTCGTCCGTCAGCGGCAGGAGGTGAATCCGCTTCACCTCCTGCTCCTTGGCGATTTGCTCAACCGCTTCCATAAGCGGATGCCCGTCGGACAACTCATTATGCCGGAATGAGGCGACGACGAGCAGACGCCGCAAGCTGGTCGAGCCGACCAGCCGCTCCAGCAGCTGAATGCTGGACATATCGGCCCATTGCATATCGTCAAGGAACAGCACCAGCGGCTTCTCGTTGTAGGTCAATGCTTCTATGAATTGAAGCAGCGACAGGAAGAAGCGGTTCGTCTCTTCCGTCGGATTCAGCGGCTCGCTGGGCGGCTGGGTGCCGATCAGCGACTCCAGCTCCGGCAGCAAGCCGACGAGCAGCCCCCCGTTCTCGCCCAGCCGTTCGGATAACGATTGTCTCAGCAGCTCCACCTGAGCGGCTTCGCCGCTCTTCAGCTGCGAGAGCAGCGTCCGGAACGCGTAGATCATAGCGCTGTACGGAATATGCCGATTGTACTGGTCAAATTTGCCCTGAATGAAAAATCCCCGTGAACGGCTCACCAAGCTGTGCAGCTCCCCGACGAGAGCCGTCTTGCCGATGCCGGCTTCGCCCGAGACGAGCATGAGCTGAGAGCGCTCTCTCAAGCACGATTCAAACGCTTCCCCCAGCTCCCTCAGCTCTTTCTCCCGGCCATACAGCTTCTGCGAGAGCTGAAACACATCCAGACGATCCTCCCGCCCGGGGACGAACCCCTCTTCCTCGCGCTGCAGGCACCGCCGCAAATCCGCCTTCAAGCCGAATGCGCTCCGGTACCGGTCCTCCGGCGACTTCTCGAGCAGCTTCATAATAACGTCCGACAACGGCTTCGGCACGTTCCCGCGCGTAAGCTCGTGCGGCGGAACCGGACGCTTCGCAATAATCGCATACACCTGGTCCATAATGGAGCCGGATCCGTGCGGCCTAACACCGGTGAACATCTCGTAAAACATGACGCCCAGCGAATAATAATCCGACCGGTAGTCGATGCTTCGGTTCATCCGGCCGGTCTGCTCTGGTGAAATATACGGCAGCGTTCCCTGTAATAAGCCGGAGTTTTGAAACTCCGTCTTCTCTTTCGCAAGCTTCACCGACATGTCGAAGTCGATGATTTTAATTTCGCCGGTTTGCAGATTCACGATCATATTGGAGGGCTTCAAATCTTTGTGGATAACCCGCTGCTCATGAATGCCGCCGACAATATCCACGATTTGCAGCGCCAGCTTCAGCAGCGTCTCCTGCTCGCGCACGCTTTCGGTCAGCCAATCCTTCAGCGTCTGGCCGGGGATATTTTCCAGCACCATGACCAGATAGCCGCTCTGCTCTTCCAGCTTGACCGGCTTCACGACGCCGCTCACCTTCGGACTCAGCTCGACGAGGATGCGATACTCCTGCTTGAACCGCATAATCTCTTCATAGCTCGCAGCATCGGCCCGGAGCGCCTTGGCGATAAAGGGCTGCCCCGTCTCGGTGTCCCGGCACAGGCAAACGAGCTTGCTGCCGCTGTTGCAGAGCAGTTCTTTCACTTCATATTTCAAACCTTTGACCATGGGCAAAGCCACCTTTACTTCGCAGAGCTGTCAGTAACATCAAAGTTGTCGTCGAATTGAAACACCTTGGCTGCGAACAGCCAGAGGATCCAGCAGTTCACACCAAAGAATAAATACCCAAAGTAACCGAGAATCGGCATTTCCGAAAAAATATGTATCTTGTCCAAATAAGGCACCGAATACTTCCAGAAGTTCGGATTCGTCGGCTCGGTGCCGTGGAACCACTTGCTGCCGAAATTCCAGAACTCCCAAAAAAATCCGTTAAACAACGTTGCAATTGCAATCAAAATGAGCGGAGACCAATTGCCCTGCTTGAGCGACGAAAATGGCGTCCAATACCCGAGCAGCATCATCGCGGCCGACAGCAGCGGTACGAGCGCCACCCACAGCACCCAGAACAGCTGGAACGGGAACAAGCCCATCCCCAGAGCGAGCAGAAGTCCCACTATATAAAACGCAATCAGCATCGGCTTTGTTGCGCCCAGCTTCGGCCCGTCGCTGTAACGGTCGCGGAAAGCGGAGAACGTCTTGAGCAGCAAGTACCATTCGACAATGGCCGGAAGCACCGTCGTATATGACATGGAAAACCAGAAGATGTTGCCGAAATTTGTCAATATCGTATTATTCGGATAGTACCAATTTTCCATGACGAAAAAGTTCAAATACTCGAACGCATACCAGGAAAAGCACGATACGACGGCCAGCAGCTGCAGCGTCTTCGGCTTGCTGGACAGCAGCGATACGCCGCCATTGCGCTTATAGACGATACCGTCCAGCACCAAAATGAACGACCACCACAGCGGCACGAACGTATAATGCTCAATAAATTCGAAGCCTTTGAACCGCCCCCACATGAACAGCCAGCTTAGCCCGAGTACCGGCAAGCTCCACCAGAACCATGACGGATATGAGGCCGAAGGCCTAGGCGGAATCGGCTTCGCCGGCTTGAACCCGAACCATCCGGGAAACGCAAGAAAGAGCACAATGCCAAGTGCGACCGTACAGCCGAAAATAAAGAACGGCAAGTTGAACCCCGGGTCCGGAACGGCCATCAAGGCCGGAAATTCGCCATATCCGGGCGGATACCCGTCCCAACGCACTATGGATCCGATCCAGGGTAACGTGAAAATAGCAGCAAACGTGATGAGCAAAAACAGCAGCTTCTTCATATTCCTCCTCCTAGTTACCTAGTTCATTAGCTGTAATTTCTAAATTATTCGCCAAATCACGACAGATTTCCTTCTCCATCATAAAATGAATATACTGTAAAATGTGTTCGCATCGGTTTATGTAATCTTGGGGACATTCTGATATACTAAAGAATGGCTCTGCACTTGAAGAAAAGCGCATAACGGAGGATCGACCTTTGAACTATATCGTGCTGGACATTGAATTCAACGGCCGAAAATTTGCCAGCGATTTGCCGATGGAAGTCATCGAGATCGGGGCGGTGAAGCTGAACGAGGAGCTGCACAATACAGGGGAATTCTCGTCGCTGATTAAACCGGTCTATTTCGCCAAGCTCAATTCGTTCATTAAGCAGAAGACGGGCATCGCCCAGGAGGAGATCGATCGGGCGCGCGGCTTCGTACCGGTCATGCGGGAGTTCCAGGCGTGGCTCGACAGCGGCGAAAGCGGCGGCGAAGCTCCGCTGTTCGTTACCTGGGGCGGCGAGGACCTGAAGCGAATCGTGCTGGATACCCGCATGCACAAGCTGGACGACACGTATTGGACGTCTGTCTCGTACTTCGACCTATTGAAGGGCTTCCTGCGCCGGCAAGGACTGACAAATGACGTCAGCGTGGAGAACGCTTTGCAGCAGCTCGGCATCGACGCGTCGGGCTCGGCGCATCGGGCGCTGGACGACGCCAGGATGACCGCGGAAATTTTCCGCAGCCTTCATGCCGACTTGGACCTGACGATGACGCAGCAGTATAAGGACATGTTCTCGAATTCCAAAGAGCGGCGGCTGGTGAAAAATGCAGTCCGGGCCCTGACGGTACAGAAGATTGCCCCGGTTTGGTCCGAGCTGGTGGAGAAGGTGCTCAAGGATAAGGTGAAGCTCGACGACCCGCGCAAGGCGGCCGAGCTGGAGCAGCTGTTCCACGCCGAGGTGGAGAAGCAGCAGGCCGCCAGGGCCGAGGCTATGGCGAAAGCCAAAGCGGCCGCCGGCGCCAAGGCCAATGTGAACGCCAATATGAATGCCGCTGCTAATGCTAATGCTAATTCGGAAAAAATCGATAATTAGAAAATCGTGCCGCCGGCCGGTCCGCCGCCCGCCGCACAAGAAAAAAGGCTGCACCCGGAATCCGCATCTCCGGAGGTGCAGCCTTTTTCATTTAATCCCCTTTACGCTTCGCCAGACGAATGACGTTCCATGACGTTCTTGCCAGGCTCGCCTCCAGCACGCCATCGGAAATCGCGGAGCGTCCGTTGGTGTGAGGAACGACGTTGGCCTCTCCGGCTCTGTTGACCGCCTTCAAATCGTCATGCTCCAGCACAATATGCTCGACGATCTCGTAGCCTGCAAAGCTGCGTACGTCGCATTCCAGCGCAAGCGGCTCGGACAGATGGCGGTTCACCGCGAAGATCGTCAGTTCCTCCGATTCCTCGTTGTACACGCCGGTTGCGTCCAGGTAAGGCACGTCGGTGTAATCTTTGCTGTCGTAAACCGGTGAAGCCACGACGGCGTTCAGCGCATAGCCGCGTCCGAATTGGGAAGCGTGCATATACGGGAAGAATATCGTCTGCCGCCAAGCGCTGCCGCCGTTGTCGGTCATGATCGGCGCAATGACGTTAACCAGCTGTGCGAGGCAGGCCATCTTCACCCGGTCCGCATGCTTCAGGAACGTAATCAGCATGGAGCCGACGAGCAGAGCGTCCTCGAAGGTGTACACATCCTCCAGCTGCGGCGGCGCAATCGACCACGGATCCCGCTTCGAGTCCGCTTCATGGGAATGGTACCAGACGTTCCATTCGTCGAAGCTCAGATTGATCGTCTTCTTGCTGCGCTTCTTGGCCTTCACGAAATCGCAGGTTGCAATCACGGTGCGGATGAACCGGTCCATATCCATCGTTCTCGCCAGGAAGTTGGCCGCATCGTTCTGCGGATTGCCGTAATACTGATGGAGCGAAATGTAGTCTACCGCCTCGTACGTATGCTCCAGCACCGTCGCTTCCCACTGCGGGAACGTAGGCATCCCCACATGGGAGCTGCCGCAGGCGACAAGCTCGATGGACGGATCGACCTGGCGCATCGTCTTCGCCGTCTCCACGGCCAAGCGTCCGTATTCGTCCGCCGTCTTGTGGCCGATCTGCCACGGTCCGTCCATTTCGTTGCCGAGACACCATGTTTTGAACCGATGCGGCTCCTTGTAGCCGTGCGCCTTCCGCAAGTCGCTCCAATACGTGCCGCCGTCGATGTTGCAGTACTCGATCAAATTGCGCGCCGCGTCGATGCCCCGGGTGCCCAGGTTGACCGCCATCATCACTTCCGTGTTCGCCAGCTTCGCCCAATCGGCGAACTCGTTCGTGCCGACCTCGTTCGTCTCGATCGTCCTCCAGGCCAGCTCCAGCCGGCGCGGTCTGCTCTCGCGCGGTCCGACGCCGTCCTCCCAGTTGTAGCCGGAGACGAAATTGCCGCCCGGATAGCGCACAATCGGAACGTTCAGCTCCTTCACCAGCTCCAGCACGTCGCGGCGAAATCCGTTCGAATCGGCAGTCGGATGGCCCGGCTCGTAAATGCCGCCGTACACGGCTCTGCCCAAATGCTCGATGAAGGAGCCGTAAATCCGGTTGTCGATCGGAGCGATTTTGTATTCCTTATCCAGTACCATCTTCGCTTTCAGGCTGCTTTGGCTCATGTTCGTCATCCTCCACACTGTTTTTCGATTTGATAATATCGGTATTAACGACTGCTCGGATGGCCCCAAAATCACCCTCAACGCTGAGTAGTCAAGCTGATGTTCTATGAGGGATCACTTTAGGTTAACAATTATGTTATTTATGTATTGTATTTATTAATTAAGTTACCAAGCTCCGCCCGCTTCGTCAAGCATAACTTTCCAATCCACCCCCTATTCCCCTTGTTTACCCGCAGCGAAATCCATTATATTAATATTTATATAAATCAATTAACCGTATAAGAACCGCACACATAGACATATAGGGAAAAGGTGACCCCGATGAAACTCGATATCTCCGAGCAATCGCTGCCCGTTTACGAGGCATTGGCGAGCAACGTCCGCATTCAAATCATCCATCTGCTGTCGGGCAGGCCGATGAACGTACGCGAGTTGGCCGAGGCGCTGGGCTTAAGCAGCGCGATCATGACGATGCATGTCAAGAAGCTCGAAAGAGCCGGCATTATTTCGTGCGCGATGGTGCCGAGCAAGGGAGGAGCCGCGCAGAAGATGTGCTCGCTGCAGGTCGATTCGATCGAGATTCTGTTTCCCGACAAGCTGGCCGGCCGGCGGGAGTTCCACAAGACGGAAGTGTCGATCGGCCATTTTACCGATTTCGATATCGTCCCGACCTGCGGTATTTGCACGCCCGACAAGGTGATCGGCATGTTCGACGACCCTCGCTATTTCCTCGCCCCGGATCGGGTGCATGCCAAAATTTTGTGGTTCGGTCAAGGCTTTATCGAATACAAGCTGCCCAACTACTTAATGAACAGCGAGCTTCCCGAGGAGCTGGAAATTTCGATGGAAATTTCCTCCGAAGCGCCTGGCACGAATAACGAGTGGCCTTCCGACATTACGTTTTACTTGAACAACGTCCGTTTGGGCACGTGGACGAGCCCGGGCGATTTCGGCAGCAACCCGGGCAAATTAAACCCGAGCTGGTGGTTCAGCGATATTAACCAATACGGACTGCTCAAGCGGCTGATGGTGACGAAGGAGGGAACGTACATGGACGGAGCCAAGCTGTCCGATGTCACGATCGACCGGCTCGATGTCCGCCAGAAGCAGTGGACGTTCCGCCTGGCCGTCGAGCGCGATGCCGAGCATGTCGGCGGATTAACCTTATTCGGGTCGGCGTTCGGCAACTACAGCCAGGATATCGTCTTCAAGCTGTACTACAGCAAACTCCCCCAACCGGGGCATGATAAATGATCTTCCCAAATAGCAAAAGGAGCGGAGCCCGACTCGGCCGTCAAGCGCTCCACTCCTTTCGCATATGTCTCGTTTGTATTCTTATTTTACCTGCACAAGCCTTACGGAGCCCTCATAATCCGGCGTCCCGTCGTCATGCCATTTCAATACGCGCACATACGTATGGCGGTTCGGATCATAGAGCGGATCGCCGGTAATCTCCTTATAATTCCTCGCATGGAACACCAGCACGTCCTCCGCGCCGTCGTCGGTCTTCGTAAAGCTGTTATGCCCGGGACCGAACATGCCGAGCGTTTCATCCGTCTTTAAGAGCGGCTTCGGTGTCTTCGTCCAAGAGGCGGCATCGAGCAGATCGGCGTCCTCCGACGCGGCCAGATGGCTCATACAGTAATTGAAGTCGGTCGCGCTCGCCGAGAAGGAGATAAAGATGCGGCCGTCCCGCTTCAGCACCGCCGGACCCTCGTTCACCTTGAAGCCGATAATTTCCCAATCGTGCTCCGGGGTAGCGATCATCGTCTGCTTGCCGCGCAGCGTCCACGGATTGCTCATCTCGGAAATATATAAGTTGGAATTGCCGGGAATGTTCGGATCCTTCTGCGCCCAAACGAGGTACCGCACACCGCGGTGCTCGAAGGACGTAGCGTCGAGCGCAAAGCTCTCCCACGCCGTACGCAGCTGCCCTTTCTCCTCCCACGTTCCTTCCGTCGGATTGGCGGAGCCGTTCTCCAGCACGAAGATGCGGTGATCGAACAGGCCGTCCTGCGTCTCCGTTGTGCGCGCTGCAGCGAAGTACACGTACCACTTGCCGTCTATATGATGAATTTCCGGAGCCCAAATATTGGCGCTCAGCGGCCCGGTCTCGTATTTTCTCCAGATGACGACGGGCTCCGCCTCCCGCAGCCCGGCCAGCGTCGCGGAGCGGCGAAGCTCGATGCGGTCGTATTCCGGCACGGAAGCGGTAAAATAGTAGTGTCCATCCGTATGCTTGTAGATCAAGGGATCTGCTCTCTGGGCGATAAACGGTTCTTGAAAATCGGTATGGTAATCTCTCATGGTCTCTTCTCTCCCTATTCTCTATATTTGTTATCCTTTCACGCCGCCAACGGTAAGCCCGGAAACGAAGTAGCGCTGGAAAAAGATGAATACGATCAAAATCGGTACGATAGCCAGAACGGAGCCGGCGATCAGGATATCATAGTTGTTGCCGTACGGCGTCACGAGAGACGCCAGGCCGATCGGGAGCGTCAGCTTCTCCTTCGACTTCAGCACGATAAGCGGCCAAATAAAGCTGTTCCAGCTCGCCAGCGCCTGCAGAATAGCCATTGCCCCGAACGCAGGCGACATAAGCGGCACCATAATCCGGAAGAAGATGCCGTACTCCGAGCAGCCGTCAATGCGTCCCGCATCGAGAAAATCTTTCGGCAGCCCTTCCGCGTACTGCCGGAAGAAGAAGATCGGCAGCGGGGCGACGACGAACGGCAAAATAATGCCGGTGTACGTATCGATCAGCTTCATCGCAATCATTTGTTTATACAATGGCAAAATAATGATCTCGACCGGCATCATCATCACGAGCAGGACGAGCACGAAGATGAGATTGCGCCCGACAAACCGGTACATGGCCAGGCCATAGCCGACCATCGAGGACAGCACCAGGCAGCACACCGTATAGATCGCGGAAATCAGCAGGCTGTTTTTGTACCAGACGAAATATTTTTGCGCCGATTCCGACATCAGGAAAGCATAGTTTTTCAGCGACAGCAGCTCCGGCTGCAGCTTGACGTTCAGGCCGTAGCGCAGCAGCTCCTTGGACGGCTTGAAGGACGCCAGCGTCAGCGCGTAGAACGGAAACAGGGCAAGAGCGGCCAGAACGAGGAACAGCGCCAGAAGAAGGATCGTCGAGATCGACCACGTTCGCTTCGCGTGCATCGTTATTCCTCCTTCTTGAACAAGCCGAATGATTTCAGCTGAATGACGTTAATAACCATTGTAATGAGCAGAAGCATGATGCCGATGGCGGAGCCGAGGCCCAGATTGTTTTTCTCGATGCCTTCCCGGTACAGCAGGCCGATCATCGTAAGCCCGATGTCGTTCGGCGAGCGGTTGCCGGACCACAGCATGAAGCTCTCCGTAAACATCGAATAGCCGCCGTAAATACTGATGGTAATGACGTAGATCGTTACAGGCTTCAGCAGCGGCAGCGTAACCCGGAAAAATTTGTTGAGCGTATTGGCGCCGTCAATCTCGGCAGCTTCATACAGTTCACTTGGAATGTTTTGCAGCGCCGACAGGAAGTAAATCAGATTGACGCCAACAAACCGCCACGAAGCGAGCACGATCAGCACGAACATGCTGAGCGAGGAGCTGGCCAGCCAGTTGACGGTAGGCAAGCCGACCGCATGGCGGAGCGAGTTCATCACCGCTTCGTCCAGCTGGCCGAATACGAGCCGGAATATCGTTCCCGCCACGACGACCGACGTCAGCGACGGGATGAACAGTGTCGAACGGAAAAACGAGCTCCATATCATTCGCTTCGAATTCAAGAACACCGCCAGCAGAAGCGGAAGCGGAATCAATACGACAATCGTCCAGAACGTATAGCGGCTGCTGTTCAGCAAGGCGGTAAAGAACGAGTCGCTCCATAAGTTCTTGTAATTCTCAAATCCGATAAACCGGGTTTGGCCGGGCAGCACCTCTTGAAAGCTCATAATGATGGTAGAGACAACCGGATACGCGAAAAAGATCAAGAAGGACAGCACGAACGGGAGCACAAACACATAAGGAGCAACTCGACGATCATACAGCAACGTTTTCAAGCCACGATTCACTCCTTTCACCGGTAACGTTCGGCGGCTTAGCCTCGAGGAGGGAGATCTCCCTCCCCGTGAACCAGGCTCACCGATTACTTAATGCTTTTCGCTGCGTCGTCGAGCACCTGCTTCGGATCTTTCAGATCGTTCAAGATGAGGAAGTTGACCTTTGTCTTGACCACGTCGGATACGGCAGGCGTCTTCTCTTTCACGTTGATTGGCGCGATTTCGCTCTTCAGGGAGCTGAGGAATTCGAAAATATTTTTACCGAAGTAATCCGTGTACTTGTTGGCTTCCTTCATCTTAGCATCGGTCCATACGTCGGAACGGATCGGATCGAAGCCGAGCTGCTTCCAAATCTCGATATTGCCTTCCTTGGACACCTTCGCATAAGCCAAGAACTTCTTCGCGAGGTCAGCGCTCTTCGACTGCTTCGTGATCACTGTGCCCGTACCGCCCATACCGGACGAACGCGGCTCGCCCTGCTTGAATACCGGCATCGGCTTGATGACGATCTTGCCCTTGAGGTCGCCCATGTAATCCGTAAACCGGCCCATATACCACATCGGCATCCAGACGGAAGCGGCGCCGCCCTTATTCATGAAGCCGTAATATTCTTCCGCATGGTGATTGCCGCCCGGGGTCGGTACCGCAATCTTCTCCTTTACGAGCTTCTGCAGGTAGGTCAGCACTTCCAGATTCACTGCATCGTTCAGCTTCACATTGCCGTCTTTATCCAGAAAGTCTGAGCCGTGCTGAGCGACCATCGGCCACAGCGTCCATTGGTCGCTTGTCTCGACCGTTGTCATCGGCTTCCCGGTCTTCTCCAGCACCTGCTTGCCGGCCTTCTCGAAATCGTCCCACGTCTTGATGTCGTCAGGATTTACGCCCGCTTTATCCAAAATCTCTTTATTGTAATAAATCACCTGCGCGCCTACGTGGTAGTCGATGCCGTAGTATTTGCCGTCCTTCGCATAGTTGTCGAGACGGGACATGATCAGGTTCGCTTTCTCCGGCTCTACGATATCGTTAAGCGGGACGAGCTGCACATCTCCCTTCAAATAGTTGCCGATCTTGCTGATCTCGATGTCCACCAGGTCCGGAGCGCCGGTTCCCGATTGGAGCGCTACCGTCAGCTTGTTATGGTTATCGTCGTAAGGGAAAGTGGTTGCCTCCAGCTCGATCTGCTCGTTCGGATTTGCGGCGTTCCACGATTTGGCCATGCTTTCGAAAAACTTCTGATGCAGCTCATTGAACGTCCAGAACGTCAGCTTGGTCGCCGCGCCGGACTTTTTGGATGCGCTATCATTTTGATTCGCGCCAGTCTGCCCCGTGCCGCCGTCCGAACAAGCGCTAAGTACAAGCATAGATGCCAGCATAACTGCAGACGAAAGTTTCAATGCTTTTTTCACGAATTGTATCCCCCTAAAGTGGAATTTCGGTTCCATTACCTCGGTTCCATCCAAATTCAGGTATTGAAACCGCTTTACATTTTGAATTATAATATAGACATAATATGATTTATATACCCAATTGGTTATAAAATTTGGATTATTATATTTTACAGGGTGAATAAAATGAATAAGACCGCATTATATAAACAAATTCATATGGACATCAAAGAAAAGATTCTCAGCGGCGAGCTGCGCCCCAAGGATCGCGTGCCGTCCGAGCAAGAGATTATGGACGAATACAAGGTAAGCAAGATTACCGTCAAAAATGCGCTGACGACTTTGGCCGATGAAGGCCTGGTCGTGCGCATTCAAGGCAAAGGAACGTTCGTCTCGCCGGATCCCTTCATTCCCGAGGACCGCCGCCGGCAGGAAGCCGCGTTCAAATCCGATTCGAACTGCATCGGCTTCATTATTCCGACGATGAAGACGAGGGTCATTCAACAGCTCGTGGAGCACGTGGAATATTATTTGCAGGAGCGCGGCCTTCATATGATTTTGCGGCTGACGCGCGAATCGTCCGGCGAAGAATCCAGAGCGATCCGCGAGCTGACCGAAGCGAAAGTCCGGGGACTGATCGTATTTCCGACCGAAGACGAGAAATATAACGAATCGCTGCTGCGGCTGTCGCTTGACAAATTCCCTTTCGTCTTCATCGACCGGTATTTGCGCAATATCGAAACGTACACGATCACATCCGATAACTTCGGCGGCGCCTACGAGACAACATCTTATTTATTGAACAAGGGCCACCGCCAAATCGCTCTGATCTCGCCGGAGAACGCCAATACGGCTATCGAGGATCGAACGGCCGGCTTCGAGAAGGCGTACATCGACCAGGGGATCTCCATCGATAAGAACCTATGGTGTCACGTACCGCTTCACATTTTGCGCGGCCGGAACGCCCTTTCGTATATTATCGAGTTTCTGCAGGCCCACCCTCACATCACGGCAGCTTTCGCCTTGACCGCCGAAATGACGAATTTGACGCATCAGGCGCTGCAATCGATCCGGAAACAAGCGGGCGAGCTTGAGCTCATCTCCTTCGACGATCCGGAAATCGCCCATATTCCCTACGTCATGCAAGATGAAAAAGCGATGGCGCAAACGGCGGTGCAGCTGCTGCTCCGGCAAATGGAAAGCGAGTATGCGCCGCAGCAGGCTGTGATTCCCGTGAAGCTTGTTCTGCTGGAATAGCATGGAATAAAGAGCCCCCGGCTTGTACAGTCGGAGGCTCTTTGTGATCGTACCGTTACGGAGTATGGCTGAACAGATTGGCGTATGTGAGAGGCAGGAAGTCCCACTCGCCTTCCGGATTATACGTCGTCGAGCTCTTGACGATGCCCTTCTTCCGGATCATCGTTCCCAGGTTCGGGAGCGGCTCCGGCAAGCCAGGGGTCCAATTCTTATCGCCGATAACATCAACGACCTGACCGTCCTTGACAAGCTCGAACGCACATACGACAAATTCGGCCCTGCCGTCTCCGGTCATATCAAGCTCGCCTTGATACCATTGAACCGGTGTAATGTCCATCAAATCATAGAACGTGTGGTTAATCACGATGCCGAGCGTTCCCGGATACACATTTCCTACATTAGCGTTCGGGGTCGGCGGGATTTCCCTATTCTTCATAATTTCCATCATGTTGGTCGATTTATTGTATCGGTAGCCGACCACCGTATAATTCAGCGTACTCTCGTCCTTATTGAACATTTCGAGTACGATTCTGCCATCGGGTCCTCGCGTGTACTCCGCAAAGAACGCTCCTGCGCCCTGCTGCTCGCGAACGGTTACGTCAACGAAAACGGCGGATTGATCAGGGGCAACAATCCAATACGACTCCGTTGAACCTATTGCGCCCGGAACGGTCGTGAAGACGGTGCCGTTAATGGTTTCCGGCTGGTCCTGGGTCAAGGAACCCTTCACCTGCTTATATTTCGTAAACGAAGTTGCAGTCGGGAAATCGGCTGACAACTGATACGAAGCATCGGCAGTACCTTGTATGGCTGCAATCTGCTTCGTGCGCACAACCCGTGCAGCGAGCACCTCGATGGTGGTGCTGGTGCTTTTGCCATTGCCGTCATCAGCCGTAACGGTTACCGAGGTTTGGCCGTACCCGCCGGAGCCCGAAGCAAGCGTTAACGTATCGCCGTTAATGGTTGGCGTTACCAAATTGCTGTCAGCGGCTTCAACGGTATAGGTCAGCGAATCGCCATCTTGATCATTGAATAGATGCGCAATGGAAAACTGATTCGGCTGCACCGAGCCGCCGATGACTTGCAGCGGTACCGAACCGACGACAGCTGGAGCACTATTGTTCTTAGCGGTAACCGTGAACGTCATGCTTACCGGTGCAGCCATCCCGTCGGAAGCGGATACGGTAATGACGCTGGTGCCTAGGGAGAGTGCCGTCAGCGTAAGCTTCGAGCCGGAATACGTAACTGTCGTGACCGTTTCATCCGCCGACGAGGCGGTGTAGGTCAACGCATCCAGGTCCGCATCCGTAAATACGCCGGACACATCGATCTCAGCCGGACTTCCGACATACACCGTTTTATCTGCGATACTATCTGCTGTTTGAGGCGCTTGGTTATGTTGGATCGTGACCGGCATCTCCCCTGTTACCTTACCGCCGAAGCCGTCGTAGACGGTCAATGTAACTGTCGCGATGCCGAGTGCAACCGGCGTAATCTTCAGCTGGGTGCCCGTCATCGATACTTCAGCTATTGCGTCATTGCTCGAGACCGCTTCGAACGTTAGCGAATCCCCGTCGGCATCTTGGAAAAAGCTCGACACATCGACGGTCTTCTCGCCTTTCTCCAGAGCAATAGTTTGGGCTGGAATGCCGCTTACGGTCGGAGCCCGATTTACACGCAATGTAAAAGATTCGGTTACGGTCCCGCCTTTATTATCCACTGCGGTTACGTCAATCGTCGTCGATCCTCCCGCTACGGGATGAATCGTCAGCTGATTGCCTGACATGCTTACAGTAGCCACACTCGGATCTTGAGACATTGCAATGACGGTCAACGCATCTCCATCCGCATCCGAGAACACTTGGCTGATGTCAACGATAACGTCGCCTGTCCCCAGCGTGGTGAGTTGATCGCCAATGACCTTCACAACAGCGGGAGCCTGGTTGACAAGCAAGCTGAAGCTAGACTGCGCCGTTCCGTTATAACCGTCGTCTGCGGTTACGTTCACCGTCGTTGTCCCAGGCGCGATTCCGGTTATTTTGAGCACATTATCGTTTACTTCCGCCGTAGCCAAGCTTGAATCCAGAACGACAGCCGAGTACTTAAGCCTGTTCCCGTCAGGGTCGGTGAAGGCAGCGGTCAAATTGCCGTTCGGGTCGGTGAAAGCCTTGTCCAATTCGACAGTTAGCGGCGTAGAGCCGATGGTCGTCACCTGTTGACTTGAAAGCGGATCTCCCGCCGCCTGCGGCGCACGGTTTACGCGCACCTGAATATCGCTGCTTACAGTTCCGCCCCGGTTGTCATCGGCCGTCACATGAATCTTTCCAATTCCGGCCACTTCCGGCTTCAATATGAGCTGCGAGCCGCTGTATACCGCCTTCGCGACTGTTACCGGCTCATTGTCGACGGTGAAGCTCAGCCCGCTATCATCGATGATAAAGCTCAGCGCATCCCCATCCGAATCGGTAAACAATGTGTTCAGATCGACCGTTTTTTCCGTATCCGTCAGCTGCAGCACTTGCTCCTGTGCGCTCACGGTCGGGCTTTCATTCACTTCGACCGTAAATGTGGTGCGCTTCACCCCGCCTTTGCTATCGTCAGCCGTTACGGTAATCGTCGCTGTACCTCCGTGAACCGGTGTAACGGTACGGATGTCGCCTGTCTGCGATATTTCGGCTATGTTTTTATCACTCGAGGTTGCCGTCACCGTCAAGACGTCCTGATCCGGATCGGCGAACAGTCCGGCCAAATTCACCTGCCGCGTGTCCACCCCTACCGTAGCCTTAAGATTTGCGAGACTACCCGTAAGCTCTGGCGACTGATTGACAAGAACCGGGAAGATGATCGTAGTTGTCCCGCCTTTACCGTCCTTTGCCGTCACCAGCACGTTAGTCGTCCCGGCGCTAATCGCTGTAAGCTTGAGGCCGCTGCCGCTAATGGATGCCGATGCCAAGGACGGATTCTCGACGATCGCCTCATAGCTAAGCGTGTCATGATCCTGATCTTCAAAGTACTCCGGCAAAGAGATCGATACATCGCTGTTACCGATCGTTACGTTTGTTAATGAAGTGGAAACCTTCTGCTGCGGCGCCCGATTGACCAGCACCTCGAACGTTTTCGAGATTTTACCTCCCCTTCCGTCGTCGGCCGTAACGGCTACTTCGGCGGTACCAGCAGCAACCGGAGTCAATCGCAGCTGCTTAGAGCCGTCGACTGCCGTCACAATCTCCGCCGTTACGACGCCCTCGTTCTGAGAATCCGCCGAAATCGTCAGGGTATCGCCGTCTTTATCAGTAATTGGAAGAGATACGGTTCCCGCTCCATTGCCGATCGTCACCGTTTGCTTTTGGATGTTTTCCGCTTCCGGCGGACGGTTAACGGTAAACGCGAACGTTTCCGTTACCGCTCCGCCCTTGCCGTCCTTAGCCGTCACCGTAATCACCGGTGTACCCGCCGCCTGCGGCGTTATTTTCAGAACGTTTCCGTCCACGGTCACCTTGGCGCTTGTGTCGTCCTGAGACGCAGCCTCATACGTCAAGCTGTCACCGTCCAAATCGCGGAACACGTTCGACAAGTCCACTGTTACATCGGGGTTGCCAATCGTCCCCATTCGATCGCCGATCCGTACCACGACTTCCGGAGGAACATTGACCAGCACAGGTACCGTCCCTGTAACGCTCCCCCCTTTCCCATCGTTCGCGGTGATGATAATATTCGTCTTGCCTTTCTCGATCGGATCAATCATCAGGCTGCCCCCGCTGATCGAAGCGCCGGCAATCGCCGGATTCTCGGACACGGCCGAGAACGTCAGCGTATCCCAAGTGCTATCCGTGAAATAGCTGTCCGCCGGCTTATCCTTCACATAGACCGTCAACGGCTTCGGGCCGGCGCCCAATGTTACGATCTGCTCCGGGATCGGCTTCGCTACCGGCGGAACGTTAACCGTCACATTGAATCGAGTCGTTACGGACATGGTCCCATCGCTCGCGGACAGCTGGATCAAAATGTTATTCCCCGCACCTTTCGGCGTGATAACCAACTGGTTGTTGACTACCGCCGAAGGCACGGCAGCCGCATTCACATTACGGGACGTCGCCTTTATCGTCAAATTATCGTAGTCGCGATCCAGGAACACACCGGAAATGTCGATCGTCAGCGGGCCGTCGGCGAGCTGGATCAGCTTATCGCTAATCGGCGCTACCACCTCGGGGGCTGAATTCGATGGTCCCGCAGCGGCAGGGTTGACCGTACCGTTAATATTCGACACCTGCGTTTGGACGGCTCCAAAGTTTTGCACCACATTGGACGCTGCTACACCATCCGGTAGTACAAGGTTCTGCACCTGCACATTCGTCCCTACCGTCAGGTTCGCCTGGGTGTTCGAAACGGACAGCGTACCGACCTTCGCTTGGCTGTTCAGCGTAACCGGAGCGGCTGAATTCACCTTCAAGGCCCCGATATTGCCGCTTCCTGTCAAACTTAACGCACCGCTCGTCTTAATCTCCAATGCCTCCACATTAGCTTGCATATCCACTTGCTGAGCCCCGGCGGTTAACGTCACTTTGCTAATTGTCACACCGGAGTCTCCGACAATCGTCGCATTGCTGGACACCGTCATCTCTTCAACGGACGTATTGCCCAGCGATTCGACTCGAACGTCGGTTTTGTTCACCTGCACACCGGTCAGCATGGAATCGTTAAACACAACCGTATTCGTATCCCCGCCATTGACAATGGTATCTCCGGTCACAATCACATGATCCATGTAAAAATCATGCTGAAGCTCTTTCGTAATCTCCAGGTTCCCCGTAACGGTAAGACGCTTCAGCGAAACGAAGTCTGCAGCGATCTTGACGCTTCCATCGATCGTCACATCGCCGCCGTCAAGCAGCAGATTTTTGGAAAACTCCGCCTCCGACCCGGACGGCGCGGTGCCGCCCTTCGTAATGAGCAAGCTCTTGATCCGCTCGATTTGCTGGTTGTCGGCCTCAAACCGGAGACGGGCGCCCTGCAGAATCGCATGATTTTTTTCCTGGAATAAGGCTTTCAACGAATCGGAGACGGAATAGGCGACGCCGTTGATCAATACCCGGTCTTGCTGCAGCTGATCGATGGCCAGGTCGTAGTCATGGTTTTCCGCGAAGGAGCGCAGCAGCACCTCGGCGATCTCCTGCCGCTCGACCTGCTGCTTCGGCTTGAACCCTGCCGGCAGTTCGAGCAGCCCTCGTTCAAGAGCACGCTGGACGTATCCGAGCGCCCAGTCGGAAATATCGGCACGGTCGGCGACAATCAACCTGTCCGTGTTCGCGGCGGGCCGGTCCTGCAGCGCCCTGACTAAAACTACGGCCAGCTCTTCACGGGTAACCGGCGCATTCGGCCGGAATGCGTCCATTTCGTCGCCGACCATCAGGCCCGCGCTCTTTACCGCTTCAATATATCCGATTCCCCATGCATCCTTCTCCACATCGGCAAAGCTGGACTCGGTGACCTGCTTGGGCTCGATGTTCAAAGCTACAGTCAGAAGCTTCGCCAATTCTTGACGGGTCAAGGTGTCCGTCGGGCGGAACTGCCCGTTCAAGTCGCCGCTGATCCAGCCGTGCCGGACCGCTTCTTGAATCGCTTCTTGGCGAGCCGCTTCCAATAGCGCAATGTCGGCAAATCGCCAATCGGATTGAGCGTCGGTCCGCAGGGGGTTAGCCGTCTGCGCCGACATAGCCGTACCATTCGGATATGCCAATGTAGTCAGTACCATCGTGGCGACAAGCCAATTCGGTAATTTCGGTTTCAATGCGTTCTCCTCCTGATGTGATGCCGGGTTCATGAGCGATTTTTTAAAAAGAAGATGATAATGTTTTTCGACATATTGTGACAAACCCCTTCCATTAGCGATCTATGATTGAAAATTGATACTGTGCATAGGGCTACTCGCAGGCTAGCTGTATGTATCGTATGGCGTCTGCTTGGAGGACAATGAATTGGGCTAGCTGCTCTTCAGGCCGTCAGTCCGGTATGTCGCGGCTGCGTTGATGTGTACGGCTTGCTTTCTACTCCATTAAGCGACTTTCGAGGCGTTATTTTTGTCGAATAGCTCCATAGAAAGAAAATAACGGATCCTGGGGGCTCTATTTTGCAAGCCCCATGGCAAAAAGCGTCCATTTTCCGAAATTCGTTCCCGATAACGCCTCCGAAATCCGCTATTTCCGCCCCAAGATCGAATTCCGTACGAATAACGCCCCGAGAACCCGCTATACCTGTGCTCGCCCGACGAACTTCCCAGAATGGCCAGTGGCTTTTGCGAATCCTTCTGGGGGAACGAATTACAAGATAATTCCAAACGCTAAATTGCAAAAATAACCTAGCCGTCCCCGGCCAGGTTATATTATACGGAATTCTTCTATATGGAATTGACCACATTTACTGATGACACGATACAAGTTCGAATCCTTCGTTATACTCGGGAATTTGCAGCTTTTTCATAACACTTCTTTCCCGGTACGAGCTTCGTTTCGTCGTCTTTGTGCCTTGTCCTGAACATATCCATGTTCAACCGCATCGACTTCCCCGCCGCCAGAATACCGATGAAAATCACGCACCCCACGGCTACTCATCTTATCCAGGTACACGCATTGGTCGATGCCGCTCAACCGCAAGCTCAATGATCCTCCAGCTCGCGATGTCTCGCAAATTGCAGCAGCAAATAAAAATTGACGGCCAGCGCCAGCATCATAATCCAGTCCGACGTCCGCAAAATGCTGAGAGCGATGACTCCGGACGCCAGGATAAACATGGCAACGATTTTATCCGGTGACTTGTACGTAAACCTTGCATGCCGGGATATGAACGAAAATCCGTACCGGTAACGGACCATCAGCGCAACAATTCCCGAGATGACGATCATCGATACGAATACGACCAGGTAATTGGCTGGCCCCATTTGTGACATTTGCTCCATCGTGACAAGTCCAAGCGCCATGCATGCATACACGACAAGCGTCTGCAGCAGGCCGAATCCGATATAACCTAACAGCGTCACAATTAACACCTGATGGTAGTGCAGCTCGAACAACACTTTAATCGCGATAAAAAACAATATGTACATCAGGAACGTTTTGTAGGGCTCAATCTCCGGCACTTTGCGAATAAAATACGAAGCGACGCTCATCGGAATCGAGATCCAGAGAAGCGTCCGGGCATACCGCGCGAACGGAAATCGAAACAGAGAGAGCATCAAAGAAAAGATACATAAAATTTCCAGGGTTGAAAGCACAAGTGGTATTACGATATCCATCCACATGTCATTGCCTCCATTCTAAGGTGTAGTCTCGATGTATGTAAAAAAACACCAGGAATCGTGAAGGCACGATCCTGATGTATCCGCCATAATGCCTGTCTTCCGTAATGAAACAACATCGCAGCTTCAATCTTTCCACGGGCCGCGGGCTGTGCCAAACGACTATTTCTAAACATATATTATGTCCAATATAACATAATTCTGTTCCGCGGCAACAAAAAAATATTTAAGATAACGCGCCAGTCCCGCTCCCTCTACTCCTTCACCGAGCCAAGGACGATACCCTTGACGAAATATTTTTGCAGGAACGGATAGACGAGCAGAATGGGCAGGGAGCCGATGAACAGCTGGGCCGCCTTTACCGTCCGGTTCGAAATATTCGCAACATCCTGCGCGGAAACGCCGATTTGCGTCAAATTCTCGGAGACAACCATCGCATGGAGGAACGTCGCCAGCGGGTATTTCTCAACGGTGCTCATATAAATAACTCCATCAAACCATGAATTCCAATGCCCAACCATCGAAAACAGCGACAGCGTCGCGACAGCCGGCATGGAGAGAGGCAGGAAAATACGCAGCAGCACCCCGAAATGGCCGGCTCCGTCGATCAGCGCAGCATCCTCCAGCTCCTTCGGCAGCGTGCGGAAAAAATTCAGCATCAGGATCAAGTTCCACACGTTGACCGCGCCCGGTAAAATAAGCGCCCAGAGCGTGTCCGTCAAGCCGAGCTTGTTCACGAGGAAATACGTCGGAATCAAGCCGCCGCTGAACAGCATCGTAAACACGAAAAACCACGTATACGCCGTACGTCCCGGAAACCGGTCCGATGACCGCGACAAGCTGTAAGCCGCCATGACGATGACAGCCATCGAGATGGCTGTCCCCGCGAACGTCCGCTCGACGGCAATCCACAGGGAACGAAGGAATGCCTCGTTGCCGAGCGTCGTCGTGTAAGCCTCAGCCGTCCAGCCGATAGGCCAGAAATTGACGATATTGGCGGTCGCGGCCGCCCGCGAGCTGAAGGACAGCGCGAACATATGCATGATCGGCAATATGCAAAGGACCGAGAGGATGCAGAGAAAGACGATATTGAACACACTGAATACCCGATAGCCGTTCGTTCGATACACCATCCGCTTGCCCCCTCCTCTCAGAAAATACGATAATTGGCGATACGGTAAGCGAGCCAATAGCTCAGAAGGATCAGGAAAAATCCGACGGTCGACTTGAACAGGCCTACAGCTGTGCCGAAGCTGAATTCGCCCTTGGTGAGCCCTACCCGGTACACGAACGTATCGATAATGTCGGCCTTCGCATAGACGAGCGGATTATATAAATTCAGGATCTGGTCGAACCCGGCATCGAGAATCCGGCCGAGCGACAGCGTACCGACGACGACGATGATCGGCAGAATCGACGGCAGCGTGACATACATCGTCTGCTGCCATTTCGTTGCCCCGTCAATCTCCGCCGCTTCATAGAGGGCGGGATTAATATTGGACAGCGCGGCAAGAAAAATAATGGCCGAGAAGCCGAACTCTTTCCAGACGTCGCTGACGACAAGCGTAACCCGGAACCAGTCGCCGTTGCCGAGAAAAAATATCGGTTCCACACCGAATAGCCCAAGGAATCGATTCACGATCCCGCCGGTACCCAGAATGTCGATCAGGATGCCCCCGAGCACGACCCAGGAAATAAAATGCGGTAAATAGACCAGAGTCTGGATCACGCGCTTCAGAAGCATTTTGCGGAGTTCATTCAGCATCAGGGCGAAAATAATAGGAACGACGAGCTGGAACACCAGCTTGGCGGTGGCGATAATCAGCGTATTAACGATCACCTGCACGCTGTCGGGGTAAGAGAACAGGTAGCGGAACTGCTCCAGACCCACCCACTCCGAACCGAAGATGCCCATCCAAGGCTCGTAATTTTGGAAAGCGATCACCAGGCCGAACATCGGCACATAGGAGAAAATCAAGCAAAGAATGACAGCAGGCAAGAGCAGCACATGATAGGGCCACGTCCGGACCCAGTAGTCCCGCATCGCTTTGAGCTCCTTTCACGGATAAAGGAGGCAGCATCAGCCGAAGCCGAATGCGCGCCTCCCCTCCTTCTGCGTTATGGTTTGTTTTTCTTGTACCACTCGTTTACTTCCTTCGTGATCAGCTCTCCTCCGTTCTTGTTGAACTGCACCACAAACTCATCGAACGAAGAGAGCGGCTTCTCGCCATAGATGATGCGCAGATAGCTTTCCGTCGCCAGCTTCTGCAGGAACTCGCCATGCTTCTTCATGCCGTCGGTAAGCGGGCCGTTATACCGGTTCGGAATCTCCAAATTCTGTTCCGACACCGCGACGCTCGCGGCGGACAACTGCGCCTTGTTCAGACCTTTGACGCTCTGCTCGATCGGCGTCTTCGCTTCGGCGTTCGGATCGGCAATAAACTTCTTGATCGCATCGGCGTTCATGTAAGGCACCAGCGGCGCCATCGTGCCGGTGAGCGGGTACAACATCCACCGCATATCCATACCGGTTCCGTCCGCAAGAGGCCATTGATGCTTCGGTACTCCGTTCGCCTCAAAGTTGCCGTTGACCACCTTTCCGTCCTTCAGCACATAATCGTAGCCTTCATGAAAGCCTTTCTCAAAGCGGGGATCGAAGTAAGGGTCTTGCGGTCCCAGGTTTTTGGCCAGCAGCTTGTTGAAGTAGGCGAACCACGCCTCGATCTGCTTGAAGTCCTTGCTAAATACGAGATACCCGCTGTTCAGCGGTTTTTGAGCTTTAGCCTTTAACCCGTCCGGTCCTGCGGGCAGCGGGTAAGCCTGCCATTCCGCCTTCGGATCGACCTTGGCCGTGTCGCCTAGCGGCCAGGAGCCCATCCAATACGGCCCGAACATGACGCCGGCCATACCGGCGGCGGCAAGCTCGGCCGCCTTGCTCGGATCCTTGATGCCGGCTTCCTTGTCGATATAACCTTTCGCCATCCAGGAAGCCATCGTCTCCAAGTACTTCTTCGCATCCGGGTGTATGGCGCCGTAAGTCAGGTTCCCGTTCGCGTCCTCGTTCCAGAACAGCTTGATGTCGTACGTGTTCACCATTTGCTTGGTGAAGGCGCCGACGATCGGATCCGTTTGGCCCATCCAGGTCCACGGCCCTTCCTTAAGCGGGATGGCAAGCCCCGTTTCGTCATCCTTGCCGTTCCCGTTCGGATCTTGTTCAGAGAACGCTTTCAATACAGTCTCGAGCTCGGCAATCGTTGTCGGGGGCTTCAGGGACAGCTTATCCAGCCAGTCCTTCCGGATCCACATGACCGTGCCCTCGTCGCCCACGAAGAAGGTCGGAACCCCATAGATGTTTCCGTCTACCGTAACTTCCGGCAGCACGTGCGCGTATTTCTTGAGCGCCTCCTTATAGACCGGATGCGCGTATTTCTCAATGGCATCGTTAACCGGAAGCAGTCTGCCTGCTCTGATCAGATCCTTGAGAATGTCGCCGCCCGCGCTGAACGTATCCGGCAGTTTACCGTTTGTGGAAAGAGCCAGCCTGATCTTCGTCTCGTTATCCTCGAACTTCCCGACAACCCATTCATACTTCGTAACGATGCCCAGCTTCTCTTCCATCCACCGGGAATGTACGTTGTTCGTCAAATTCTCCCCGGGCTTGAACGCGTTCGGCCGGTTCTCGTCCACGATCGCCGTTGAAATCGTGATGGGCGGATCGAACTTGAAATCCCATTTCGGCTTCGTAGAATCTGCCGTTTGGGTATTCGGTCCCGTCTTCCCGTTCTCTGCAGCCGGCGCCTTCCCGGTGCCGCTGTCCGAGCATCCCGCAATCAGCAAACTCAGCGCCGTCACTGACGTCAGTATCGTCGTCCATGTTTTTCGCATTTTCACCGACTCAACTCTCCCCTTATTCGAAATCGCTTGCAACCGATACGAAGGCGTCTCAGCCGGCTTTCGTATCTACAATCATCATAAGCTTTACGGGATTGAGTCATATATGGAAGAATTATCATTTTATAGAAGAAAATCATTCATTTTCCGCACGATGCCGATCCCGGTATTCCTGAGGCGTGATCCGGTAATAGTCGCGGAATTTTCGAATAAACCAGTTCGTGTTCGGATAACCGATGCTCTCCCCGACTTTATAAATTTTGTAGTCCGTATGCTTCAGCAGCTCCGACGCCCGGCGCATGCGCTGTTCATAGATGTACTGAGAGACCGTTGTGTCCGTGAACTGCTTAAACAGCTTGGACAGGTGGTTCGGATGTACATAAACGCGCCGGGCCAGCAGCGTGAGCGACAGCTCCTTGTCAAGCTCCTCACGAATGTATTGCTGCGTCTTGCGGACGATCGCCGCGTTCTGATCCTCGGATTCCTCGCTCACCTTGCCGCGGAGCGTGTTAAGCGCATCCAGCGCCCAGCTCTCCAGCTGCAGCGCATGAAGCATCGCTTTCCCCTTGATATAAGCCGCCTGCCGGGGTTCAAGCATCTGTGCCAGCGTCTTGCCGCTGCGGTTCGCTATATATTGAAACGCGTTCGACAGGAAAAAGAATACGTCACGCATCAATTCGGGCGAGCCCGCATGAAGAAGCGGCGATACAAACGAACGAATTTTGTTCTCCGCCTCCTCCCACTGCGCCGTCTCCAGCAGATGGGTGAGCAGCGGGGCTTCATACAGCTTTCGCATCAAGCGAGCCTCCTCCTCGTTACGCTGCGGCGCCGGCGCGGATGCGTCCATGCCTCTGCTGAGCTTCGTCTTGGCCTCCAGGTAGCGCGCGTGAAGCTCGTTCGGAAATAAACACGTATCTGCAGCCGCGACGGCAATGTCGCCTTTCAGCAGCGTTCGTACTTCATGGCTCAGCCTGTCGATCCGTTCGCGAAACCATTCCGGCTCGGGCGGCGCCCCGGACAGATCGTACACTAAGACCAGCTGATATCCATCCTCGTCCACAGCGGTCCAGCAGTCGTACCGTTCCATCAATAACTCTTCCAAAATGTTGGTCACCGCAAAGCGGATCAAGGACTGGGAGTATAAATCCTGTCCGTCGAAGGGGGCTCGAAGCTGGATGAGACAGAGCGAGGCGTGACCTAAGCTCGGAAGGGGGATATCAAACAGCTTCAGCTTATCCGCAAGCGCCTCGCCGCGCAGCGATCCGCCCAGCACTTTGAGCAGCAGCCCGGACTTCAGCTCCGCGCTGTTATCCCGATAAATACGGAAGCCGTGCGCAATCCTCCGTTCGTGCTCGAGCTGCTTCACGATCCGCCCCACGGCATGCAGAAGCTGTTCATCCTTGGCCGGCTTGATGAGATAATCGAGCGCCTGGAGCTCGATCGCCTTGCGTGCATATTCGAAATCCGCGTATCCGGTCAAGAGCAGGCATTTGAGATCGGGCTTGAACGGCCTCGCCTGTTCAATCAGCTCCAGCCCGTTCATTCGCGGCATCCGGATATCCGTCATCAAGACGGAAATATCCGCTTCCTTCAGAACGGCAAGCGCTTCGCTTGCGCTGTAGGCTTTAAACACTCGAGTAATCCCGAGTCTCTCCCAAGGTATCGTGCCCGCCAGGCTGTCCGTATAGTGTCTTTCGTCGTCAACCACCAGCAGATTGATCACGGCGATCCCTCCGTCTTGATTACGATGTTCTGCATTCTCCAGATCAGCTCCACCTTAAGCCCGCCTATCGCGGAAGGCTGAACGGCGATTTCGGAGTCTCCGCCGAAATGGCCCTGAAGACGGTGATACACATTCCATAAGCCGCAGCCGGCATAATCGTCGGCTGGAAGTCGAAGCTCGGTCAGCAGCTTGGCGATCGACACCGCTTCCATGCCGCTGCCGTTATCCTCCACCTCGACGTGAACCCGGTCCTCCCTTGCGACGACCCGGATCTGAACCCGGCCGATATCGTCAACATGTTCAAGACCGTGAACGAGCGCGTTCTCAACAAGAGGCTGGATCAGCAGCCGGGGGATGCGAATCCGCTCCAGCGCTTCCGGCAGTTCAATCGAATACGCCAGCGACTCATTGCGCAGCCGGTGTATTTCCAAATACGTGTGCACGAATGCCAGCTCTTCCTTTAGACTGACCCCCCGATTGTCCATTCGCGTCGTGTACCGGAAATAATCGGAAAGATGATGCGCCATATCGATAACGGCCCTATCGTTCTTCATCTTGGTCATGTTGATGATAAACCCTAGGGAGTTATACAAGAAATGCGGATGAATTTGAGCCTGAAGCTGCTTGAGCGTCGCGTCCCGGGCGTGAATTTGCGATTGCAGCACATTCTCGATCAGATCCTGGATTTGCGCCGCCATCTCGTTGAAGTTCTGCATCAGGAACGAGAATTCATTATTGGAATTCTTCTTCAGGCGGTAGGAGTAATCGCCGCGCTTGATCCGTTGAACGCCGCGTACCAAGCGAAAGATCGGCATCTGCACGTTCCAATACAAGGCGAACGCCGCCCCGACGCCGGTAATAAGCAGAAGCACCGATGCGACAGCGAACAGCACTCGCTGCTGCTTGATCGGACCTACGACTTGGTCGAGGGGGACAGCATCGATCAGATGCCAGTCCAAGAGAGCGGAATAATAGTAGGTGATGAGATACTGCTTGTCATCGAACCAGCGAATCATGTAGCCAGACTCACCGCCGTCGATGCGGCCGCTGAGCACCGTGACGATTCTTTCCATCCTTTCCTCGTCGGCGGACCGGTTGGCGATGAGGGAGTAGCCTGTTTTGAAAAAAAACGGATCGCCGGAATGGCTCGCCTTATACGTGTCCAGCAAATTTTCAAAATCCCATTGAAACAAGTTAATCCTCACCGCTAAATCAAGCTCGTCAGGCCTAATCGAACTGGAGCCGGTTGTGACATAGGTGCGGGTAAAGCCGGAGCCGATACCCAGCTTCTCGCTGAAGCGCCATCCCAGGGAAAATTGATTCTCGTATTCGGTCCGGTCGAACCGGTAGGCAGGAGAAGAGGAGATGCCTTCACCGCGCTTCGGGAAATAAACAATGACTTCGTTCCGCCAATTGCCCGAGTTGCTCGCAAGCGACAGCTTCTCCTGAATGAGCAGTCTTGTTTTCAGCATCGGATAATCGCTTAGACTGAGATTGTAGAGGTACTCCAGCACGTTCATATCGACGAGGATCGGTGTGGAAACCAGCTCCAGCTTCTCAATACTGGCATCCAGTTGGGCCATGAACAGGGCCATACGGTTGAGGCTGGACTTGATCAGCTCGTCCTGGATGACACTGACGCTCCTGTGCGTGGAGTAGTAGTAGAGTGCCATAACGGGAACGAGCAAGGACACCAGCAACAGAATCATTTTCTGAAAAATGTTGAATTGCATGCGCATGCCTCTTCGCCAGCCTTTTCGGGACGCCAAATTTGTAAGCGCTCTCTCCGATTTTACATGCCATCCTGCCACTTCGGAAATAGAAGGAATCGATTTCCATAGAACATTTTGAGCCCGTTTATCGGCCTCACCATCCTTCCTGATTTTACCATCAATTATTGAGCTCCAACAATCGCGTAACATATAAAAATCCCCTCCGGAACGCGGTACACCGCTGCCCTGTGAGGGGAAATCGTCGGAATTCTGAATTCATTCCTGCTTAAGACGGCTTGGAACCGGCACCTTGGACCAATCCATATCCGTTCCCATATAAAAGCTGGTGTAGCATGGCTGGTTGTACACTACATTTTGCCATGCGACACCTGTCCGGTATTGGGGATCGTGCATCAAGGTGTACAGCTTGCGGTCCGTAACCTCCGTGCTCATATAGATGCGGAAAGCAGTGCTGTCCGCCGTGCGGACGACCAGCTCCTCCCGCCAGTCTCCGAAGAGATCGGCCACGAGGCAGGGGTTGCCCTTGGTACCGTTGTTCGAGCGGGTTCCTTCCGCAGTCAGCAGCCTGCCGCGCTTCCAGTCCTCAATCACCACCGGCTCATCGAAGATGCCGCCGATGATCTGGGTGGTCATATCGGCCGCCCACTTGATGCTCATGTTGGTGCCCGGAGCCTTCTCGTCCAGCTGCTCTCCCTTGGCTGAGCGCAAGCCCCGGGACGGTTCATGCGCCAGATGGCTTTCGCTGCACCAGGTTTGGAGACCAGGTACCCCAGGCTCCACCTTGCCGATCATCCCGCGGCCCACGTCCTCCGCGGCGAAGGCTCCGTAAAGCACCTCCCCGGTGGCAGCGTCCCGCAGCGTGTAGCCGTAAGGACCATGAACGCCCGCCTCATGCACCATATAAATCTGCAGTCCATCCCGGTCAGGGTCGATGCGGGCTACATGCAGGGCATCGCCGTGGCCAAGCTTGGCGTACCTTCCCGGCGCAGCGCTGCCCTCCGGAAGGATGCCGCCGGAGCTGTACAGGATGCTGCCGTCATGATCCACCGTAGCCGACCCGTAGACGATCTCCTGGCAGCCGTCCCCGTCCACATCCGCCGTACTCAGCGAGTGCGCCCCCTGCTTGGCCAGCCCGCCGTACGGTTCATTGCGCCCGTTCTGCATGTGCAGAGTGTCCCGAAAAGGATTGTTCATCGTCACCCAGCCGCTGTCGGTATACCAATGCTCCTTCAGCTCCTGTCCGTCCCAGCTGTACGCGGCGATGGCCGCTCTGGTGTAATAGCCGCGGGCAAACAAGGCATAGGGCTTGCGGCCATCCAAATAAGCCACTCCGGCCAGGAAGCGGTCCACCCGGTTTCCCGGTTCAATGCGGTTCCAGGCATAATCTCCCCACATCAGTCCGTCATCATGGCGTCCCGGCTTGTAGCGGATCGTCGCCAGCTCTTCCCCCGTCTCGCCGCGGAACACGCTCAAATACTCCGGCCCCTTCAAAATAAAGCCCTCAAAGCTGCGGAGCTTGTTGCGCTCGCTTCTCTGCGGGGCATATACGTCCATGAAATGATCGGCCAATCTGACCGCATCCTCCCTGGACAGCGGATAGGCGTACGTAGGGGTTAGGCCGAAGCATTCCTCCAGTGTGGCGGGCCATCGCCCGGATACGACCTCCTCATGCGCATGCCAGCCCATAAACATCTCCACCACATGCTCGTAATAATCCGTACTGCTCATGCGGTAGTCGTCTTCATGGCTGACCCCCGCTTCCGCATCCTCCGGAAGCAGCGTGATATATTCTTCGGATACGGGGACACCATCCTTATAGCGAATTACTCTTGTTCCCGGCGCCGTCTTGAACATCAGCTCGGCCCTGCCGTCCCCGTCGAAATCATAAACGAGGAACTGGGTATAGTGGGCCCCGGCCCGGATATTGACGCCCAGATCGATCCGGTACAGCAGCGTGCCATCCAGCTTGTAGCAGTCCATGTACACATTCCCGGTATAGCCGGCATGGGATACATCCTTGGAATTGGAAGGATCCCACTTGACGATATATTCGTATTCTCCGTCCCCGTCCACATCCCCGACACTCATGTCATTGGCGCTGTAGGTATAGCTTTGTCCGGCGGGCGTCACGCCGTCTGCGGGCTTCTTCAGCGGAACTTCGATATAATCGTTTTCCCATGGCCGAACGCCGGCGCACTGCTCCTGCTCGGTTCCATCTATGACAGCGCTTACGGAATAGACGGAGTCCCGAGTGCCGCTTTTGTCCAAGTAATTGGTGCTGTCGCTGATTTCCGCGATTTTTTTCCCGTCCCGGTACAAATAAAAATCCGCCCCGGCAAGGCCATGCTCCTGTGTGCCCGTCACTTCGTGACCCAATAGTCTCCAACTGACGAATATCCCTTCGGAGGTACAGGCTGCAGCTAACCCCCGGTTCAAACGCTCCATCTGCACGTTCATGCCAAACTCCCCCTGCTCTCAAATGCATGTTCACCTTGCTTCATACCCGGAGGCCGCACGGAAAGAAAGCCGCCGGGCTTTGTGCACATGTATCTTACCCTTTCAATATCATTTCCGGCAATCGGACATTTTTGACCGGCCGGGTTATGGGGTAGTACTCTTTTGATGAAGTCGCATTATTTGCGAGTGTCGGCTTCAGGTGTAGACATGCCGCCGGTTCGGAGCACGCATAACGTCTGCTGACCAGAACGGGCGAAACTACATCGCCGATATAGGCGTAGGCGACCTTTGGTACTTCCTTTCCGGTCCATAAGCTCGGAGCTTGCATTCAGACTCGCTCCGCATAGAGAAATGGCCCGTCGATTAGAGCGGAACCATCCAATTAATCTCCGGTTTTTCACCTGCAGCCTTCATTTTTTTTGAAATGAAAACCAAAATTTTCAAAAAAATAGATGGAAATTCATTTTATATCATGTTAGCATTCGAAATGCCTGAGAACCTTACAATGAAAGGAAGATGAAACATGCAGATGAAAGTCGAAACGCTTCCAAACTATCGAATTGCTTATGTTAGACAAACAGGTCCGTATGGCCCCGCCAACGCGCAAGCAATGGAGAAGGTAAAAGAATGGGCTATGGAACGAAACCTACTTGACGAATCGGCAATTCTATTGGGAATACCACAAGATAACCCTGAAACTACACTTCCTGAAAACTGCAGATATGATGCATGCATTGTCATTTCCCGGGATTACCCAATTGACGATTCCATCTGCGAAAGTGAATTTCACGGTGGGGAATATGCAGTTTGCATAGTAAAACATACAGCGGAAGAAATGCAAAGGGCATGGGCTGAATTGTTGTCAGCTGTACATCATAACGAATTTCGAATAGATAACAAACCGATAATAGAAAAATACACAGGCGAAATGCTTAACAACGATCTTTGCGAAATTTGCATACCTATAAAGATGCAGAATTAGCCCGGGATCATTACCGGGCATCCATCTTTATTCCTTGAAGGGATCGCCGCGGACGCGCTGCCTATCCGCGGCAAGCCTATATCATTTCTTTTCACAAGCTACACCGTCATCATCGCGATCCAATTTCGAACCGTAACCCGGTTCTCCACGACGAATATTAAAAAGTCCTGCTTTATTCGCCTCTGTGCAATTGGCAAAGCTCACAACAGCTACGGCCTCGGGAGCAGACTTTGTCTCCGTCTTCTGGGCACTTACAGCAGGGGGATTTACAGAATTTATAGAAGACTCTTTCGTTTCGGGCAGTACGCTGCCTTCTTTGATTCCATCCACCACAAACAGCACTCTGGTTCCGTCCGCATAGCCTTCCAGCTTGTTGCCTATCCAAGATCCGGAGCCGCGATTATCGGCCGATTCGACGTAGGCAATATCCGCCCCTTCCCCGCCTTCCGCGCACATGGCCATTGGAAACTCGTCTCGATCAAAACCACTTTTTGTAGGAATGCCTGCTAAGGATTGAGCCCGGTTATGATCGGCATTCTTGCGATCAATTGTGCAAACAGCGGATTCCCCGTGATGAATTGCACTTATGATATGAGCAGCGGTTTTGGGGTATTGATCACCCGGGAAATGTAACACGGCGTCATAGGAAGCTGGGTTCACCCCTGCTACGACTTCCTTCGCCGCCTTATTCTGATCGGCTGCCACAGCTTGCTGGGGGGGTTCTATTGTTACTTGTTCTGCTATCTGCTTCTTCGTTGGTGCTGCCTGTCCATTCGTTGTCGCAGGTTCCGCCGCAGGCTTCTCCGTAGTGATGGGTGGAGATTGTGGAGTCACCGGGGCCGATAGTTGGCTGTCTGTAGTGCCTGAGCTCATCACGGAGCCAATCATTATGATGAGGATGTAACCCAAGGCTGCATATCGCTTAGCAGGTGTCAACTTCCTCCATTGAAACAAAAGCATCATATACGGCACGAAAATCCATCCTAGTACCTTCCACATATCTTTCCTCCGCCTAGTCTGTCGTCAAGTGTTGTATTCAGAAAAATATGTTGTGGAACCGTTGGCCCATACCTTTTCCGCATCCTGGCAAAAGCACGGAAGGCGGCATAAACGATCAAAATATCTATATTTACGCCTATTAACGACAAGATTTTCCTGAATCATTCGACAAAATCATTCGAAATCCTCCTTGCGATCATTCAGGGCAATAAACTAGTATGGTGTGGCGCACGCGCAAAAAAACATGGACGCCCTCTGCATTTTCCTATAAGTTCTTAGTAGATCTTATGATGTAACGCCGGGAGGTTGAATGTCGTGTCAGGTAGCTTAGCCGGAAAGATTGCACTAGTAACAGGAGCAGGCAGCGGACTCGGAAAGACGATCGCCAAGGGGCTTGCCGAACATGGGGCCATGGTCGTGCTTGTCGGCCGCAGGGAGAATCATTTAGCGGAAACGCAGAAAATCATAGAGGCTGCGGGTGGCAAAGCCGCCATATATAAAGCGGATGTGAGCGATAGAGCAAGCGTTGACGGATTGGCGCAATATGTTTTGACTAACGTCGGTGTGCCATCGATTGTAGTGAATGCGGCGGGGATTTACGGAGAAACCGAACCTATCTCGAATAGCGCCCCCGACCTTTGGGTCAACACGCTTATGATCAATACGGCAGGCCCTTATTTCATATGCAGAGCGTTTGTCAAAGAAATGATTCAACAAGGCTGGGGGCGCATCGTCAATATTTCCTCCGCCGCTTCTTTATCGAATCCCAAACCGACGAACAGCGCCTACGCCGTAAGCAAAGTCGCATTGAACCATTTTACGAGGCAGCTGGCCGTCGAAGTGGAAGGCACCGGCGTGACAGCCAACGTGATGCATCCCGGAGAAGTCAAGACGGAAATGTTCGAAGCGATACGCCAAGCATCCGAAGCAAACGGAGATATGAAGAGGTGGATCGATTGGGTAGAGGACACCGGAGGAGACGCCCCCGAGAAATCCACCGATTTGATCGTCAATTTGACGAAGCAGGAGTCCGACGGAGTCAATGGCCGCTTCTTGTGGATCGAAGACGGGCTCAAGCCGCCTTTGAAAAGCTGGGACTGAGTGATTTCCGTAAGTACAAAGGCGGCCGATCGTGATGAATCGGCTGCCCTTTTAGCGTCTTCCCTTAATTTAACCCGCCCATGATGGGGTGTGGTACATACGGCTCCTCCAAGCTCGCCACTTCACCCGGCGTTAGTTTCACGGATAAAGCGGCGACGGCGTCCTCCAAATGATGAGGCTTGGTCGCCCCGACGATCGGTGCCGTCACCGGCTCCTTCTGCAGCACCCACGCAAGTGCGACTTGCGCCCGGGGAATGTCTCGGGCGGAGGCGATCTCTGCGACACGGTTTACTACGATGCGGTCGGCATCGGCGGTTTGCGCATAGAGTGACTTCCCAAACTCATCCGTCTCAGACCTGGCGCTTTGTTCATCCCAATCACGTGTCAATCGGCCGCGCGCAAGCGGGCTCCAAGGAATGACGCCGACTCCCTCTTCCCGGCAAAGCGGCAGCATCTCCCGTTCTTCTTCCCTATACAGCAAATTCAAATAATTTTGCATCGAAACGAATCGAGTCCAGCCGTTTCGTTCAGCGACATGCTGAGCTTTGAGGAACTGCCAGGCATACATCGAGGACGCGCCGATATAACGCGCCTTCCCCGCTTTCACCACATCGTGGAGCGCCTCCATCGTCTCCTCGATTGGCGTTCCGTTGTCCCATCTATGGATTTGATACAGATCGACGTAATCGGTACCAAGCCGCTTTAGGCTGTTATCGATTTCACTCATGATCGCCTTGCGGGATAGACCGCCGCCGTTAGGTCCGGAACGTACACGACCGTGCACTTTGGTCGCGATGACAACTTCGTCGCGGGGCGCGAAGTCCTTTAAAGCGCGGCCGACAATTTCCTCGCTGGTTCCGTCTGAATATACGTTAGCGGTATCAAAGAAGTTGATTCCCAGTTCAATCGCCCTTTTAATAAAGGGCCTGCTCTGCTCTTCGTCCAGCGTCCACGGATGCGATCCGCGATTGGGTATCCCGTAGCTCATGCAGCCCAGGCAAATACGGGAAACTTCAAGTCCACTTCGGCCAAGCTTAACATATTCCATGCGCGCACACGCTCCCTGGGAATTTCATGATACAGAAGTCAATTTCCATTTTATCACAGATGCCCGAATTACAATATTGACTCTACATTGTCTATAGTACGGTCAGCTGACAGATCCACATCGTCATCGCTTAACCATCGCGGCACTTACTTCCCAAAGTCGGGAGGCTAAGTGCCGGTCATAGGTCATTGGCTTGGATTTTACTATTTTTCGGTTACTGAAATATTTCCCCGTCATTCCTTCCACTTCAGGAGACAATGCAAGATAAACGGATGTATCCGCATGCTCCTCCGGGGTTTTCAGGAAAGGGGTAAACAGTGTAGTTAGTAATTGTGCAAATCCTCCTTCCGTATAAACACTAATATTGGTCTTCGCTTCCCCGGGATTCAGACAATTTGCGGTTATCCCCGTTCCCTCTAAACGACGGGCCAGCTCGTAAGTGAACAGAATGTTAGCTAGTTTCGTCTGAGCATAGGCTTTAAAAAAGCGATAACGCTTCGAGAAGTGTAAGTCGTCAAAATGAATCTTGCCATAATAATGTCCAAGCGAAGAGACCGTCACGATCCGCCCCGCCTTACTGATCATAAGCTGTTCTAACAACAGGTTGGTTAATAAAAATGGTGCCAGATGGTTGACGCCAAATTGCATTTCGTAACCGTCTTGAGTGAGCTGCCGCTCTCGCGTTATAACGCCCGCATTATTGATTAATACGTCCAGATGACCATAGTTGTTCGTGTATTCCGCCGCCAACCTTCTAACATTAGACAATGCGGAGAAGTCACAAATCATCAAATCGATATTCGGATTGCCGCTTTCCTTCACGATTTCTTCTTTTGCGAGCTCTCCTCGATGTGGATCTCTGCAGACCATTACGACTCTAGCATTTTGCTTGGCTAAAGAAAGTGCCGTCGCTTTGCCCAGCCCGGAATTCGCACCTGTTACCATAACGATGCGTTGTTGTTTCAACCCATTCATGTGTCCACTACCCCTCCGCATTTTATTCAACACTAGTGTTGATTATCTTGAATTACAAGTTATATAGTATGGAAGAGTCGAAAAATACTCAATCGTTGGAATATCCGGGATATGTACAGTAATGAACAGAATGAAGGTAATCTGTCGATTACACATAAAAAAATTGGAGGACTCGCAGGGATGAAGATGGATCGCAGAAAACTGAGGACAAGACGGCTCTTGCAAAAGGCTTTACTTGAAGTCATTGAAGAAAAAGGGGCAGACCGGGTTACGGTCAGTGATGTGACCAAGAAAGCAGACGTAAATCGCGGCACCTTCTATCTGCACTACACGGATTCTCTGGATATGCTCCAAAAAGTAAAAGAAGAAATATGGGAAGGCTTAAGAGCACGTATCGACAGCCTGAATCCATACGATTACCTGCAGTTTGCTCATAAGAAAGAGCCCGATCCCGCATTAGTGAAGGTTGTGGAGTATTTTGGGGAACATGCGGATTTTTTCCGAGTTATTCTCGGACCGAAAGGCGATCCGTCTTACAGCATTCGCATCAAAGATTATTTGATAAAGCAGCATTTGTCCAACTTGCTGAACCCTGCACACCCTAAAGTGTCGAATTCTTCACTACCCTTCGATTTCCTCATTGCTAGTGTCGCATCGGCAAATCTAAGCATCCTTCAGTATTGGATAGATACGGAAAAACGTCAATCACCCAAAGAGATCGCCCTTATGATCACGCAATTGATAGGAAACGGCGCCTTTCAATTAGTCGACAGGAGCAGCGGGTAAATAAAAAGAACTCCATCAGTTATTGAAGTGCACCCCTTAGAATAGACATTGGAAAAACCCCCTGGTTATTCCGATGAATGGCGGTTAAAGGACAAAAATTTCATCACTATCCAGAATCGGTGAAGCGTGAAGCGATTCGGTTGCATGTGGAGGAAAAGTGGCCGTATCGAGAGATTACGGAACATCTACGAATACATGATACAGGTCGGGTTAAAAAATGGATGAGGAAGTACCGGGAAGAAGGTGAGCG
>NZ_JBHLWN010000059.1:0-1793 GCF_042432825.1 Paenibacillus chartarius | reverse complement strand
TCCCCTCACTGTAAACAGGTTTTTATTATTTCACCTGTCCACCGTAAGGGGAGCATATCACGCGGCAGCAGCTCCCTTTTTCGCATAAAAGTAAGGCAGTTATCTTTAGAGACCATTGAAAAGGGCATTTTACAATTGATCTATTACCAGACGATCCAATCCCGACGAGTAAGCAACCTTCACACCGTCGATATAAACGGCCAAGCCTACGCTCTTGTTGTACTGTCGGCCGAGTTTATCATAAATGATAGTGATGTTCTTACCACGATAGTACAAACGGTCTAAACAAAAATACTGCCATGTTCCTTCAGGAATAAGCGGGTTAACCTCAAAACTGCCATCATACCTCACACGGAACCCGACCAGACCGGTGATGATCAGGTCGTTAAATGTGGAATGGTTGTAATCCTTTCCCCGTTCGAGGCCCCCCTTTCTTTCAGGCCAATTCCACTCCTGAAGTATTCGTCTGGACAGCCACTCGCCTGTATAAGGATCAAGGTTTTCGTCTAACCAGGATACCCGTTTGCCATCAGCTCTTGTGCGATAATGGCAATTAGCGTAAGTGCTCAGTATGTTCCAGTAATCTTCTTTATGGATCACCTGCTGTTCGTAATCGTTCAATACGTTGGCCAACGCCGTCAGCGTCTGGGATGTGGCGAAAGGCCAAGATGGTCCATTCCACAGGCATTCGTGCTCATAGGAGAACATGAATCGGGGATGGCGCTGCTCTGCAGTAGTTGGCCCGAATGGAGCAAAGAACCCGGCAGGATCCATTAGCTGTGTCCATGCTTGTTCATAACCGACGTCGGGTAGATGGAAAGCCCACGGGATATATCCGAGCTGCTCGCGTACGTTATGAGCGGGATCCATCTTTCGAAATTCCCATTGTTCTACAGGGTCTTCTGCGGTCTTCAATGGGATGACCTTGAAAAACTGCGCCTGGTCGTCCCACAAATGTTCTTGGACAAGTTGTTTTAACCGATTCGCTTTTTCCTTAAACCTTTCTTCCGATTCAAAGTCTCCAGCCAGGCGTGCGATATTGCTAATCGCTACTGCATCGGCGTACATATAGGTATTCAAGGTTGGTCTGAGCCCTGAGCCGCTGATGGAGATTTCCATCGCATCGCGGTCGTCAATGGACCAGAATAACCCACTGGAGTTCAGATGGCTTTTCTCCCATTCCGTATAGTTGGCGATCATATCCGGCAGCAAATCAATGGCAAGCTGGAAGTCACCGTCTACTTCGCAATAATTCCACACGGCAGCAGCTATCCAACAGCTATAGGATCGGAGGTCCCCGTTTCTTTTGAACCAAAACAGGATATATTCCTTGAGAAAATTCTGACGGTTGCGCAGCCAGCGGCCTTCACTGATATGATGCCCCACAGCACAGTTGATCGTGTTATGCTTACCTGCCCAAGGGACGGAAGGATGAAACTCTGTGATTACGAATCCGTCAGGGGTATGCTTAATATGTTTACGATAAACCCACCAGCGAAAATAGTAAGTCTCCTCCAAACAGCTGTCAGGACAATGAAATAGAGGCATCTGATCACGCATCCATTCCCAGGCTGACGCATTATCAACATGCTGTGTTACAGATTCTTGGTCATGTTCATTAAAAATTTCAAAGTATTTTCTAAAATCGTCTGGGAGTAACAACATGAACGATCATCCTTTCTGATTATTTTGTATGCATATAAAACACTAGAATCTGATCCTCCTAAAATGGTAATAGACTCTCGGCGTTCGCCGAGTCAGGTGGGACAAGGGTTTTCCCTGACCACCCCAGA
>NZ_JBHLWN010000058.1:0-23584 GCF_042432825.1 Paenibacillus chartarius | reverse complement strand
GTTGATCCGCTCCTGGATGATCGCCACCGCATTCTTATGCGCTTTCGAAATTCAGGATAAAAAGGTGCTCATTGTAACGGCTCATGCTGCAGAAAAAATACAGGGAAATGCGGACCCAACGCTTACTTATGATAGTTCGGGGCTTGTAGGAAATGATGCTTTAACCGGGGGGTTGGCAAGAGTTGCTGGCGAGGATGCTGGCGTATATCCTATTCTCTCAACATTAGATAAACCAAATTACAACATCAAATACACTGGTAATTATTTAGTAATTAAGTCGCCGGTAAGCGGTGTTCCTCTAACTCCTACGGGCGGCGTCAGCGGTAGGGTTGAAGATTATACAGGCTCAAACTTACCAATCATTGTTTCCGTAGCTCTTGGAAACCAAGTAATGAACAGCCAGCAGACGAGTCCTGATGGAACATTTCATTTTACCGAACTAGCTGATGGGGCCTACAATGTAATAGCGAATAATGGATTGTTCAGCGAATCGGTCCTTGCAATAATTATCGGCGGCAAGATTACTCACTTGGAGAACATCATTCTTGGTCGAATTGAAAGCATCGTTGAAGTGGCACCAAGCACTCCGCCTGTTGCAGTTTCAGGACTGCATAGGTTATTTTCCACAAATGTGTATGAAAATACCGATTATCAGCATGAAGTAGATAATAATGGCGGAAGGGCTCAAATCATTTTTGCAGCCGCAGGCAAAATCGAAAGTGACGTAAGCGAAGATGCAAATAAAATCAAAACCATAGCAAACGGTCAGGAAATCAAAACGTATATCGATTTTAAAGTGAAAAAATCGCTATACGACCAGTTCGATCGACAAATAGGTCAAACTGAACCATTATATGAACTTCCAAGAACAATACAAATCGTTCTCCCGCTTAACGATGCGCTTGCAGGAAAAAAGCTTGCCGTATTCAGAGTGCATGAAGGAGTTCCGCAACAGTTATCGTCAGATCCAACACAACCGGAATACTTTACAGTATCAAACACATTTATAACTCTGAATGTTAATAAATTTTCTACTTACGCAATCGGATTAGCAAATGAGGTAATTGAACAACAAGATGATAGCACTTCATCAAGCGGCACTACGATAACCTCGAATAACAGTATTGTAGGAAGCGACAGCAAACCACCCAATAACATCGCTGTAAACAACAATACTGGCATCGCGGCGGAAGCTTTTAAGGTTGTTTCGCAGGTTTTGAACACTGACGACCATATATTATATACGGTAGGTTATCCCGATGGGGAATGGAAGCCGAACAACAATGTAACTCGCGCAGAAACCGCAATGATGTTGTACAATCTGTTGCGCAACAAAACTGCTGTAGGTAATATGAAGCTTAAGGACATTGAGCCGGGCCAATGGTACTACAATGCAGTGACAACATTAACTAAACTGAGCATCATTAGCGGATATTCGGATGGAACATTCAAACCGAACAGTCCGATTACAAGAGCTGAGTTTGTTGCCATGCTAGAACGCTTTGCAAATTTAGGTGCGGACGGAAAACAATTCTCCGATGTTCCCAGCACTCATTGGGCGTATAATGAAATCATAAGGGCGACGGGGTATGGATGGATAGATGGATATCCTGATCATACTTTTATGCCGGATAAGTTCATTGCACGTTCTGAAGCCGTTACGATCATAAATAAAATGCTGAGACGTGCGGCAGATCCAAAATTTATAAATAATACATCTAATAATGTCAGGCTGTTCCCAGATGTCAGTCCGGATTTTTGGGCTTTTAAAGATATAGTAGAGTCTACAAACAGCCACGACTACACGAAGATAGATACCGGCGAAACTTGGACAAGATTACGCAGTAAGTAAACAAATACCTTGCGGTATGCGGCTTAAATAGCCAATTGCTGCAAGGTGTTTTTTTGATAATGGGTAGGCAAGCGAAACGGAATATTGCTCATCTTTCGATTTAAAGGTATTGTATACGGGGGTAGCCGATGTTATGATGGTTTTGTGGTACTACCACGAACACAACTTGAGGTTGGCTTCCATGCCTTCCCGAGGACAGGAATTCAGGTGAGGTGGTTAGGTTGAGACCATTGGAAGGATTAGTTGTGCTGGAGTTTTGCCAGTATTTGTCCGGACCTTCCGCGACACTCCGGCTGGCGGACTTGGGCGCGAGGGTGATCAAAATCGAACGGCCGGGGGTCGGGGACGGCTGCCGCCAGCTTGTATTAAACAATCTCGAAACTAGCGAAGGCAGCGTTCTGTTTCAAACGATCAACCGTAACAAAGAAAGCTATGCGGCCGACATGAAAAATCCGCAGGATCTCGAGAAGCTCAGAAAGCTGATCCGTCAGGCGGATGTTTTGGTCGAAAACTTTCGTCCCGGAACGATGGAGAAAATCGGTCTTGGCTATGAGGAGGTTAAGCAAATCAATCCGGGCATCGTCTACGGTACGGTTACCGGCTACGGAAAAGAAGGTCCTTGGAAAAACAAGCCGGGACAGGACCTTCTCATTCAGTCCTTGTCGGGCCTCGCATATTTGAATGGAAATCGCGACCAGCCGCCGATGCCTTTTGCTTTAGCAGTAGCCGATCTAATGACGGGGGCGCAATTGGCGCAGGGAATATTGGCTTGCTTAGTTCGCCGCGGACGTACAGGCGAAGGCGGGTATGTGGAGGTAAGCTTGCTTGAAGCCATGCTTGACTTCCAATTTGAGGTGCTGACCACTTATTTGAACGATGGCGGGCAATTGCCTGACCGCAGCTCCATTAACAATGCACATGCTTATTTGGGTGCGCCTTACGGCATATACGAGACGAAAGACGGCTACATTGCACTCGCTATGGGTCCTGTCGGCCGGCTCGGGCAATTGCTTGATTGTCCGGAGGTAGCGGCGTTTACCGATCCGTTGGAGTGGTTTACCCGCAGGGATGAGATTAAGGGGCTTCTTGCAGAGCATTTGAAGCAGAGAACGACGGGTGAATGGCTGAGCGTGCTTGAGCCTGCGGATTACTGGTGTTCTGACGTGTTTACATGGGATAAATTGCTGCATCATGAAGGGTTCAAGGTGCTGGACATGATTCTGGAGGTAGGCCGTCCCGGTCAGAGGCCGCTCAGAACGACGCGTTGTCCGATTCGGATTAACGGCGAACGCATCAAATCCGCTCAATGGGCGCCGGCAATCGGTGAGAACAATGAGAAGATTGAGTCGGATTTCAATCTGAAATCGTAAATTTGTTTGCGAGAGCGGTGACAACATGGACGGAGCTTCATTTCAGAAGCCTCTAGAGGGAATATTGGTGCTTGATTTCAGCCAATTTCTTTCCGGCCCGTCGGCGGCCCTGCGACTGGCTGATTTGGGAGCTCGCGTGATGAAAATCGAGAGGCCGGGTACCGGGGATATATGCAGGACGCTATATATATCGAATCTGGAGCTTGACGGCGACAGCACGCTCTTTCATTCGATCAACCGTAACAAAGAAAGCTTTGCCGCCGATTTGAAGAAGCCGAACGATGTTCAGCTCGTGGCAAAGCTGATCGGGAAGGCGGATGTGCTCATTCAAAATTTTCGTCCGGGAGTCATGGAAAAGCTCGGTTTGGATTATGAAACGCTGAAGAAGATCAATCCAAGGCTCGTTTATGGCGAAATCACCGGTTACGGCAATGAAGGGCCATGGGTTGGAAAGCCCGGTCAGGATCTGCTTGTTCAGTCGCTCTCCGGTATGACCTGGTTGAACGGCAATGGCGGACAACCGCCGACGCCATGCGGCTTGGCGATCGCAGATATGTCGGCAGGCGCCCACCTTGTTCAGGGCATATTGTCCGGCCTAGTCCGAAGAGGGATTACGGGGGAAGGCTGCTTGGTTCAGGTTAGCTTGCTGGAATCGATATTGGATGTTCAATTTGCGGAGTTCACCACGTTCCTGAACGACGGCGGCAGGCTGCCGATCCGCAGCGGAATCCACAATGCTCACCCCTATATGGCGGCACCCTATGGCATCTACCAGACAAAGGACGGATTCCTTGCGTTAGCGCACGGATCAGTCATTGAACTCGGAAAGCTGCTGGGATGCGAGTCTTTGCTGGAATACGCCGATCCCCATGGTTGGCTGAACCAACGGGATGAAATCAAGAGGATGTTGTCCGAGCATCTGCTGCTGCACAGCACTAGAGAATGGCTGGACCGCCTTGAGCCGGCGGGATATAGCTGCTCCGAGGTTCTGAATTGGAGCCAGCTTATGAAGCATGAAGGTTTTCAAGAGCTAGACATGATTCAGGAGGTCCGGCGCAGCAACGGCTATGCGATGTTCACGACGCGCTGTCCTCTTCGCATTGACGGGCAGCTGCTTACTTCGGGCAAAGGTTCCCCCCGAATAGGCGAGGATAATCTGAACATACGGAAAGAATACCGGCTTTAAAGTATCACTTAAGGAGGATGATATGAGCATGCGTTCCATTTTTCACGAAGATTATGAAGTGGGTTCCTTCCGGGAAACGGTCGGACGCACGATTACGGAAACCGATATTGTGATCCATGCGGGGCAAACCGGCGACTTTTATCCTCACCACATGGACGCAGAATGGTGCAAAACTCAGGAATTCAAACAGCGTATCGCCCATGGAACTTTGATTTTCAGTGTCGGTGTCGGGATGAGCGCCGGAGAAATCAATCCGGAAGCGTTCTCCTACGGATATGACCGATTGCGCTTTATCAAACCGGTCTATATCGGGGATACGATCCATGTACGGATTACCATCAAAGAAAAGAGAGAATATCCGAAGAAGCCGGAGCTCGGGATTGTTGTAGAGCAGGTAGAGGTGATCAACCAGCATGGCGCAACCGTATTGGTATGCGAACATTTGCTGATGGTCAAGAAGAAAACGTTGCAGGAGTAACGGTGCCGTTTCCGAAGTAACGGGTCCGGTAGTGCTTGGTTTACTCTAGATCCGCAAGGTGATAAACTAAGCACACTGTGGTGATACCACCAAACCATTTAGGCTGACGAATGAGCAGATTGTCTGATTAATGGAGGGTTATGGAATGGTACATTTAGAGCCCGTGAAAAGAATAACCGTTACGGAACAAGTTATGGAGCAGATCGCCGGGCTTGTGATCAATCAGAAGCTCGCTCCCGGCACACAGCTGCCGAATGAGAGGGATTTGGCCGAAAGCCTGGGAGTAACCCGCGGACGGGTCCGCGAGGCGCTGCGTGCGCTGTCTTTGGTCGGACTCATCACGATTAAGGCTGGAGAAGGCAGCTTTGTCAACCATCAAGAGACCCCTATTCCGGTTGAAACGATTACTTGGATGTTTCACAGTGAATTGAACAATATCGACGAAGTGTATGCAACCCGAAAGCTGATTGAAACGGAGGTTTATCTTCAGGCTGCGGAGCATGCAACGGAACAGGCTCTGACAGAGTTGACCCGGATGGTCGAAAGGCTGTCCGAGACCCGAGATCCCGAGAAGTTCCACCAACTGATTGACCAATGCGACATTGCCGTAGGGGAAATGTGCGGGAACCGGATCTTGGCAAAGCTGATGCAAACGATGGTTCATTTAAGAAAGCAAACCAGCCATAAAATTTTGCAGGTGCCGGGTTCCATGAGCAAAAGTGCGGAATCGAGGAGAGCCTTGCTTCATGCTTTGCAGACCGGAGACCGGAAGCGGATTCGGGAAATTATGGAAACCCATTTGACGACCTCCAAACAATTTTATGCAAGTCATGTTGCTGAGGGCGATGAAGAACTAGACTAGGGCTGAGAGGAAGAATGGAGGAGCAGCAGGATGATAACTATTCGAGGGATGACTTGGCAGCATGAACGGGGAGTAGCTCCGCTGGTTGCCGCGGCTTCCGACTATAATCGGCTTCATCCGGACGTAAAGATGGAATGGGATGCCCGTTCGTTACAGGACTTTGAACGGTATCCGTTGGAGCTTCTCGCCGACCGATATGATTTGATCATGATCGATCATCCCCATATCGGTGCGGCTGTTGCCGAAAACCTTCTGCTGCCGTTAGATGACTTCATAGCTTCGTCCTTTCTAACCGATCAGAGGCTGCAAAGTGTCGGATCGAGCTATGACAGCTATACTTGGGAAGGCCGGCAATGGGCGCTTGCGGCGGATGCCGCTGCCCAAATCGCCGCCTATCGTCAAGATTTACTGCAACAAGCGGGATTGGAGCTGCCGCGAAGTTGGGACGATGTGTTGGCGTTAGCCAAAGAGCTTCCCGAAGGTACGAAAATAGGACTTCCACTAGTACCTGTGCACGCGTATTCCAGTTATTTCACGTTATGTGCACAAATCGGCGGCGAAGCATTCTGGAGCCGCGATTTGGATGTTCCTTATGCTGTTGGAGAGGAAGCGCTCCGCATACTGAAGAATCTGCTTGCCGTTTCGCACAAGCAATCGGCTTTTGTCGATCCGATCGGTATGTACGAATTGCTGTGTACGACGAATGAAATTGCCTATGTTCCGTTAATTTACGGGTACTCCAATTATGCAAGAGCCGGATTTCGGCCCTTCCAGGTCCGCTGCGCCAATATCCCTTCCGCAAATGGCAGCCCGAACGGAAGTATGATCGGCGGTGTGGGCCTAGCCATATCATCACGCTGCAAGCATACTGATCATGCCGTTAACTTCCTAACTATGACAGTAAATGGGGATTACCAGAAAACGTCCTTCTTTCAAAACGGGGGTCAGCCCGGGCATTTGAAAGCATGGAAAGATGAAGAAGTCAACCGGGTATCGAACGGATTTTTCCTAGATACGCTTGAAACGCTTACCCTTGGTTCGATGCGTCCGCGGTTTAAAGGCTATATTGAATTCCAAGAACGCGCAGGAACAGACATCCGTCAATTTCTAATAGAAGGAAACGAAAGCTTCGGGTCGATCGTTCATCGGCTTAACCAAATGATACACCGATATAAATCGACAAATTGAGAGCGCTGCCATTTCGTCATTTTCGAATGCTGTGGTGATTATGTCAGTTGAATATATGGGAAATGGGGAGGAACATGTATGATCGTTGACGCGCATCAGCATTTTTGGAATTTTGAACGCATCCCTTATCATTGGCCCACTCCGGATACCCCGACGATTTACCGTACGATTGAAGCGCCTGAACTGGAGCCGCTATTGAAGGAATGCGGCATTGACAAGACCGTAATCGTCCAGGCAATGAATGCTTACGCTGATACAGACTATATGCTTGAGGTGGCGGAACAGTATCCCTGGGTGGCCGGCGTCGTCGGATGGGTTCCTCTTGATCGGCCGGACGAGGCGTCGAGAAAGCTTGAAACGTATCTCAAGAATCCCTACTTCAAAGGTGTACGTCATCTCAACCACGAAGAGCCCGATCCGGATTGGGTGGTTCGGCCTGACGTCATGGAAGGGTTAAAGGTATTAGCCGCAGCCGGAGTTCCGTATGATTTGGTAGCGGTCTTTCCCGAGCATCTCAAGCATGTTCCCGCCTTGGCGGAAGCCATTCCCAATCTAAGGCTGGTTATCGACCATCTCGCTAAGCCCCCGATTCGGGAAGGCCTGTTTCAAGCTTGGGCGGACGCGATGTCGATTGCGGCCCAGTATCCGAATGTGTATGCGAAAGTATCCGGACTGAATACGGCCGCGGAATGGGTTCGTTGGACAGCCGACGACATCAAGCCTTACATCGATCATGCATGGGGCGTATTCGGTTCCGACAGGCTGATGTTCGGCAGTGACTGGCCTGTGGCCAATCTTGCCGGGGATTATAAAAAGGTGTGGAGCGAAACGAACCGCGCGATAGCGGAGTATAGCAAGGAGGATAGAGAGTCCATACTGGGCGGTACGGCAATCAAGTTTTATGGTTTGTAATGGAGGCTGCCTTCCCAAGACAGGGTTGAAGGGCGATACAAATGATAGGGAGCAGTGCTCCCTATCGCGTGTGCTCATAGGGTCGCTTCATATCCGATTCGAAACTGCGGCTTGAGCGGAATTGCGTATGACAAGTCGGGTGTCGACTTTGATTTTTGTTTTTACTTGTTGGCCGCGTTCCAATGATTCGATCAGCATGTCGACAGCCAGATGAGCCATCCGTTCTTTCTCCACATGGATCGTAGTTAATTCCGGAGAAACCACCATAGCTTCCGTAATATTATCAAATCCGACGACGGATATCTCAGCAGGGACCGAGATCCCGAGTTCCGCCAATGTTTTCATGGCACTGATGGCGATATAGTCGCACTCGCAGAAAACAGCCGACGGCAATTTTCCGTTGAGCTGCAGATGGCTTTCCAGCTGCCTTTTTAAATCATCTTGCGATGAAAGCATCGTAGGGGCTACGGAAAAAAAACTGCCGCGAGGTACTTCCAGCCCTTGTTCGCTCAGAGACTGCAAGAATCCCCGTTTTCTTTCTTCGAAATTGTGAATTCTGACATTCGACGCGATATATCCAAAGGTCCGATGCCCCATACCGGTTAAATAAGCGCCCGCCTGGTACGCGCCCATAAAATTGTTGATTCCGACAAAATGAACCGGCAGCGTATCGAAATGCGTATCCAGGACGACCAGGTGAGTACCGAAGATTTCGGAAATCGTTGAGACCTGCTCTGCTGTTAGGTTGGTTCCGAGCAGGATGATGCCGCTGCTGCGTTTTTCTTCCGCTATAACTCGAATGTCTCTCTCAAAAAACTCCTTGTCGACGGTTGAGAATATTAAGGAATATCCCTGCGATCTACATCTTTCTTCAATGAAATGAATGAGCTCGCGAAAAAAAGGCTGCTGGTAATACTGCTCAAGCACAATGCCGGAATTGGCGAATACGAGAAAGGTAAGTGACTTCGCCGCGTTATCCGATGCAAGGGGTCTTTGTTTGAGAGAGTATCCGGCTTCTTCGGCGATTTGAAGAATTCGCTGCCGAGTCTCGGCACTGATACCGGGCTTACCATTTAATGCAAAAGACACAGCTGACTTAGAGACTCCGGCTTTTTTGGCGATGTCATCTAGATTCATATCCGTACTCCGATCCGCGTTTCAGTATCCGTTTAGTGAGTTTAGTTTACATCACGACGAATTGAAAAGCAATCGGTCGACTAAATGTTTATCATAATAACTATTGTTTTAACTAAAATTGAGCTAAAAATCCGTTGACCAGTGGGCATTGAGATGCTAATATACTCGGTAAGATCATGATTTAGCTAAAAAGTTTAGTATTGTTTAGTTCCTTGGCATTACGCTTGTTAAGTTTTTGGTCGACCAACTTGATATGGAGGGCACGACGCATGAAAACATTCAAACTAGGCTATGCGCCTACCCGTCGTTTTGTATTTAGCGCGGAAGACGCTTTTAAGTACAAGGTGATGATTCGGGAGAAGATCGCAAGCTTCGGATTGGACATCGATATCGTCGATCTGGAAGGACTCAACAATGAAGGCTTATTGTATGACGACCATATCAATGCCGATCAGATTGCTGCTCGCTTTAAAGAGGAGAAGGTTGACGCCGTGTTCTTTCCGCACTGTAACTTCGGTACGGAAGACACCGTTGCACGCGTCGGCAAAGCGCTCGGGAAGCCTGTGCTGCTCTGGGGACCACGCGATGAAGCGCCGCTTGAAGACGGGATGCGGCTTCGCGATACGCAGTGCGGGTTGTTCGCAACAGGCAAGGTTTTGCGCAGATTTAACGTGCCTTTCACCTATGTGACCAATAGCCGGGTCAATGACCCTGTCTTCGAGAGAGGCTTTACGAATTTTATCGCAGCCGCCAATGTCGTCCGTCAATTCCGTAATCTTCGGATTTTGCAGATCGGGCCGCGTCCCGCTTCATTCTGGACAATGATTTGCAATGAAGGCGAACTGCTGGAACGATTTGGCATCGAAATTCATCCGATAACGTTGGTCGATATTCAGCGTGCCTCTAAGCAAATTGAAAAAGGGAACAGTGCAGCGCTGCTTGCAGCAATGGACTACATAAAAGAAAAGCTGGATTGGTCCGAGGTAACCGAAGAGGATGTAAGGCGTATTGCCGCCTTGAAGGTTGCGATGAAGCAGTACGCCATGCAGACGGGAAGCACGGCCATTGCCATTCAATGCTGGTCGGCCCTTCAAGAAGCAATGGGCATTATGCCGTGCTTGGCCAACGCGATATTGACGGATGAGCAAATTCCTGTGACTTGCGAGACCGATATTCACGGTGCCATTACCTCGGTTATGGTACAGGCGGCTTCGATGAATACGGCACCGACCTTTTTCGCCGATCTGACCGTACGACATCCGGAGAACCCGAACGGTGAGCTGTTGTTCCATTGCGGCAACTTCCCCGTGTCGCTATCTGTGGAAAACAAGCCGAAGCTGCGCAAGCACTTCTTGTTCGATGACCACGCACCGGGTACGCATGAAGGCGAGATTCAGGGCGGCAGTATGACGCTGGCACGTTTCGACGGCGATCATGGAGACTATCAGCTGTTTCTCGGCAAAGCACGCGGTATACCCGGACCGTATACCCGTGGCTCCTATGTATGGGTAGAAGTGAACGATTGGCCGCTCTGGGAGGAGAAGCTGGTGAAGGGGCCTTATGTTCATCATTCCGTAGGTATTCATGCGAACGCTATTCCTGCGTTATATGAAGCATGTAACTATATCCCCGGTCTAACCCCGGATCCGGTCGACCCGACCGAACAGGAAATTCAGGCATGGCTTCGCGGCGCCAGATTATAAGTGAAGGGGAAATGTCCGATGGAAATCAGAGAGCTGCAAGCGAAAGCAGCGCAGATCCGAATGGATTTGCTGACCATCATTCATCGTGCCAAGACTGGACACACGGGCGGTTCGCTTAGCAATACAGACATTTTGACGGCGCTTTATTATCGAATTATGAAAGTGGATCCTAACAACCCGAAGTGGGAGAACCGCGACCGGTTTATCGCCAGCAAAGGGCATTCGGTTGAATCGTTGTGGTGCATACTCGCCGACCTGGGCTTCTTCCCGAAAGAGGAGCTGAAGACGTACAGCGGGTTCGGCACACGGCTAATCGGACATCCGAACAACAAGGTGCCCGGCATCGAAATGAATACCGGTGCGCTGGGCCATGGACTTGCTATTAGTGTTGGCATGGCTATTGCAGCCAAACGTGACGGGAGACCGTACCGTGTATTCTGTCTCATGGGCGACGGCGAGCAAGCCGAAGGGTCCGTATGGGAAGCGGCGATGGCAGGCGCCCATTACAAGCTTGATAATTTGATCGGCATCATCGACCGGAACCGGCTTCAAATCAGCGGCACAACGGAAGAAGTCATGGGACTTGAACCTCTCGATGAGAAGTGGACTGCGTTCGGCTGGAACGTTGTTTCCATAGACGGCAACGATATGGCTGCTCTCGTAGAGGCATTCGAGGCTATCCCTGCGGCAGCAGGCAAACCCACATTGATCATGGCGAATACGGTGAAGGGAAAGGGCGTTTCGTTCGCGGAAAATGCGGCGAAATGGCATCATCATGTACCCAATGATGAAGAGCTCCGAAAGGCGCTGGAGGAGCTGGATACACAGCTGCAGGCATTAAGGGCAGAAGGGACGGCAATCTGAACATGTCCAATACAATTCCAAACCGTCAGGTCATTTGCGATACACTGCTGGAGCTCGCCCGGGACGACCGCGACATTATGGTGCTGGCCAGCGATTCCCGGGGTTCTGCAGCGATGGCGCCGTTTGCCAATACGTTTCCGGAACAGTTCGTAGAAGTCGGCATCACCGAACAAAATATCGTCGGTATCGCTGCGGGGCTCGCCCATGCCGGCAAGAAGCCGTTCGTGACGTCTCCCGCATGCTTTCTCAGCATGCGCAGCATCGAACAAATCAAGGTTGACGTCGCTTACTCGGCCACGAACGTAAAGCTGATCGGAATCAGTGGCGGGGTGAGCTATGGCGCGCTGGGCATGTCGCACCACTCTGTTCAAGATATTGCTGTCGCTCGTGCGATTCCCGGCTTGGCCGTCATTCTTCCGGCGGACCGTCACGAGACCAAGAAGATGACGGAAGCGCTAGTTCGTCACGAAGGCGGCGTCTATGTAAGGATCGGCCGTAATCCGGTCGAGGATGTTTATGAAAGCGGCGTCGATTATGACTTCCAGATCGGCAAGGCTGTGACGATGCGCGAGGGGAAAGACGTCACGATCATTGCCGCCGGCGAAACGGTCCGGGTGGCACTGGACGCGGAGCAGCTGCTAAGGCAAGCGGGAGTTTCTTGTCGGGTGCTTAACCTGCATACGATCAAACCGTTGGATGAAGACGCAATTATTCAAGCGGCGTCGGAAACCGGTCACATTATTACAGTGGAAGAGCACAGCATCCACGGCGGACTTGGGGCGGCAGTATCCGAGGTCGTCGTTCAGCATAAGCCGGTACCGATGCGGATCGTCGGCATTCCCGATGAACCGGCGGTCGCCGGGAAGACCGCGGAAGTGTTCCAGCACTATGGGATTAGCGCCGATAACCTGAAGAGGCTTGCTTTAGAGCTGCTAAGCCGATAAAGCGCGGTCGTCATGGGGAAAGGCTATATTGTAACTGTGGATCAGAGCACGTCGGGGACGAAGGCGCTCGTCGTCGACTGTTCAGGAGCCGTTGTCGGAAGAAGTTCGGCAGAGCACCGGCAGATCTATCCTTGCGCAGGCTGGGCAGAGCATGATCCGCTTGAAATTTATGATAACGTCAAGTTGACTGTACGGAGAGCACTGGAATCGGCGGGAATCGATGACAGCCAGATTGCTGTACTAACCGTTACGAATCAACGGGAAACGGCCGTCATGTGGGATCGAACTACCGGTTTGCCGGTATATCCTGCGATCGTTTGGCAATGTCAAAGAACCGCGGATGCATGTGCGGCTTTGCAAGAAAAGGGTTACGGGGAGCTTGTGCGTGCGAAGACCGGGCTTATGCTGGATCCGTATTTCTCCGCCGCTAAGTGGACATGGATCATCGACCATGTACCCGGCGTACGGGAGAAGCTTGAAGCCGGCGAGCTGCTTGCCGGTACAATCGACTGCTGGCTGCTGTGGAAGCTAACCGGCGGCGCCGTTCATGCAACCGACTGTACGAATGCGAGCCGCACATCCTTATTCAATATTCATTCGCTGCAGTGGGATGACGAGCTATGCCGTTTGTTCCAAGTGCCTCAACAGCTTTTGCCGGAGGTCAAGTCGTCCGACGAGATATTCGGCTATACGAATGAACCAGACCTCTTCGAAGGACGTAAAGTACCAATTTCGGGTGTTATTGGAGATTCGCAGGCGGCGCTATTTGGCAACCGATGCTTCCGGACCGGCATGGCCAAGGCTACCTTCGGCACCGGCACATCGGTTTTGATGAACGTCGGCAATCACCCTGTAGATGGCGGCACGGGACTTGTTTCCGCTATTGCCTGGGGAATAGGGGGGACGACCACCTATGCATTGGAGGCCGTGATCCGTTCGTCCGGGGATTGCCTCAAGTGGGTTCGTGATAACCTTGGCTTGTTCACGACGTTCGATCAGCTTGAAGAGATGCTGGAGCAAGTCAAAGAGCCTGACGGCGTGTACCTTGTTCCGGCATTTGTAGGCTTAGGGGCACCTTATTGGGATCCCTACGCCAGAGCCGCCATCGTCGGAATGAACCGGGGCACTTCGAAAGCGCATATCGTTCGTGCGGCGGTCGAGAGCATTGCTTATCAAGTACGCGATGCCGTAGAATTCATGCAGACGGAGTCTGGGGTTCGGCTGGAAGAGCTCTGTGCGGATGGCGGCGCTGCGACTAACGGCATCCTCATGCAGTTTCAGGCTGACATGCTTGATTGTCCCATCGTTCAGCCGGTCATCGCCGAACTCTCGGCTATGGGCTCGGTTTACATAGGCGGTCTCGGCGTCGGCTTCTGGACTTCGCAGGATGAGATTGCAGCATTGCCGCGTTCCTATCGCAAGTTTGAACCGGACATGTCCCCGGAGCTCAGGGCTATGAAATATGCCGGTTGGCGCAGGGCAGTCACAACGATTTTACAGTCGTGAGCTGATGTTCGTTCAAGTAAAATAAATCCAACCGGAAGCCCGAGACTAATAACTCGGGCTTTTTCCCATACAGTTGAAGGCATTCGATTAACACGCATATGGACACATGGTACAGTTCAAGTGTAAAGGGACATGAAAACGCAATCTTCCGCCCGTTACGTTCAGAAAGAGCTTTACCAGAGGTGAGACACGATGAAATCTGCAAGACGGAGGCTGTTTCCCAACCGTCAACTGTATGCCATGCTTCTTCGCCGTCCACGTTCGGGATTCAGGCAAGCATACTCAAGCGGAGGTCATTTACAAGCTTAAATCGTATATCGACGAGCATTTACAGGAGGAGCTTTCGCTTCGGCGAAGTGATGAAGGAATCGTTTACCGAATTCGTGACCCGTACGAGGCATAACCGGGCTACGGCATTGCTGCGGGACGAATCCAAATGTTCCGTTACCGAGATTGCGGCACAGGTCGGTTATCGCAACCTGCAGGCAGATGAAGTCTGCGGCGTACGGCGTATCGGATATCCTGGACACATACGTGTATCGTGTGGGGCTGCAAAATGCACAGTTCAGCTTGAATACGGCTGTCGGGCTGTTTCGTGTTACGATGTTTTTCAGCGGAGGCTTGATTCCCCCTATTTGCTGATCAAATCGCTCGGATTCATCGATTCGCGAAGGTCTTTGATCATCCCGGCTTTGATTAGTACGTACTCGCTGCTCATTCTCCGCAATTTCTTCATGAGTATTCCGGAAGAGCTGGAGGATTCGGCCAAAATCGACGGAGCCAACGAATTGCGGATCTTGTTCACCATCGTCATGCCGCTGTCGAAGCCCGGGTTGAATATATCCAACCGGGGATAACGCTTTCATTGTGTAAACAACTGGTAAGTAAAGTAAAAAGATGTACATTGTCTCACTACATCCATCAATTTTAAAATAAATGCATACACAGCTGGGGGGGAGAGTTCAAAAGGCAGCTGCAATTCCGGCATGAGGACAATCGGAACTGACCAGCTCAAATTTCGGCTAGATTGGAAGCGTTTTCTGGCTACTTATTTTTCAATAAAGAGGAGGTCGATATGGTGCGTTTACAAGGAACCGGTATGAGGAGCATGTCGATAAGGAAATTCCTTTATATTCTTCCTTTCATGATTGTAATTGCCACCTTTTCATACTACCCGCTATATGGGTGGGTCTATGCTTTCTTTGACTATATGCCGCCGACTCCTCTGTCCCAATCGCCGTTTGTCGGCTTCAAGTGGTTTCGCTCTTTGGCCGAAAACCAAGTCAAGGTCGACCAGCTGCTTCAAGTCATCAAGAACACGTTTGGAATGAGCGGCTTGCTGCTGCTATTTTCCTGGCTTCCCATGATATTTGCCATATTCCTGAATGAGATAAAAGCCATATGGTTTCGGAAGTTTGTACAGACGGTCACCACCCTACCGAACTTTATCAGCTGGGTATTGGTCTATTCGCTGGCGTTTACCATGTTCTCTAGTGAAGGCATAGCTAACGGGCTTCTCAAACAATGGGGATTTATTGATACTCCTGTGTTATTCCTTCAAAACTCCGATCATGTTTGGATGACGATGTGGATGTGGACTACGTGGAAAACATTGGGCTGGTCGGCCATCTTGTATATTGCGGCGATTACGGGAATCGACGACTCTCTGTATGAAGCGGCCCATGTAGACGGTGCGACGAGAATGCAGGTCATACGGCATGTCACCTTGCCAAGCTTGCTGCCTACCTATTTTGTTTTGTTGCTGCTGCAAATTGCGAGCTTCCTGAATAACGGCATGGAGCAATATTTCGTATTTCAAAATTCATTCAACAAGGACACCATACAGGTTTTAGACCTATATGTATACAACCTGGCCATGGGGGGCGGCAGCTATTCCGTTTCTGTCGCGATCAGCATGCTGAAGAGTCTAATTAGTGTCTTGCTTCTCTTTACTGTGAACGGGTTATCCAAATTGGTAAGAGGAGAGAGCATGGTATGAGTGACTATCCGGTCAGCACGACCGACAGATTGATTGCTGTGTTGGTCTATGCCTTATTTGCTCTGTTTGCGCTTCTATGCGTGTTTCCATTTTACTCGATTGTCATTAATACCATTAGTGCGAACGATCTGAGTGCCAGAGGCGAAATCCTATTTGTTCCAAGGCAAATCCATTTCCAGAACTACATGGATATGTCTAAAATACCGGGGCTGTGGAATGCCGCAATGATATCGCTCGGAAGAACATTGCTGGGAACCGCTTTGACGGTGGGGGCTTCCGCCTTCCTGGGATTTATGTTTACTCAGGAGGATATGTGGAGAAGAAAATTCTGGTACCGCTTTACGATTGTAACCATGTATTTTAATGCCGGGATTATTCCATGGTATTTGACCATGAGATCCCTGCATTTGACCAACAATTTTCTGGCCTATATTTTGCCGACAATCGTAGTCCCTTTCTTCGTCATTCTGGTAAAGACCTTTATAGAATCGACGCCCAAGGAATTGCAGCAGGCTGCCAGTATCGATGGGGCCGGGACGATGACCATGTTTTTCAGAATTATGCTGCCGATCTGCAAGCCCATATTGGCTACGGTCGCTATATTCGCGGCAGTGGATCAGTGGAATGCCTTTCAGGATACATTGCTGCTGGTTACCGACAGCAAGCTGTATAGTTTGCAGTTCATTCTCTATAACTACATCAATCAGGCAAGTTCATTATCCACTATGGTCAACTTGCAAAATGCCGGTTCAACGGCGATGGCGAGTCTGGCAACCAAGCAAACCACAGCCTCCATTCGCATGACGGTTACGATCATAGTTGTTGCTCCCATCTTACTGGTATATCCGATCTTCCAAAGGTTTTTTGTCAAGGGGATTATGATAGGTGCAGTGAAAGGGTAATTTGCGCCATGATAATAAATTAACGGTATTAGGGGGATTGCGTTTCTTATGAGCATGAGGAGCAAAGCGGTAAAAAAATCGGTCTTGATTTTGATTGCTTGTCTATTCCAGGCTGCGGCAGTATTGGCCGGCTGTGAAAGCGCACCAAAAAGTCCGGAAACATCGTCTGCAGAATCAAGCCAGCCATCCCAAGCCGGTACACCGATCGATCACAGTAAGCCGCTGACCGTCACCGTATTTAACAACGCGGCAAATTACCAAGGCGAGCAGACAGGCTGGTATGGAAAGCTGGTTAAGGATAAGTTCAATATTACTTTGAACATTCTTGCTCCGCAGGTTGCCGGCGATCAGTTGTACAAAACAAGATCGGCGGCGGGAGATCTGGGAGATCTTCTGATCATCGACAACAGCCAATTGGAAGAATTGATTCCGGCCGGTCTTATTATGGATATCACGGATAAGGTCAAGAATACGAAGTATTTGTCCCAATATGTCGACAATCATTTCAAGCCTTTCAATGCCGCATTCGATAAAGTAAATCCGAGCGGCAAGATTTATGCTTTGCCGACCTTTGTAGCAGATACGTCGCCCACGACATTCTCGGAGGAAATCCCTTACTCCAGTCCCATCATGCCTTGGGATTATTATAAGGGAGTTGGGGCTCCCAAGCTGAACAATTTGACCGATCTTCTGAACGTACTGAAGAGCATGCAGGCAAAGTATCCGAAGACCCCGGACGGTAAACCGATTGTTCCGATTACTCTGTGGAAGGATTGGGACAATAACGGCGGCATGGAAAATGTACGCTGGCTCAGCAACTGGTACGGTTACGAGCAGCCGGACGGAATCACGACATTGCAGTTGAATGCTAAGGGCGACATGGTTCCGCTCATCGATGACAACAGTATGTACAAGAAGATTCTGCAATTTTATTTTACCGCCAACCAGATGGGGCTGGTCGACCCCGACTCGGCTTCCCAGGATTGGAACAAAGTAGCTGAAAAGCTGACCAACAAGCAGGTGCTTCTCTTATGGTACTCGTGGCAAAGAGGGTTCTATAATTCAATTGAAAGAGGCAAGAACGGCGACGGCAATGCAGCTGTTCCGATCGCCGACACCCGTATCATACAGAACAGCGATGCTTATTACGGGAACGGAAGAGTATTCGCAATCGGTTCCAAGGCCAAGGATCCGGCAAGGATCATGGAATTCCTGGATTGGATCGTTTCCCCTGAAGGAATGCGTTACTATACGAACGGATTTGAAGGCTTCAACTACGAAAAGACGGCAGACGGCAAGTTTAGGCTGACCGAAGCAGGACAAACCGCCTTCCAGAAAAATACACCGGTTCCAGCCCAGTATGGAGGCGGCGGCTATCAAGACGGACAAAGCAAGATCAACAGCATGATCATGAGCGATTTTGTCAAAGATCCGGATACGGGTGAATTCTATAACAACAACTACTGGAGCTCTACGATAGAAGCTAACAAGACGGCGTTAACGATCGATTGGCAGAAAACCTATAATGCAACGAATGCAACCGACTACTATCTGAAAAATAATATGATCGATATCGTCCCCAATATCAATACGAGTCTCGGCACCGATTCATCGGACATTAAAAACAAACGCAGCCAGATATCGAACTATGTGAAGAACACGTCCTGGAAAATGGTATTCGCCAAAAGCCAGGCGGAATTCGACCAGCTGTGGGCCAAGATGAAAACCGATGTGGCTGGTCTCGGCTGGAACGATGTGCTTGCCGTGGACACGGCAAAAGCTCAAAAGATCGTAAAAATGCGTGCCGAAGCAAAAGCCGGCAAGTAAAGATCATAGGGAGGCATCCCTTAGACGGAGAGCGCTTTCAAAGTGTCAATGACGGGTAAACAAAGTAAAAAGATGCACATTGTTTGGCAGTATTCGCCAATCCTATAATAAAAGCAGAAACAACGTCTTCATGCAGGGAAGTTAACTTATACGATCGGGGGAGGAACAGGGTAGTGAACCAAAACAGATCCAAAGCATTACTCATTTCGTTCATGACGATAGCCGCTGTTTTATCTGCGTGCAGCGGACCAAGCGGACCGGCAGATGACGGGCAGGGCAAGGCTTCCCAGGCTGAAACGGGGAACAATACAAAGAGCGAGGCAAAAGCGACAAATGCCGATCCGTTAGGCAAATACGATCCGCCGATCGAAGTATCCTTTATCCGGAATCTCAGCGATGTTGTAGAAAACAACGTGCTGGGCGTTCTGAAGGGCGAGACGTTTGAGGACAACCGCTGGACCCGCTTATATAAGGAGCAGCTCGGCATCAACATTAAAAATAAATGGGTCGTCAAAGGAAACGATACTTCAGAGCAATATTTGCAGAAATTGAACGTCACGTTAGCTTCCGGCGACCTGCCGGACGTGATTGCGGTGAACGCAACGCAGCTGAAGCAATTGGCCGACTCCGGCCAGATTGAAGATATGACGGATTTATATCAGCAATATGCTTCTCCGTTAACCAAAGAAATTATGTCGCAGGAGGGCTCGAGCCCGTTCGACGCAGCGACCATCGACGGCAAGCTGATGGCGGTCCCGCAGGTGGATTCCTCGCTTGAACGCGCCATGTTTATCTGGATTCGAACGGATTGGCTGCAGAAGCTCGGATTACAGCCTCCGAAGACCATGGCTGATGTGCAAGCGATCTCCAAGGCCTTCGCGGAAAACGATCCGGACGGCAACGGTAAAAGGGATACGTTCGGCCTCGGGGCAACGAAAGACTTATGGGGCGGAGCCATGGGGCTGGAAGGGTTCATGGCCGGGTATGGAGCCTATCCGAGAATGTGGGTGGCGGATGCCACCGGAAAGCTCGTTTACGGCGGTATTCAACCGGAAATAAAGAAAGCGCTTCAAGCCCTGCAGACGATGTTTAAGAACGGTGAGCTGGATCAGGAATTCGGCATTAAAGACGGAGGCAAAGTATCCGAGCAAATCGCGGCCGGGAAGATCGGCATGGAATACGGCGAACAGTGGAATTCCATCTGGCCGCTGCAGTTAAACAAGAACAACGACCCGAAAGCGCAGTGGCGTGCGTTCCCGATTGTTTCCGATACCGGCGAACCGCCTAAAGTGCCTTTGAAGTTCAGTACGACCAAGTTCTTTGCGGTGAAGAAGGGAGTCAAGCATCCCGAAGCGGTCATCAAAATGTTCAATCTGCATCTGGAGAAAAACTTCGGCAAGACAGCGGAGTTCGACAAGTATTATGCGCCGCCTGAAGCAGAGAGCGTATGGCAGCTATCTCCGGTACAGCCGGCTCCCGTGAAGAAAAATGTGGAGGCGTTCAGAGCGATTGATGCGGCCCGCAAATCCGGAGACTTTTCCAAACTGCAGGGAGAGCCTAAAACCATTCAGGAAAAACTTGAAGCCTATCATTCCGGATCGAAGGAAGGGTTTGCGCTGTGGGGCTGGGAGCGGATTTACGGTCCGGAAGGCTCCGAGGGAGTTGTCGATCAATACGATAAAAACAACATGTTCCTCATGGATAAGTTCGTCGGCGCACCGACTCCTACGATGGTTGAGCGCAAATCGACGCTGGAAAAGCTGCAAAACGAGACGTATACCAAAATTATCATGGGCGCTTCTACGGATGAATTCGACAAGTTCGTGCAAGACTGGACCAAGCTGGGCGGAGAACAGATTACGAAAGAAGTAAACGACTGGTATGCGGCAAAGAAGAAGTAAGCACGGCAACGGGCAGAGGACGGATGAACCTTCCTTCCTCTGCTTATATTTTTGCGGATCGTAAGGGGACTGAAGGAGGATGGATATGATATTGAGGAAAATGCGCAGAGAGCTTCCCCTGCATCTGATGATATTACCGGGTCTGGTGCTGATTGTCTTATTCTCGTATGTGCCTATGGCAGGAATTATTATCGCGTTCCAGAAATTTATCCCGGCGAAAGGCCTCTTCGGCGATCAGCGGTGGGTCGGATTAGATAATTTCGACTATGTTTGGAACTTGCCGAGCTTCAAGCAGGTCCTATGGAATACCCTTTTTATTTCCAGTCTTAAGCTCGTTCTAGGCTTGATCGTGCCGATCGTATTCGCCATCCTTCTGAATGAATTGAAGCATGAATGGATCAAGCGAAGCGTCCAGACAACGATCTATTTGCCGTACTTCCTCTCCTGGGTCGTCCTTAGCGGAATTCTGATCGATATTCTGTCCCCTTCCACCGGTATCGTCAACGAATTGCTGGGCGCCCTTGGCATGAAAAAAATATTTTTCCTCGGGGACAATCAGTGGTTTCCGTTTACGCTGATCCTATCCGACATATGGAAGAACTTCGGATACGGGACTATCGTTTATTTGGCGGCCATCACCGGCATCGATCCCGGACTTTACGAGTCTGCGACGATGGACGGCGCAAATCGATGGCATAAGATGTGGTATATCACCCTGCCCGGCATGCGGATGGTGATCGTGCTCTTATCCGTTCTAAGCTTAGGACAGCTGCTGAATGCGGGCTTCGATCAAGTATTCAATCTGTACAGTCCTCAGGTTTATCAAAGCGGCGACATCTTGGACACGTTTGTTTACCGGATCGGGTTGTTGGATGCTCAATACGGTGTGGCGACCGCGGTCGGACTTTTCAAATCGGTCGTATCCCTGATCTTGATATCCGTCTCTTATTTCGCTGCCTATCGATTCGCCAAATACCGCATCTTCTAGAAGGAGGGAAAGCAGTGTCACAACCGGCATCAGCCAGACTTGTTTCGAATGGAATGGCGGGGGCATCCCGAAAGCGCATGGAATGGTTTTCCGTTCTGAACACGTTGTTTCTCATCTTGATATCGTTCATCTGCGTGCTTCCCCTAATCCATATCATCGCCGTTTCGTTCAGCTCCAGCACTGCGGCGGCGGCGGGCTATGTGAAGCTTTGGCCGGTCGATTTCACACTGGCATCTTACGCTTATACGGCAAGCCGGGAAGCGTTCTGGCAGTCCATGCTCATTTCCTTGGAGCGCATTGCGATGGGGACGCCGTTAAACTTGCTGCTAACTATACTAGTAGCGTATCCCTTATCCAAAGAATCGGGCGCGTTTCGATTTCGGCTCGTCTATGCGTGGATTTTCTTTATTCCCATGCTGTTTCACGGCGGTTTGATCCCTTGGTACACGACCATCAAACAGTACAATTTGCTGGATACGATCTGGGCGCTGATTTTACCTGGCGCGGTGCCTGTTTTCAGCATCGTGCTGCTTCTTAATTTTTTCCGGGAGGTTCCCAAAGAGCTTGAGGAGGCCGCCCTCATGGACGGTGCCAGCCACTGGACGATATTGTGGAAAATTTATGTGCCGATCTCCACACCGGCGCTTGCCACGCTTGCATTATTTTCGATGGTGGAGCATTGGAACAGCTGGTTTGACGGGCTGCTGCTGATGGGCGACCCGGCCCATTACCCGCTGCAAAGCTATATCCAGACGATTGTCATTCAGCAAAATTTGTCGAACATGTCCCGCGACGAAGCGTTGAACCTGGCTCTGATCTCCGACAGAACGCTGAAATCGTCACAGATCTTTCTGGGCTCTCTTCCGATTATTATGGCGTATCCGTTTTTGCAAAAATATTTTGTGAAAGGTATTGTTCTTGGCAGCGTGAAGGGCTAATAATGAAAGAAAAAGCTGGAGGCTTCCCTTGTTCAAGCGCCAACCGTTCTCTTTGCGAAATACGATCTTTCTTCGGCTGCTCGCGACTTTCTTATTGATCATGCTGCCCATTATTTCGTTTGGCGTTTATCTGTATCACTGGATCGTACAGACGGCAAGCGAAGACATCTCCAAAACGGCCGTTTCCCAGATCACATTCTATCTAACCGACCTGGAGAACGAGATTGAACGAATGAAGCTTCTGCAATACGGCATCCTGGAAGACGAGGTGCTCAATGAACTGACCTTGACTTGGAATTCCATGGATGCCTATAAGCGAACGGAAAAAATCAATACGCTGTGGAAGCGGCTCAATGCGATTCAAAACAGCAGCATGTATATCAAAAATGTGAGCGCCAGCATTGTTCCGATTGCCAAATCCATTTCATCCGCAAACGGGACCAGCGATTTCGACGCGGTTGCTTATAATGAGCAACGGCCCAAAGCAGGTGCGCGTAACAACCAGGTTATCGAATGGAAAGGCAGCTTATTCCTAAGCGCCTCCAAGCAGGGGGCCGCCAAAGGGGAACTGCCGTTATTTGTGATCGAAATCGAGCTGGATACGGAAAAGCTCCGCGAAGCGTTAAGTCATCTTAACACTTATAAAGGAAGCGGAATCGTATTGATCTCCAATCAATCTGGCGACCTCCTGGTAGGCAGCTCCACCGAGCCGCTGCAGGAAAATATGGACGCTTTCGTTCAACAAACAAACCCTGCTTCGCTCGCGCAAACGGGAACTTATGAGATTTCGGGAAGCCGCTATTATACGGCTTACGCCAGTTCCACGTATTTGAATATGTCCATCCTCCGATTCATCCCCGAACAAATCATCAAGAAGCCGCTGGATACGTTTTATGCATGGGCATGGCTGTTCATTTTCGCTGCCGTTGTGATGATTGCGGTTTATGCATTCTCCACCTATCAATTTAATAGACTCTCGGCGTTCGCCGAGTCAGGTGGGACAAGGGTTTTCCCTGACCACCCCAGA
>NZ_JBHLWN010000057.1:0-34207 GCF_042432825.1 Paenibacillus chartarius | reverse complement strand
TCGATGGCTCGCTCGAGCTGCTGAATTTCCGTTGGTGTCATGGCGTCACGCACGCTCCCTTACGGTTGGAAAGCTCTTAGTGCATGTATATTAGGGGGAGGGCGGTAACATTTGGGAAGGTGTTGGAGGAGGAGGGGTAATCCGGAAGCGCCGGTCGCTCCTGTTAATTGAGCTAGGTACAAATCATGAGTCAGCGGCTAGTCTCATTGCATTAATAAAGGATTTGCAATTCAAAGGTTGCCAAGGACAGGTTGCGTTCAGGCAGCCTTATTTTCAGACGAATACATGATAAGCTCCGATAATTCCAATACAACATTGATGGGGGAAACACCATCTCAGACTTCGAATTGGGGAAGGTTTTCAGTTTCGAATTGTAAAATCATGTCGATATATATCGAAATTCATTGATTATGTCGACAAATTATAGTTAAATAGAACTATATAGATGCTTCGAAAAGGGCAAACCTACCGAAAGGTTGGGACGCAAAGCTTCAGACCTAAGGGAATTCCTATGGTGGCTGGGTTGCCGAAAAGTTGGGAATATTGCCGTGCAATCATCCTGCTTTTTTGGGATGATTTTTTTGTTTTTTTGAAGAGGGACTGAAGTTGTCATTTGATCCGCACATGCAAGTCGGTTGGTGCGGTAAACAGCCGCCCGTTTGGGAGCATCGGAATACATACATACGCCAATTGACAGTAGGTTCTTTATCGGGCCGCAGGTAGTCCGTCTTCAGGTATACGTCCAAATGTCTCAATGATCCACGTATTTCCTCTGGATTAATTGCTGAATTGCTACAATACTGTAAGTAGGATAATTGCGGCTATTTGCTATGTGGAGGGGGCCGTTTATGACTAGTGAATCTCAACGAAATGATCAAATCGATCGTTTGATTCAGGAAGATAGCATGAATTTTCGTCGGTGCATCCGCTTGTCTCCTGACCCGGTCATGATTTTTTCGCAAGGACGCATTGTCTTTGTTAACGATTCTTTTTTGAAAGAAACAGGTTACCAGTCTGCGGAAGATCTGATAGGTACCGATATCAACAGGTTTGTTTATGATGCCAAGGACTTGCAAAACATGGAACGCCTCTACTCAGGCGAGATGTTCACAGGGCAGTTTACCCAAACGATACGAAAAGACGGAATTTGGATCGATGTCACCTACAGCGGTATTCCCATTCAGTATGACGGTCTCCCGGCGGGCTTGATTATTGCCCGTAATATTTCAGAGCAAACAAGCATGAACCATACATTGGTTCAGACGCAGGAGCAATTTAACTCCATATTGAGCAGTTTGGATGCGGGCTTTTGGTCCTACCATGTAAGTGAAGACCGGATGATGACTTTTTCCGGCATTCTTTCAAAGCTTTTTTCTGCAAGCATGTCGGATGGACGTTTCCACACGCTTTATGAACTTTGGGAAATGTGCAGTTCGAACAAAAAGATAACCTATGAACAGTTCCGTCATTCAATTTTATCCGAGGAAGCTAAAGCAATCGAATTCTCATACCCGAATTCCGACGGATCGGACGCGCATCATATGATGAGAATCTCCGTCATCAAAGACGAGGCGGGAAATCCGGTGCGGTTGAATGGGGTAGTGATCAACTTTACCGAACAGACGGAAGCCTCCCGTATGGCCCATTTCTTGGCGTATCACGATGAGCTGAGCGCTTTGCCTAACCGCAGATATTTTAATCAACAACTGAAAGATACCTTGAATCTGTCCAAACGAAACGGGCGCATGGTAGCTTTGATTTATTTGGATTTGGATAGGTTTAAATATATCAACGACTCCCTGGGGCATTCTGCAGGAGATTTGTTATTAAAGGAAGTGGCCGATCGTCTTGCGGCGGTGAAGAATGACTGTAACGGATTCATCTCCCGTCTAGGTGGCGATGAGTTTACGATTATTTTGAGCGATTTTTCCGACCAGCAAGAGCTGGAGCGTCAAGTGCGGCAAATCCAGGAATATTTTCAAGAGCCGGTTGTCATGGAAGGATATCCGTTTTATGTCAAAGCGAGCCTGGGGGTAGCCGTATCGCCGTTGCACGCATCCACGCCGGAATCCCTAATGAATTGTGCGGATACGGCTATGTTCCTGGCCAAAGAATCCCGAAACACGTACCGTTTCTATTCTGACATCGCGAGCAGAAAGAATTTGGAAGATATCCGGTTGCAGTATGATTTGCAGCATGCGCTGTCGGGCGGGCAGCTTAGCATTTATTATCAACCCAAATACGACGTCAAATCGCATCATATCGTCGGTTCGGAAGCTCTGTTACGTTGGAATCATCCTGAGCTCGGGATGATTTCCCCTGCACGTTTCATTCCTTTGGCCGAAGATAGCGGACTTATAAACGAAATAGGGGAATGGATCTTAGAGAGCGTTTGCGATCAAATCGCTGCCTGGCAGCAAAATGGTATTTATCATTGTGTAAGCGTGAATCTGTCGGTCCGGCAATTCCAGAACGGCAACCTCGTGGATGTCGTACGAAATGCGCTGCAAGCTTCCGAAATTAAAACGAACTTGCTGGAATTGGAAATCACCGAGAGTATTGCAATGGATATAGATAAAGTGCTCGGTACGCTGATTGAGTTGAATCGCCTTGGCGTCATTATCAGCATTGACGATTTCGGAACGGGTTACAGTTCCTTAAGTTATCTGAGCAAATTGCCAGTGCACAAGCTGAAAATCGACCGTTCTTTTATCAGAGACCTGATGTCCGATCAAAGCGATGCAGCCATTGTTTCGACCATCGTTTCGCTGGCGCACAATATGCAGCTGAAGGTGATCGCCGAAGGCGTGGAATCCGAAGAACAACTGAAGATGCTGGATAACTACCGTTGCGATGAAGTGCAGGGGTATTATTTCAGCAAACCGCTTCCTTTGTCAGAGTTTGAGTTGATGCTGGAGCCTGCCAATAAATATGCTTTCTATGAGCGTGTGAATAATCCGGATGCCAAACTGAAAGGGCAATTCTGCAAATTTGTCATTCGATCTTTGATTGCCGGGGATAAGAAATTTCCGGAATATCAAAAACGAATCGAAGAGATGCTTGATGACGAGTGGTATTCTTGGGATTTGTACACAGACATGCTGCAAGATATATCGATGAGAGTTACGGAGCATGCATTGAAGAATGCCGGGAGAGCGATTGTCAAACATGGCAGGAAGTTTTTTGTGGAAGAGTTGGGTTACCGTAGTTTGGAGGATCTTTTGATCGGCTACAGGGAGGTATTTGACGGAGCCATCAGCGGGTTGCCTGAACATGAACGGGCAAAAGTGATGCATTACGAAATCGGGCGCTTCGTCGTCCACTACACGGTAAGACAACCCTTAAAATTTAGTGAAGGTGTCGTTTGCGGCTTTTTTGAAATGTTCGATACGGAAGTGAAAAATATTGAGAGCAGGAGAGCAGACGAACATTACTACGAGTTTACCTTTACCTGGTAACCGCACATCGGTGTTTTGAGGATTCCGACGTTATTTATAAGAGGTGAACCTGTGAATATGAACAACGATCGGGAGAGTGCTTTAATTACCGGCCGCTTCTTGGACAGGCTGTTATTCAACCTTTCCGATGCAGTCATGATTACCGGGCGGGATACAACAATTATACGGGTAAACCGCGCTTTCGAAGAGCTGTTCGGTTGGAGGCAAGCGGAGTTGGCTCAAATGAACTATTCAAGCTATGTATTTGTACCGGAATCGCTGCGTCACGAGTCGGAAATGATTTATCGGAACATGCTTGAAAGCGGCAAGGTCAGCAATATCATTTCACGCCGGGTGTGCAAGAATGGCACCGAGGTTGATGTTTCCATTTCATTCTCAAATATTGATGACGGGCAAGGTCAGCTCATCGGCATGATCGCCATATACCGGGACATTACCGACTCAAAGGTGAAGGAAATGAAGATGGAGGAGAGCAGACAGAGGTACATGTCGTTGTTCGAACATAATCCCGATGCTGTCTTTGCAACGGACTCCGAAGGACGATTTCAGAGCTTTAACCGAAAAACGTTGGACATTGCCGGTTATTCGATTGAAGAGCTCGAAGGGATGCCTTTTCATTCATTTATTCATCCGGACGATTTGCCGCGGGCGATTGAAGGGTTCGGTAAAGCGATGGCCGGCAGCGTTCAAACCGAAGAGCTCCGGATAGCGGATAGGCGCAGATCGGGTATATACCTTTACATGAGCATTACTTCGCTGCCCATATACGTGAATGGCGAAATCGAGGGTGTCTACGGCATCGCCCAAAATATATCCCATTTAAAACAAGCCAGCATGGAGCTCGAAGAGAGCAACGAGCGGTACAAATCGCTGTTTGATCATCATCCCGATGCAGTCTTTACCATTGATCTTGAAGGCCGCTTTCAAACGTTTAACGACAATACGATTGAAGTAACCGGCTATTCCCGAGAAGAGCTTCAAAATTTGCCGTTCGCTCCCGTCATTCATCCGGAAGATTTGTCGAGGGTTAATGAACACTTCGAAAAAGCGATACGAGGCGACGTGCAAAAATATGAGCTTCGAGCTATACGCAAAGGCGATACCGATTATTCCGTGATATCCGTTACGAACATTCCGATTTATATCGACGGTGAAGTCCGTGGCGTTTACGGCATCGCCAAGGTGATTACAGAGCTGAAGAGGGCAAGGGAAGAGCTTATGCAAAGCGCAGAGAGACATCGCCAGCTTGTTGAAATCATCCCCGATCCACTTATTGTCATTGCCGCAGACAAGCTGCAATATATCAACCGCGCCGGCGTTGAATGCCTTGGTCTTGATAAAGAAACGGACGTGAGAAACTATACATTCATCGATCTGGTACATCCCGATTCTTGGGGAGAAGCCCGTATGGTGATCGATACGATACAGGTAACCGGTGAATTTAAAGGATCGAAAGAATTGATATTCAGGCGCAAGGACGGAACTCCGTTTTATGCGGAGATCAGCGGCATTCGTCTTGAAGATCATACCTCCCCCGGTTCTCTCATGATTTTCAGGGATATCACCAAAAGAAAAAAAACGGAAGAAACTATTCAATTTTTGGCCTATCACGATTCCTTAACGAGTCTGCCGAATCGGGTTCGTTTTCATCAATTGGTGGAGAGCGGCAATCAGGAGAATCGATGCGGAGGAATGGTGTTCCTGGATTTGGACCGGTTCAAGATAATCAACGATACGCTGGGACATCGAACGGGAGACTTTCTGCTTCAGGAAGTAAGCCGGCGATTGCGTCAGATGGTCGGCGGCATCTTTTCCAGGCTTGGCGGAGACGAGTTCACGGGATATTTTCCGAATGCCGATAGGGAGTCGATGAAACAAATCGTTGCGGAAATGAATCTGCTGTTGTCCAGACCCTATAGGATAGAAGGTCATGAACTGTCGGTATCTTCAAGCATCGGAATCAGCTTATATCCGAATGACAGCAAGGAAGTCGACATTCTCCTTCAACAAGCGGACACGGCGCTTTACGAAGCGAAGAAAAACGGCGGGAACGGATACGCTTTCTATAAGGCGAAGCAGAAGGTCTAAAGGAACTACCGCATTCAGTCCTCCGTTTCGGGCTGGGTTTTTCTCGTTATTCCTTCGAGGAGACCAAAGTGGAGGGGTTGCTTGTTCGTTGCTCGTTTCATGACCTGTGTAGTCAAAGGGCATGGAAATTAATAACTGCAAGATTTGTAGAAAAATCTTTTATTATGTCGAATTTTGTATTATAATCTGTATATACCACCGTATTTTGTCACGAATTTAATGTAATTCCTTAACGACAAATGGCAAACCTTTCGAAAGATAGGGACGCAAAGCCACGGGTCTAAAGCGGTCACGCTATGACAGCCGGGTTGCCGAAAAAGGATAGGATGCATGCGGATCCAGTCCTGCTTTTCGGGACTGGATTTTTCATTTTACAACAGGAGGCCTGAGATTATGAATCCGCTGCTCAATAACATCGTAAAGCCAACAGAACCCATACAAGAATGTATCCGCAGCCTGCTCCGGGAAATCGGCGAAGTACCAGCACGCGAAGGACTGCGCGATACGCCGAAACGAGTGGCCGAGATGTACAAGGAAGAGTTCGCCGGTGTTGGCGACGCTCAAAAGGGGAGTTTTCGGCGACAATATCGCACTTTGCGAGGAATTCGAGCGTTCCCTGTCAAGGGGTTAAAATTGGCAGAATCCATATAAGAGGACATTCCTCTTCTTCCGCTGAAACATGAGATTAAGACACAAGTGAGGGGGGCTGGCGTGCCGGTTTTATCGCGAACTATCGATTTTTCCGCCACTCATGTATATCGGGTGCCGCATTGGAGCGAGGAAGAGAATCGCCGGGTTTTCGGACCCTGCAGCAACCCGAATGGTCACGGGCACGATTATAAACTGGACATCATGGTCAAAGGAAGCCTCAATGAAGCTTCCGGCATCGTCGTCAACACGACGGAAATCAAACGCATCGTGAATTCATTTGTCGCTGCGGAACTGGACGGCAAATTCCTGGACCGCGAACATCCCTGGTTTCGGACACGCATTCCCACGACGGAAAATCTGGTTTCCTATATTTGGCAGTGCCTTGAACACCGGTTTGAAGTATGCCAACTACATCGAATCCGGCTATATGAGAACCATTACTTATCGTCGGCAAAGGAGGCGGGCGGGATGATTCAGCTTACGAGAAAATATCATTTCTGCGCAGCGCATCGTTTACATAGCGATCAGTTATCGCCTGAGGAGAACGTCCGGTTATTCGGGAAGTGCAACAATCCTCACGGGCACGGCCACAATTATTATTTGGACGTAACCGTGAATGGCGAACCTGACCCGGTTACCGGCATGATCGTCAATCTTGCCGAACTTGACGAGATCGTCGATCAAGTTGTACTTGACGAATTTGACCATAAGCATTTGAATTTGGATACCGACCGCTTCCGCAATTTGAATCCGACGTCGGAAGTCGTGGCGATGGTGATCTACAACATGCTTCAGCCTCATATTCCGAATCTGTACAAGATCGGGCTATGGGAAACCGAGAAAAATTATTTTGAGTACTTCGGTCCCAAGGAGAGGTCATGATCGACTGCGGAAGGCATGTTCGGGGCAAGACGATCGTCATTACCGGAGCAAGCAAAGGGATCGGCAAACAAACGGCCGAGCTGCTGAGCGGTCTTGGAGCCAATCTGGTTCTCGGTGCCAGAGATGGCGAAGAATTATCCCGCTTTGCTTCCACTTTGAAATCGGAAGTGTATCCGGTACCGGTCGATGTATCCGAGGAACGGGCTGTAAACCAGTTTGCCGAGGCGGCGATCACGCGTTTCGGAAATGTATACGCTCTCATTAACTGTGCTGGAACCGGTGTGTTCGACTCTGTATTATCGCTGGCCGCCGAGGATTTCGATCGAATGATCGCCGTCAATCTGCGAGGCACGTTCCTTTGCTGCAAAGCGTTCGGACGGCATATGGCGGAGCGGGGAGAGGGGAGAATGATCAACGTCGTATCGATTGCCGGCGCTACGGCGCTTCCCGGATGCGGCGGCTATTCTGCCTCGAAATTCGGAGTGCTGGGATTATCCCGAGTACTGCAGGCTGAGCTTCGGGGTAAGGGTATTCAAGTGACGGCCGTACTGCCGGGAGCAGTGGCTACCCCGTTCTGGGACCGAATGGACAGCAAGCCGGATATGTCGCAGATGATACCTGTTCAAACGTTAGCCCGGCATTTGATTTATATTTTATGCCAGCCTGAAGGTGCATCCATTGATGAAATAACGATCATGCCCCCACTCGGAATTTTATGAGGAGGCGGCCGATCCTAAATGAAGACCTTGCTGAGGAAACTGTTTGGTTCCGGTGAACCCCATGCGGAGGATCAGTCCCATGCTATGCCTCGGCCTGTATCGCTTCATAACTTGCAGGAGCACCGCAAAAGGGCGTTAATCGGATGGATCGCGAATCGGATGGGCGAGCTTCTTCGATTGGAGAGCTGTGCGTCCGGAGAGCTCGTATATGTTGCATTTGCGAAAGAGGCTTATACGGAAACCAAAGAGATCGCGGAAGATTATCTCTTATATTTGGGATCCTGCCTCGTCGATTGGGTCATGCAAGAGCGGGATGTATATTTGCGAATCAAAGAAATGCGCTTGCCCGACAAATACCATCAATGTTTGCTTGATGTATATGAAGAGATCGGAGAGGAGCTCCATAGCTGTTGTACACGGAAGCAAGCCGAATTCGCCGGACGAGATAGGGAAGAAGCGACGTGGCAAGTGTACCGGGATGTCATCCACGCGGTAACGCAGCAAAAGTTTTTGCTGATCCGGGAGGATGAAGTGGCGGCCTACCGACAAGGCACCGTCATTTGCGAAGCGGTCATTAAGGAAAGAGCGGATATTCCGAAGGCGCGGGATTCGGCCAAGCAATATTTGCTCGAGAACGGCATCCTGGCGGTTCATGTGATGAGCCATCTTCTCGTCATATCGGAAGCCGTGACCAATATCCTCAAGCATGCCAAGGAAGGCAAGATGACGATCGTTAAGACAGATACGTCGTTCAACGTATTGGTGGAAGATTCGGGTCCTGGCTTTCCCTTGAAGCTGCTCCCTTACACGACTCTAATGGCGGGGTATTCGACCAAAAAGTCCATGGGACAAGGCTTCACCTTAATGATGAAAATAGCCCAGCAGGTCGTACTCTCGACGATTCCAAGCGTTGGAACCACTCTCATTCTCATTTTTTCCAGGAATCAAGGGGAACAAGGGGAGGTGCGGGACTCATGACCGATCAAAGACTGGAACGTAATCCAATCGCACTATTAGGCGAGCTGCTCGCGACAGAGGAAAAGACGACGGATATGCTCGAGCGTTTGGTCGGTAAGCAGATATTCGTGCGGGTGCTCAGTCAGCAGACAACAGGGAGAACGATACATCGGGAATCCGTTCTATATTCCGAAGAGCTTCCGTACATCGTATCTCATAACTTTGTCGTTATCGACTCCGAGCAAATACCGAGGCAGCTTCATGAGCTGATTGCTATAAAAAAAATAGGAATCGGCAAAGCGATGAATCAGCTGGAGCTTGCTTCATCCCGGCATGTTTGCACATATGGGTGGATAAAAAAGGATAATGTGGTTGATTTTGAAGGGAATTATTCTGACTTGCAGTGCGTTCAAGGCGAACAGTTCATTCCTTTCAAAAGGTACTCCATTACATTTCGTCCTTTTAACCGTCCGGGCATGCGTTTGATCGAATACTTCAATCCCATACTCATTCATACGAGAGAAGAGTGGTGAGTTCATTGAATCAAGTCACATCGTCCGGGGCGACCATCCGGAAAACGCTGTTGACAGCCAAACTGTTCGACCGGTTTTGGGACCGCTGGTTCGTACACGGCATTGCGGCGGCGGGGATTGCCGAACTGCGGCGGGAATTAACCGATATATCCCATTGGATCGAGGGGCTGCAGAGCCAGGCTCTTCAATATCAGAAAGCGGCGGCGGTTTGTGCCGAGAGCGGAAAATACGAGGAATCCGAGCATATGTGGCGAACCGCGGGTTTATACTATTACCTCATTCAGTGGATATATCCGGAAGTGACGGAGGACAAACGGTATTGGTTTGAACGCTGCAAGGCGATGTTCGAGAATGCGGATCGCCTTTCCGAAATTCCAATCATTCCGGTTTCGATCCCGGTGAAGGAGCGCGAATGCTGCGGGCGAATGCGGATACCAGAGTCGCCGCATGGCTGCGTTGTGCTCGTAAGCCCGATCGATTCGTCCAAGGAAGAGCTGTTTACTTACGAATCGGAATTTGTCCATGCGGGCTTCGCTACGCTGCACGTCGACGGTCCCGGACAGGGAGAGACGCTCCTCAAGCAAGGCTTGAAAGCATCGCGGGCAAACTGGACGCTGTTCATACGCCAGGTGATCGATGAGGCCGCCGGGCGATTTCCCGGGCTGCCGATTTTCTTGTTCGGTACGAGCAGCGGAGCTTCCTGGGCAGTGCATGGCAGCTTCCACCCGAAGGTGGAGAAGGCTGCGGCGGTAAGTCCGGCGTTCGAAGCAGGCTTGGTTCTGCCTGAGTATTTCCTGGAGCGGATGGCATGCATTCTCGAAGACGATGCGGTTCTTCTGCCCGAGCTGGAGCGGTTCGAGGCCGGCAAGCCCGTCATGCTGTTCCATGGAAAGAAAGATACGATGGTCAAAGATGAACAGATATATGCGCTGTACGGCAAATTGCCGGAAGGCAAGCGAATGATCGAATACGAAAATGAGGGCCATTGCTGCAACTTTAAGCTGGGTGAGATTCGAAAGACGGCGGCGGCGTGGTTTATGGAAGGGGCATAAAGCTGAATGACGTTTGCAGACTTTCAACAGAGCCTATCCGAGCTTTCGCGCGTGCCGGTTTACAGCATTCGTGAAGACGCATCGCTTCGAGACGATTTGGGCATCGATTCGCTGCAGATGGTTAATTTGATCGTCCGCTTGACCGAACAATTCGGAGTTGACATCGGCCAAATTTCCGATATGGGGGCCATACATACCGTAGGGAGCATGTACTGTTTCTTGGCGGGGAGGAGATAATGTTGCCCAATTTAGCGGATTGGATCATAGAGCATACGGCAGACCGGGCAAAGCCGCTTTTGTCGACACCGTCCGGAGAATACAGTATGGAGGACATTGGCCGGGAGACGATTCGATACGAGAACCTGTTAAAGCCTTATGGAAGCTTGAAAGGAAAAAAAGTCGGCCTCCTCGTCCCGCCTGTGTTTCACTACTTGTCGCTTGTTTTTGCCGTCAATCGGCTCGGAGGCGTTGTCGTCCCGATCAGCCCATATTTTCGTAAAGAAGATCTGGGGGCATTACTCGAATTTCTCGACCCTCATGTCGTATTTACGGCAGAGCAGTACAACGGGTTCCCTTTCGCACAGGCAGTCAAAGAATGGGCCGGCGGCAGCGGAAAGCAAACGGTGCTGTTCCGTCTATCCGGAGACGGCAAGTGGACGGAGGAGGAATGCGAAGGCGTGGAGCGGCCCGCCGAAGCGATTCCCGCGCACATCATCAGCTGCTCCTCGGGAAGCACCGGGGTTCCTAAAGGCATCATGGTAACGACGAGCTGGTTTGAGCATAACAAGACGGCGCTGACGCTGCTGCACGAATTCGCCCCGTCCGACCGGCTGTTTTCCCTCGTTCCGGCTGCCGGCAATTATGGGCTTAGTGTCATTTTGGCTGGACTGTACAACGGAGTTCATGTAACGGTAGCCGAATCGTACGATTTCCCTTCTCTCGTCAAGCTCATGGCGGAGAAGGGCTGTAACAAGCTCTCGGCCACGCCATCGCTGTTCAAAGCGTTGGCCCTGTTCGCCAAACATGCGAACCCGGCCGCGCTCGAGCGGATCGAACTGTGCGCACTCGCCGGAGAACCGGTCAGGGACGATGCTTTTGCGGTATTCTCCGAATTGCCGAATTGCAAGTTCCGCAATCATTACGGCATGAGTGAGCTGGCAGGCCTTCTCTACTCGGAGAACGATGTCCGCGACGGGCCTGACATGAAGCTGCTGCCAGGTGTAAGCTGCAAGCTGGTCGATAGCGACGGCGATACCGGTGAAGTCGCCTTCAAGGTGGCGAGCGGCTTTGCCGGGTATTATAAACGTCCGGATTTGACGGATGAGGTCTTCCGGGACGGATGGTTTTATACCGGCGATATCGCCCGCCTGTCGGAAGAAGACCGGATCGCGATTGTGGGCAGAATCAAGGATCTGATCAAAAAGGGGGGCCAGCAAGTCGTTCCTGCAGAGATAGAGCGCCTGCTTGCCGCTCATCCCAAGGTCAAGCAGGCTGTCGTCGTCGGCGCACCGCATAAGATTTTGGGAGAACAAATCGTTGCTTTTATCGTTCCCGAGCGGCAGCTCGCCTTGCAGGAGCTATACTCGTATTTGGAAGGCAGAATAGCCAAGTACAAAGTGCCGGATCAGCTGAAGTTGGTCGAGCAGGTGCCGGTCTCCCAAGGGAAAATAGATAAGGTTACATTGCGTAAACTGGCGGCTGCGGAATTTGGAGGTGTATGAGATGGACCGCAAGAGAATTTCGTTACGCAGACAATTTCTGTCCAGACTATTTATCGTCTTAGTGCTGATTGTTTCATTCACCGGCGCTGTACAGATTTTTCTCATCAAGCAGCAAATCACCAATACGCTTCACGAAGAGTCCAATATGATTTCCGAAAGTATCGTTCACGGCATTAAATCTACGGATGAGGCCGGCAAAGCGATTGAGCATCAGATCGACTTGAAGCTCGTCTCTTACGCGAATCATATCGGAGATATTTTGGGTGAAAAAGATTGGAAGGATATTACAGCTGAAGAACTTGAGAAAATTAAAGAACAGCTGCATATTACCGGCATTACGATCATGGCTGTACAGGGCGACGACATCGTCGGAGTCAGAGCGACGGACCCGAAAGAAATCGGCTTCAGCTTTAAGAAGATCGGTTATATCGAAGGGTACAACGACATGAAGGCCAGATTGGAAGGAAGGCAAGTTACCGGCTTGGTTTCGTATCAAGATGCGAACACTCACGTGCTTCCGATCTCCCAATCGGGTTCCCATGACGACAAGCCGGTGTTTTTCAAATATGCCTACTACGTAAAGCAAGGCACGAATTATATTATTAATCCGTATCTCGAATCCAATGAAGTGTATCAATATACCGCTGCTGTCGGTCCGAACGAGTGGATCAAGACCGTTACGGAAGAAAACACGTATGTGAAAGAAATCGCGGTCTTAAATCCGCAAGTGTTCAAAGATCCCGAGCTGGCGGCCAAGCTGTTCCCGCCCAAGCCGAAAATCATCTATGGGACATTCGCATTGGGCACGGATAAGGATGCTGAAATCCTCAAAGGGATGGCGGACGAGCCAAAGATGATGAGCTATGTGACGAATATGAACGGCCGGAGTATATATTCCCTTTTCATTCCGGTCGACAAGGAACGGGTTATCTATGCCGCATTGGATTACGACACGATCATCAAACCGCTGTACCGTCATTCCATCATCCTGATCTTGTCCGGTCTGCTGGCCATTGTCGCTCTGTTTTTGGTTACGGCCAGGTTCTTTAATCGCATCTATGTCAACATTCAACGCATCAAATCGCAGATTAACGCGTTGGAGGCGAAGGATTTTACAGCGAATAGCGACGTGGTCGACAATAGCGAATTGGGCAGCTTGTCCGAAAGCGCGAATCGCATGGTCACATCGCTGAGCGAAGTTTTCCTTGCTACAAGCGAGCAGGCAACGAATGCTTATAAGCTTTCCGTGACGCTGGAAAGCGACGCTAATCAATCTCTACAAAAGATGTATTCCGTTTCGACGGAAACGACGATGTACCAGCGCGAAATTGTGGACGATCTGCTCTATTTCCTCGATAAGGTAGAGGAAGCCGTTCAAAGCTCTAACAACGATGAGGATAAGGAGTATATCCTGGGACACATAGGCTCCATCAGAGAAAAGGCGCAGAACAGCTCCGCTCTTACAACGGAATTCACGATTGCTTTGTCAAATCTGCTGGCCTCTTTGCACGGTCAGTCGAAGGAAATGGCGAACATCTCGAACACCTTGCTGCAAAGCATTAAGGAATTCAAACTTTCGTAGCAATTTTGCATGAGTGAGAAGGGAGGAACACATATGCATCTGGAAACGCATAATGAAGTGCACGGGGAGATCTGTACGATCAAAATCATCGGTTTGTTGGACTATTCCACCATAGACAGCTTTAAGGCGGATATCCCCAATCTGATCAACAAAATTATCGTCGATTTTACGAGTCTGGATTTTATCGATTCCACAGGCATCGGAGCGGTGCTCTCCATTTTATACGAAGCCAGCGCCCGCGGCATTGGTGTGGAGTTCGCCGGTCTTAACGAAGCGGTAAACGAATTGTTCAGCACCGTCGGGGTGTTCCAAATTATGAAGGGCCTAGGAGTGGGGGTGGGGCAAAGGTGTTCCGGAAAACTTTGAATCAAGCTCATAGTGATCTGGGTACTTCGGACCTCGATAAAACGCTGCAGCGGGAAATCCATCTGGCGAGAAACATACAGACGACTCTATTGAACGGGGAAAAGCCGAAGCTGCCCAGCGGCGAAGTGTCGGGAGTGTCCATTCCGGCAAGGCTGATCGGCGGAGACTATTATGATTTTTATCCGCTTGCCGACGGAAAGATCCGAATTGTCATCGGTGATGTCATGGGGAAAGGAATTCCGGCCGCCATGCTGATGATCTTAACGAGAGGCGCTTTTCGCAGCGCGGCCGAAGCTACGCAAGGTCCCGGCGAGACGTTAACGGCGATGAACAACGCACTGTACCAGGATTTTCGAAAATTAAAATCGTTCGTTACGGTGTTTTGCGCGGACTGGGACCCCGGTTCGGGGAAATTTGTATATGCCAATGCAGGTCACGATCTTCCTGTAATCGTCCGTTCGTCCGTCGGCACGATCGAACCGCCAGAGCTTAAAGGCGTCATGCTCGGCGGTTTGCCCTCTCAAGTGTATAAAGAGAAGGAAGTAAGTCTTCAGGAAGAGGATATGGTTTTTTTCTATACGGACGGCATCGTCGAGGCGCAGAACAGGGAAGGCGGCATGTACAAATTGGAGCGTCTCGTCCCCCTGCTTATCGGCCATTCCCGCAAAGCGGCTGCGGAGATCGAAGCCGTTGTGACGGAGGCCATTCATGATTTTACCGAAGGATTGCCGCAAAGAGATGACATTACGATGGTCGTTCTGAAGGTAGGGAAGCAAACAACGGAAATTGCCAGTTACAGCTCACCTTTCATTAACGCTTCGTGCGATTTCCTGTGAGCCGAAAAGGAGGATAGATATGGGGAAAAGCTTTGTTTCGAAAGGAAAAAATATTCAAGAGGCTGTAGACGTAGCCCTGCAATATTTACATACCCATCAGGATGAAGTGGATATTGTAATCCTGGAGAATGAGACCCGGGGCCTATTAGGGATAGGCGCCAAACCGGCAGTTGTACGGGTAACGATCAAAGACTGCGAGCTCGCGGAATCCCAGCCGGATCTGTTGACGGATCCTTCGGTTCTGTTGGACTTGCTGAATAAGCTGGAACAGGGGATGGAATTGAGCGGCAGCCTCGCTGAAAGTGCGGACTCCGAGCAAACGGCCGAGGATGCGGAACTGCACGGCAAAGTATGGGTAAGGGACGGCCACATATTCTGCAAGGAAGCGCCCGATGTGTATCCGTTAGTTACGCCGGCTGTAGGAATGAAGTTGTATATTAACGATGAGCTCATAGAGAAGACGACGGTCGTCAGTGAAAATTTTTTGATCGTCGTCGATATTGATGAGGAAGTAAAGGAGCCCGAATGGGAGCTTCTTCTCAGCGAAGATAAAATGTCGGTTAAGCTGAAGATCATTCCCGGCTACCGGAAACGGCGAAGATTGAAGGATATGGACCCCAGCTCGCATATTCAATTGGAAATCGAAGAAAAGACGATTCCGGCCATCATCGAAACGGATCCGATCATGGATAAGCTGAAAGAGCTTGGGGTCGTTTATGGAATCGATTATGTCGAGCTTGCCGCCGCCTGTACAAGCGAGCACCCTGGAACGTTCGTCATCGCGGAAGGCTCTCAACCGCGCAGAGGCAAGAACGGCTGGTTTGCACCACTGAACTCAACGGAAATCAAGAAGGGACTTAAGGAACGCGAGAATGGCTCGGTCGATTACCGGGAAATTCAAGAATTTCCGACGGTGGTGCCGGGGCAAGTCATCGGCAGCATCGAGCCGCCGGTTGAAGGTGTACATGGTACGACCGTGACCAACGAGCTGGTCCCGCCACCGGAAGTATATCCACTGCATGTGAGAGAGGGCAAGGGGATATCTCTGGTCGATGAAGGCAAGAAAATTATCGCCACCGATGCCGGACATCCGGAAATCGTGATTAAAGGGCAGCTCGCCAAGATATCAATCATTCCCAAGATCGTGATTAATAAAGACGTTAGTTTGGAGACTGGGAATGTGCGTTACGCCGGCGCCGTTGAAATTCACGGCTCCGTACAGGATGGCATGCTGGTTGAAGCGAAAGGCGACGTGTCGATCCGGACGAATATGAACAGGGCGAAGGTGACTGCAGGCAATTCGATCATCGTGCACAAAAATATCATTTCCAGTCAAGTGTCGGCCGGCAACCGGAACATTATGAATGCGGAAATGGCAAAGCTGCTTGGAGAAATTATTACCCAAGTGAAATTCATGCTGGGCGCGATCGACCAGCTTTCCAAAGTCTCCGCATTTAAGGTAGCGTCCTTCTCGCGGACGGGTCTCGGACCACTCATCAAAATTTTATGCGACGGCAAGTTCAAAACATTCCCTCCCTTGGTGGGCACCTTTATTCATAAAATCAACAGCAGTGCCGAATGGCTGGACGAAGAGTGGATCAAGCTGGCCGAACAGATGAAGAGGGGCTTCCTGATGATTCATTCCGCGGAATTCAAGTCGCTCGAGGACCTTCGGAATTTCATAGGAAGCGCAGAGGAAGTGCTGGTCAGCTCCGCCGGACCGGCGAACGACGTTCCTTGTTTTATCAAGGGGGCTCTTGTACACAATAGCTTGGTTTATTCGAGCGGCGACATTCATATTTCCGGGCAAGGGGTGTACAATTCCAAGCTGTATGCCGGAGGAACGGTTCGAATTGACGGCTATGTACGTGGCGGCGACATTTACGGGGAAGCCGGAGTCGTGATCGGCGAAGCGGGAGCTAGAGGCGGAAGTGAAACCAAGATCAGCGTCGGTGCGGACGGAACGATTCGCATCAGGCATGTTCTGGAGGATACGCTCATTCAAGTCGGACCGAGAATGCATAAGTTTCTTGTGGGAGCCTCTAATGTTTATGCCCGTTTGAATGATAAAGGCGATTTGCAGCTTCATTAAGAAAGGGGGGGATGCGATGTTTGAATATGTAATACTTCATGAGCAAAAGAAAACCGTCGTCAAATTCTCCGGCGATTTGGATATCGATGTGACGGAATTCATGGAAGATCAGCTGACTCCTCAGCTGCTTCAAAGCAAAATGGTTCAGATCGATTTCTCCCGAATCCGGTTTGTAGATTCGTCGGGAATCGGTCTGCTGATATCGCTGTTGACCTCGTTGCGCGATTCAGGCATTCCGGCTACCGTCCTGAATATCAGTGAGGATGTGAGAATGATATTCGAGCTGCTGCAGCTGCCGGAAATATTAGGTCCCGATGTGCTCCTGTAATCCAACTTGAGAGGGGATGCCAGCTATGGAAGGAATGGAAAGAAGGCAGTACGGAAGAACTGAAGTAGACCCGATCGAGATGGTTATCGAGGAAATCGAAGGCTTTAACGGACTGTACCGTGACGTAGCGGTTTTTATCGAGGAAGTCAGTCTGATGGGACTGCGATTTCATTCGGCCATCGAATTTGATATCAATGAGGTCATTACGTTTAAACTCCCCAGTCTTGATATCATGTCGCTGATAACCGGGCGCATTGCATGGAGGAGACTTGTGAAAGACAGCGGTTTCCAATACGGGTTGGAGATCATTCGTGAGAATTCGGATTAACGGCGAGTCGCTGCCCGTCACTAAGACAAACATCGCATGGGGGGATAAAGATGGCAAAGGCCATGATTGTGGATGATGCGCCGTTTATGCGGTTAGTTGTAAAAAATATCATGCTCGAGCTTGGGCTGGAAGTCGTGGGGGAAGCGTCGACCGGCGAAGAAGCGGCTAAGCTGTATCCGATTGTAAAACCTGACATCGTGACGATGGATATTACGATGCCGGATATGAATGGTATTGAAGCGGTTCAACAAATAATGAAGCTGGACCCGGCCGCCAAAATCATCATGTGCTCTGCGATTGGCCAGCACCGGATGGTGCTCGATGCAATTCATGCGGGCGCCAAAGATTTCGTAGTGAAGCCTATCGAGAAGAAGCGATTCATCGAATCCGTAGTCTGTGTACTGAAGCTGAATAAGGAGTAGCAACGAATTCAGGATCTCACATAATTATACTTTTTTACTTCATCATGGTAGTATAGGAGTAGCATTCAAGTTAGGCCATCCAAACCGGCGAGGGCAAGCTCTCTGCCGGTTATTTTACTGGAACGGGGATCAACCTGTTCGGGCAGGAGAGTGGCATGATGGACGAAATTTTACAGGAAGTTATGGCTTTGCCGAAAGTGCGGCGTTGGGCGGAGGCACCGGGGCATCGCCTGTCGGTCGGCATCGCCGGAGCTTCCGGGACGGCCGTATGGCCTAAAGCGGCGCTTGGCGAAGAGGACGGCATGGCCCCGCTTTACGAGATCGGTTCAATCACGAAGACGATGACCGGGCTGCTGCTCGCCATAGGAGAGGAGCGGGGGATGTGGCGCCGGACCGACCGGCTGTCGGAGCTGATTCCGGAATGGGCGGCAAGCCCCTTTGCGGCTCGGACGAATTTGCTTCAGCTGGTAACCCATACGGCTGGACTGGACCGCATGCCGGCGAATTTCAGCAAAACGATTCAAGACCGGATGAATCCGTACGCGTCGTATTCGGAAGACAAGCTGGAGGAAGCGGTACGATCCGAGACGCTGCGGAAACAGGGGCGGCATCAATATTCCAATTACGGGTTCGGGCTGCTCGGGTGGATTCTCTCCAAGCGAACCGGGCTTAACTATCCGGAGCTGCTGCACGAGTGGGTGTTCGCTCCGCTCGGCATGGCGCATACTTCGGCCAAGCTGCAAACGCAACAAACAGGCCGGCTTCTTCCGGTGTTCAGCGGCAAAGGGCGACCGGTACCGCATTGGGAGTTCCAGGATACGATGGCTGGTGCGGGCGCCGTCCGTTCCACTCTCCCGGATATGCTCGGTTACATTCAGGCTCATCTTCATGCGGAAGGGGAAGGCCACCCTATGGAAGAGCCGCTCAAGGAATGCCGTAAGGAGCATCATCTCTTATTTGCCGGGAAAGGCATCGGCGTCGGCTATGCTTGGATGTTCTATAAAGAAAAAGACGGCTCCACGACGTATTGGCATAATGGCGGAACGTACGGGTCATCGAGCTTTGCAGCGTTCAACCCGGCCAAACGGATCGGCTTCGTCATTTTATCCAACTACGGTGCGACCTTGTGGAGTCAGCTCCCCCTGCTGGGAAGCCGTTCGATGAATGCGGATAAGCTGGCAACCATAGTGAGCGACAAAATATTGCGGTGAAGTGCTGCAGGTATCGAATTATAGATTTAATGGAAAATTTATGAAACTAACTTATTCCTTTGCTCGTCTAACAGGTGTAGGAAATCTATTAAAGGAGAGATACCCTGTTATGGCAAGGAAGTTATTTCAATTGCAAGCTTTTGGTTGTATTCGTCCGTTGTATAAATCTGCCGCTACCGCGCTCATGTCGGCGCTGCTGCTGTCCGCTTGCTCGGCTGCGGCTCCGGCCGGTGGAACGGCTTCAGGACAGTCGTCGGGCCCCGCGTTGAAGGAAATGGGCAAGGACGAGAAGGCGACGATCAAAGTGATGTATCACGATAAAAATTTTTTCTTCCAAGAATACGGCAACATGTTCTCCGCCAAATTCCCTAACATCGATGTGGAAGTCGTCAGCATGCAGGGCATGTACGGCGAAGGCAAAGACTACAAGAAAGAGTATCAAAAGCTGTTCGATACCGAGAAGCCCGACGTCATCTTCGTCCAGGATCTCAATCAATTGGAGAAGCTCGGTGCGGAGGGCAGACTGCTGGCGTTGGACGATGTGATCAAGCAGGACAAGTTCGACATCGATCAGATTCACCCGCCCGTCATCGAGCTGCTGAAGGCACATGGAGACGGTAAGCTTTACGGACTTACGCCGGAGTATTACAGTAATGTGATCTATTACAATAAAGATTTATTCGAGAAATACGGCGTTCCGCTCCCGACCAATAAAATGAGCTGGGAAGATTTGCTGCAAACGGCTAAGCGGTTTCCGACGGACGGCAAGCCGGAGGAGCGCGTTTACGGCTTCGCCGCTTATAACTACGGCGGTAAAGAAGTTGGTTACATGTATTTGAGTTCGATGGCGGCTACGCTGGGACTCCGTTCGGTCGACCCCGAGCGAATGAGCGTGACCATGGAGACGGACGGCTGGAAGCGGGCGCTGCAGACGACAGTGGACGCATTGAAATCGGGTGCAGTGTACGTGCCCCAAGAAGAGGCGCCGATGAATCAGCCTAGAAGCTATGAGGATTACTTGAAGAGCAATCCCTTTATCGCCGGAAGAGCGGCCATGACGATGGATGGCTCGTATTTGATGCAAAATCTCGAGCGGGCGAAAGAAGTGATTAAGGATATGAAGCCGGTCAACTGGGACGTTGTCACGATGCCGGTTGATCCGAACAATCCGGACGTCAGCAATGAGCTGTCGCTTAACGGCATATTTGCGGTGAACGCTCAGGCATCCAACCTGCGCGCGGCATGGGAGCTCGTGAAATACATAAATTCCGACGAAATGGCGCGGGTGCGCTCGAAATCGACAGAATCGTTGTTGACGCGGAAGGCGTACATGAAAGAAAGAGACGGTCATAGTCTCGAGCCATTTTACATGCTCAAACCGGCTTCGGCTTCCTACTACAAAGATTTTGAGAAGGTGCCTGTCGGGTTCTTTATGGCGTTCAGACCGATAATGAATACGGAGATTCAAGCGATTGTCGACGGTAAGAAGACGGTGGACGAGGCGCTCAAATCGATGCAGGAGCAAGGTCAAGCGGCGCTGACGAAGGCGAAGACCGATCAGGCTGCTGCCGAGGAGAAGGAGAACAGCGCAGCGGCAAAATAAGATCAGCCCTTGTTCGGAGCCCGGTTTGCGGCAATTCAGGCTTTCCGAATCTTAAAAAATAAACCGTTCCCCGGCCGGGAGCGGTTTATTTTTGCTCTATTGCGGAATATAGTAGGAGTAATAGGGCCGGTCCAGTCACGATGGAGATGACAGCGATCCCATGGGAGGATATCTGCATGCGGAGAACGTTCTGGGTAGCTGGATGTATTGCAATATTATGGATGGTAACGTTCGGCATTGGCGGTGTTATGACGAGGAACGATTCGGGGATCGTTCAGTTGACCTCGCCCCATGCAGCCGAAGCGTTGGCGCCTCAGCCGGCCCCGGAGTCGGCACCTGCACCGGCAGCGGAGCCGCTGCAGCAGCCGCAAATCGCGCCGGAACCTGTGCCGAAGCTTGTGCCGGAGCCCGTGCAGGAGATAATACAGGAGCAAGTGCAGGAGCAAGTGCAGACGACCATGCAAGAGCTTGTGCCGGGGACCGTGCAGTCATCGCCCGAACCGCAGCCGGCGCCATCCGCACAGCCCCAGGCAGCTGCATCTCCGCAGCCGGCGCCGGCGGAGTCTCCGAACCCCGCCGCTGCGGAACCGAAACCGGCTTCTAACCCGGCCCCTTCTCCCGAGAAGCGGTCTGAGGAGCCCGTGTCGATCCCGGTGCTCAATTATCATAGTATCGGCCACGATCCCGACAATTCGCTGCTGCTTGCGCCCGAGAAGCTGGAGAAACAGCTGCAGCATTTAAAGGAAGAAGGCTATACGCCGCTGACGCTGGAGCAGTTTATTCTCATCATGGAAAAGCGCGAGCCCGCCCCGCCGAAGCCCGTACTGCTGACGTTCGATGACGGATATACGGATAACTATACGGAAGCGATGCCGCTTTTGCGCAAATATGAAGTTCCTGCGGTTGTGTTTGTTTCCCCCGGCATGGTCGGCACGCCCGGCTATATGACTTGGGAGCAAATCAAGGAGCTGGATCAATCCGGTTGGGACATCATGCCGCACGGTATGACGCATCCGCATTTGCCGAAGCTGTCCGCGGCGAAGCAGAAGGAAGAGATCGCCGAATCGCGGAGACTGATCGAGCAGGAACTCGGCAACAAAGCCGATGTGTACTGCTACCCGTATGGCGAGTTTAACCAAACTACGCTGGACATTTTGAAGGAGAATGGATACCGTTACGCATTTACGATCGAGCAGGGCCGCGCTTCCTCGGCGCAATCCCCTTACAAGCTGAAGCGGATTTACGTCAGCGGGAAGGAAAGCATCTCAACGTGGATTCGCAAGCTGTCTGCGTCCTCGTGAGCACATTCTCTAGGAAAATATAAAGCTCCGTTCTCTCGGCAAACGAGAGAAGGAGCTTTTTGGCGTTAAGGGCTTCGCACCGATTATTTTTGCAAAAATCTGCTTCTGAAGAACAGGAAACCGCCTACCACAATGATCAAGGCGAGACCGGCGTAAACGAAATTGGAGTATACATCCATATAGTGGACGATCGTTTCCCAAGATGCACCGACGGCAACGCCGACATAGACGAGCACGGAGTTCCAGATGAGCGAGCCGAGCGTCGTGAAGATCAGGAACGTGGCCATGTTCATGCGCGTGCTGCCCGCCGGAATGGAGATCAGGCTGCGGATGAGCGGGATAAGCCTCCCGAAGAAGACGGTCCAGACGCCGTATTTGGTGAACCAATTGTTCGCTTTCTGCACATCCTCCGGTGTAAGCCGCAAAATTTTCCCGTATTTCACGACGATGGACTCCAACCGCTGCACGCTGAGCAGGCGACCGACCCAATAGAGCACAATCGCACCGAAGACGGAGCCGATCGTCGAGAACATAATGACTCCAATAATGTTCAGGTCGGATTGCGTGGTCATGAAGCCGCCGAAGGTAAGAATGACCTCCGAAGGGATTGGCGGAAATAAATTTTCCAATGCGATCAATAGAAAAATGCCGAAATACCCGAACTGATTCATGATTTCCGTAATCCACGCCTGCATCGTTCCGATTCCTCTCCTTACCGTTTTTCTGTTCTATTACGTCCATAGTAATCGTTTGGGCCCGATATGTACAGTTCCACCTATGCTATAATATGGAAGGAGGAGTGACGTGCAAATGAGAATCGTATCGCTTTGCCCTAGCAATACGGAGCTGGCCGGCTGTCTTGGACTAGCTTCTTCGCTAGTCGGCATCGACAATTATTCGGATTGGCCGCCGCAGGTCGGCGAATTGCCGCGCCTCGGCTCGGATCTTGATATCGATATGGACGCCGTAGAGCGGCTGAAGCCGGATTTGGTGCTGGCGTCACTGACGGTTCCCGGTATGGAGCGGAATATCGAGCGGCTGAAGGAGCGGGACCTGCCCTACGTGACCTTGAATCCGCGTACATTGGACGATATCGGCCGCAACCTGCTGACACTCGGTGAAGCGACTGGACAAGAACAGGCGGCGCAGCGGGCGTTTGACGAATATAGCGGAATTTTGCATGAGTATCGGGAACGAAGCAAACAAGCGGAGCACCGCCCGGCGCTATATTGGGAATGGTGGCCGAAGCCGGTGTTCACACCCGGGGGCGGCAATTGGCTGACCGAGATCAGCGAGCTGGCCGGGGCCCGCAATGTGTTCGCCGACATGCCGGAAGCAAGCGTCAAGACCGATTGGGACGATGTCGTTAGCCGGAATCCGGATGCCGTGTGTATGGTGTGGGTCGGAATCGCGACAGCGAAAATGAAGCCGGAGCTGGTCCGTACGAGACCAGGCTGGGAGCGGGTAGCCGCATCGCAGGGGGAACGGATTTACGTGCTGGAAGAGGAGTTTTATTGCCGGCCGTCGCCACGGCTCGCGATCGGTCTGCACAAGCTGGCGGCGCTTCTGCATCCGGACGTATTTCCCCGCGAGCAGCCGCGAATCGGTCCCGAGTCTTAACCGCCTGGGCAGTCGCCCCGGTTCGTTCGCATGCATACACTGGCGTAGGCGTTAATTACCTGCAACCAGGAGGTCGGTAGCATGTCGATTCACCAGCGCATCCCATCCAACTGCTTCGTTCATTTCATGGACTCGGCTCCTTCTACAAGCTTCAATTCTTCCCCGGTCGCCCCGCAAATCGATGAAACGGCTTTCGTCGGGCCGTTCTCCAGCGTCATCGGTGACGTCAGGATCGAACGGAATGTATTTATTGCTCCCAATGTGAGCGTGCGGGCCGATGAGGGCAGCCCCTTTCATATCGGTGAAGGAACGAATTTGCAGGACGGCGTAATTGTTCACGGCTTAAAGCAAGGCCGTGTTAAAGTGAACGGCCGCGACTATTCGGTGTATGTGGACCGCTCCGTCTCCGTCGCGCACGGCGCTGTCGTGCATGGTCCCGTCTATATCGGCGAAGGAACGTTCGTCGGCTTCAAAGCGATTGTACTGCAGGCGATCATCGGACGAGGCGTCTATATTTCCCACAATGCGATCGTTACCGGAAATGTCAGTATCGCTCCTGAAAGGTTCGTGCCCCCGGGGGCCATTATCGATACTCAGGAAAAGGCGAATCTCCTGAGCAGCCGTCCCAAGGATAAAGAGGAGTTCGCCAAAGAAGTGCAGAGAGTTAACCGTGAATTCGCCGCCAGCTATTCCCTGATGTTCGGCAAGGAACGCTGTTCCTGCGGCATGGCCTGTGACTGGTAAAATGTCCTTCGCTGCGTCTCGTTTCTAGCTGGCCGGGTTTACAGATGAGGTTTACAGCAGACCGATTCGCTGCAATGACCAGTAAACGGCCGTAACCAGTACGGCGACCGAGATGCCCGCGACCGCATAAGGATATGCGCGATACGTCCGCAAGCGAAGGAGCAGAGGCAGGGCCAAAGCGGCAAGTGCTAGTTGGCCCGCCTCAATGCCGAGGTTGAAAGCGAGCAAGGAAGCGAGGAACGTATCTTTCGGCAGACCGATTTCCTGCAGCGCACCGGCAAACCCCAGGCCATGGACGAGTCCGAAGATGACCGTCAGCAGCGAGCGGCTGCGGGCGGCATCCAGCCGCCGGCCCCGATACAGCCACAAGTTTTCGGCGGCAACGTAAGCAATCGTCATGGCGATGCCGCTTTCCACCCACCTATCTCCAAGTTCGATGAAGCCTGCGGCGCTAAGGCCCAGTGTAATGCTGTGCGCCAGCGTAAACGCAGTCACGATCCGCATTGCGTCTCTCCAGCCGGAGCAAATCAGCAGCAAACAAAGAAGGAACAGCAAATGGTCATACCCTAAGGCGATATGAATGACCCCGAGCCAGCCATACTGCAGCAGGTCGCCGGCCAGTCCGCCGCCGCCCAAAGCAGTGAACACATACGTCCGATGCAGCGTGTCGAATACCGCTTGGTCCACGTCGTCACCGTCAACGATTACGGTGAAATTGACGTGCTGCGGATCCGTTTCGTCGAAGAGCAGCTCATAATCGATATGTAACTGTTCAATAGGATGCTCGGATACATAGTTGAGGTGGAAGGTGTAGCCCGGAATCCCTTCTTTATCGTCAGCGGCGAAGGAGGCGAGCTCGAAATCGAGCGGATCGCCTTCGCTGCTTAATTGCAGTCCCTCTTCCAGGAAGGCGGCGACTCCGTCTCTTTGCTCTGCGAGTTCGTTCTCGCTTAGCCGTTCGTCTTTTCGGGTGTCGAACATCAGCAAGCTTGGCTCCGGCAGAAACAAATCATAACGGAGATGCCTTCCTTCTATGGTGATGAGCGAATAGCCGTTGTTAAGAGGATGAGCGGAGGCCGGGACCGGACGGGCAAGAACGGCGATGCATAGCAGGAGGACTGCGCAAAGTGCTTGCACCGTATAAAATCGCTGTTTAGCGGGAAGTGAGGTTGCCATTGGACACCAATCTCTTTTTTTAGTACCATAATACTATAGTTGATAGGATAGGGGGAATCGGGGATGCTCAAGCTCGGAAACAAAGTGATTTTCGTTGCCGACAGCCTCGAACAAAATTTGCCCATCGGCGACTACGGATACATTATCGCTTATGATCGCAATGCGGATAATATTTTCGAATATGTCGTTCGGGCGCCGAAAGTAAACAAGCATTTCTTCGTCACGAGTCAAGACATCGAACTGGAAGAGACGCTGCTCGAGGAAGAGGCGGATCGTCTGGCGAAGGAAGCTCTGATCGATTATGCTCTCGCTACCCGGAACGAAGAGCTGTTCCGCATCCTCATGAACGGTCCTGTTGCCGAGCCTTCCGCCGATCAAAGCAAAGAGGTGCAGTCGAACGAGGATTTCATTAAGCAAGTCAACTTGAAGGCATGGATCTAATCGATATATTTTTCATACCGAATGTGCTGCAGCGCCCGCTTGAAGCGAATGCGCTGCTTTGTTTTTTTCATCCGCAAGAACTGCTCCGTTATGCCTATTTCATTGAGTTCGAAAAGGATCTTCGTTATAATAGTAAGAATGAACAAGGTTGACGGAAGGGAGCTTTAGCCAGTGAGTATTTCCAAGCAGGATGTAGAGAAGGTCGCCAGTCTGGCGCGCCTCACGCTGAGCGAGACGGAGAAGGAGCAGTTTGCCGGCCAGCTGAGCGCGATATTGAAATATGCGGAGCAGCTGAACCGTCTCGACACGGAAGGCGTTGAGCCGACCAGCCACGCTATGCCGCTCGTCAATGTCATGAGAGAGGATGAAGCGCGTCCGTCGTGGCCGCTCGAGCAGGTGCTGAAGAACGCACCCGATGAAGAAGAAGGCCATTTCAAAGTTCCGGCCGTATTGGAATAATTCATTACCCGACGCTGATGTCGGAAGGAGGAGCCTCGGTTGTCCGTTTTCGATCTTACGTTAGCAGATTTACATAAGAAGCTGCAGAGCAAGGAGCTCACCGTTTCCGAGCTCGTCGATTTGTCGTACCGGCGCATTGCGGAGGTGGACGGCAAAATCAACGCGTTCCTGAAGCTCGACGAAGAGCGGGCTCGTCAGACGGCGCGCAGCCTGGACGAGCAGATCGGCACGTCCGCGCCGCGGGGCTTGCTGTTCGGGCTGCCTGCCGGGGTAAAGGATAACATTGTAACGGAAGGCTTGACGACGACTTGCGCGAGCAAGTTCTTGTCCAATTATGACCCGATTTACGATGCGACGGTCGTGAAGAAGCTGCGCGATGCGCAGGCCGTAACCGTCGGCAAGCTGAACATGGACGAATTCGCGATGGGGGGCTCCGGGGAAAATTCCGCTGTAAGCCCGACACGCAATCCATGGAACCTGGAGCACGTGCCCGGCGGCTCGAGCTCGGGCTCGGCCGCGGCGGTTGCCGCCGGCGAAGTGTACTTCTCGCTCGGCTCCGATACCGGCGGCTCGATCCGCCAGCCGGCTTCGTACTGCGGTATCGTCGGCATGAAGCCTACATACGGGCTCGTCTCGCGCTTCGGCCTCGTTGCGTTCGCATCGTCGCTCGACCAGATCGGCCCGCTGACGAAGAATGTGGAGGACTGCGCCTATGTGCTGCAGTCGATCGTCGGCCATGACCCGCTTGATTCCACGTCGGCGAAGGTGGACATTCCGGACTACTTGAGCGCGCTGACCGGCGACGTCAAGGGGCTGCGCATCGCGCTGCCGAAGGAATACATGGGCGCCGGCATCGACCCGGAAGTGAAGGCGCGCGTACAAGAAGCGATCGCCGTACTGGAAGGGCTCGGCGCGGTCGTTGAAGAAGTGTCGCTGCCTCATTCCGAGTATGCCGTTGCAACGTATTACTTGCTCGCTTCGTCCGAAGCGTCTTCGAACCTCGCCCGCTTTGACGGCGTCCGCTACGGCGTGCGCACCGATAACGCGAGCAATCTGCTCGACGTCTATTTGAACTCGCGCAGCGAAGGCTTCGGCCCTGAAGTCAAGCGCCGCATCATGCTCGGCACGTACGCGCTCAGCTCCGGCTATTACGATGCATATTATTTGAAAGCACAGAAGGTGCGGACGCTCATCAAGAAAGATTTTGACGACGTATTTGCGAACTACGACGTCGTACTCGGCCCGACGGCTCCGACACCGGCCTTCAAGCTGGGCGAGCAGGTCGGCGATCCGCTGACGATGTATTTGAACGATATTTTGACGATTCCGGTCAACTTGGCGGGCATTCCGGCGATCAGCGTGCCGTGCGGTTTTGCCGGCGGCTTGCCGGTCGGCCTGCAGATCATCGGCAAGGCGCTGGACGAATCGGCCGTGCTGCGCGTCGCACACGCCTTCGAGCGCGCTACCGAACATCACAAGCAGCGTCCGCAGCTGTAATTCAGTCGTAGGAGGAACCGAATATCCATGACAGCCACTGTTACGAAATATGAGACGGTCATCGGTCTCGAGGTGCACGTGGAGCTGCATACGCAATCGAAAATCTTTTGCGGATGCGCCACCTCCTTCGGCGCGCCGCCGAACACGCATACGTGCCCGATCTGCCTCGGCCATCCCGGCGTGCTGCCGGTGCTGAACCGGCAGGCGGTCGAATACGCAATGAAGGCCGCCATGGCGCTCAATTGCGAAGTCGCGACCGATACGAAGTTCGACCGCAAGAACTACTTCTACCCGGATTCGCCGAAGGCGTACCAAATTTCGCAATATGACAAGCCGGTCGGCGAGAACGGCTATATCGATATCGAAGTGAACGGGGAAACGAAGCGCATCGGCATTTCCCGCGTTCATCTGGAGGAAGATGCGGGCAAGCTGACGCACGTAGAAGGCGGAGCCGCCTCGCTGGTCGACTTGAACCGCTGCGGCACGCCGCTTATCGAGATCGTGTCCGAGCCGGATCTGCGTTCCCCGGAGGAAGCGCGCCTGTACCTCGAGAAGCTGCGCGCGATCATGCTCTATTGCGACGTCTCCGACGTGAAGATGGAGGAAGGCTCGCTGCGCTGCGACGCCAACATCTCGCTGCGTCTGCGCGGCGAAACCAAGCTCGGCACGAAGACCGAGCTGAAGAACATGAACTCGTTCCGCGGCGTTCAGAAGGGCCTCGAGTACGAGGAGTGGCGCCAAGCCGAGGTGCTGGAGGACGGCGGCCGCATCATTCAGGAGACGCGCCGTTGGGACGAGGCCCAGGGCAAGACGATATCGATGCGCTCGAAGGAAGAAGCGCACGATTACCGATATTTTCCGGATCCCGACCTGGTTCGCCTTCACATTTCGGATGAATGGAAAGCTCGCGTCCGGGCGACCATTCCGGAGCTGCCGGATGCGCGCAAAGCGCGGTATACGGCGGAATACGGCCTGCCTAGCTATGATGCCGAGGTCATTACCGCGTCGATGAAGGTAGCCGATCTCTTTGAAGACAGCCTGAAGGCCACGAAGGACGCTAAAGCTGTCGCAAACTGGATTATGGGCGATTTGCTCGGCTACTTGAACGCGAACAACTTGGAGCTGGACGACGTCAAGCTGACCGGCGAGAGTCTGGGCGCCATGATCGGTCTCATTGAGAAAGGGACGATATCGAACAAGATTGCCAAGACGGTATTCAAGTCGATGCTGGAGACCGGCAAATCGCCGCAGCAGATCGTCGAAGAGCAAGGGCTCGTCCAGATCAGCGACGAAGGTGCGATCAAGGCGATCGTCGATCAGATCGTCGCGAACAACCCGCAATCCGTCGCCGATTATAAGGCTGGCAAGGAGAAGGCGATCGGCTTCCTCGTAGGCCAAATTATGAAAGAAACGAAAGGGAAGGCGAACCCGGGCCTTGTCAATCAGCTGCTGGTCGATGCATTGAAAGCACTGTAATATGGCGAATATCCGCAAGCTGGAATTCGCGGACAATAGGCAGGCGCTTGAGCTGCTTCAGCTGCAGCTCGGCGCCTATCGTGCTGAGGCGCGGCTTACCGGTATCCACGAGCCTCCGCTGCTTGCAGAATCGATCACGACGCTTCGTCAATCGAAGGAAACGTTTTACGGTTATTTCGAAGAGGAGCGGCTCGTCGGCGCGGTATCTTTCCTGGTTGAGGGCGATGTCGTGACGATTTGCCGTCTCATGGTCGATGAGAGGCTTTCCCGCCGCGGCATCGCTTCAGCATTGCTGGAAGCCATACAGGAGCTTGTTCCCGGAACACGGCAATGGAGGGTGATTGCCGCCGCGCGGAATGCTCCGGCTTTGAATTTGTACCGGAAGATCGGCTTTCTAGAACAGAGCAGGCAGCAATTGGCACCCAATTTAGAGCTTATTACGTTGACAAAAGTAGAGTTGTAAACGTACAATATAGGGTAAACAAAACAGACAGCAGGTGGTGAGAGCGATGACGACGGCAGTACATTTAGAGCAAGCGTTAGCAAAGTTAAAGACGACCGGTGTTCGAATGACGCCTCAGCGACATGCGATCTTATCCTACTTGCTCGACACGATGACACATCCTACAGCCGATGACATTTACCGTGCGCTGGAGCCTCGGTTTCCGAGCATGAGCGTGGCGACGGTTTATAATAACTTGAAAGTATTTATCGAAGCAGGGCTTGTTCGCGAGCTTACGTACGGCGACAATTCGTCGCGCTTCGATGCCGACATGAGCGAGCATTATCACGCTCAATGCGAGATTTGCGGACGGATTTCCGACTTTGAATACCCGCCTCTTCACGATGTGGAGGAAGCGGCTCGCAATCAGACCGGCTTCCGTGTAAAGGGTCACCGACTGGAAGTGTACGGGGTTTGTGCGGACTGCGCCCAAGTATCCACGCATTGACACCGTCAGTGAGGTTCTAGCTTTCTATCAATTTGTTGTATAATAGAACGTATTCGGCTTCCTGCAACATTGAAGGGTGTCGATACGTTCTTTTTTATTGTGTATGATTTATCGGAATGAAAGAGGAGTGACGGCATTTCATGGATGCTCGCAACAGCGCTCAAACGGGCGGCCGGGGACAGCGTCGCCGAACCGGGCGCTTCGCCGGCGTGATGGTACTGCTTAGTGTCGTCGCTGCTTCCGCGATAACAGGCTATATGTTATGGAACCGCTACGCTCCGAATACGGCGCATGAAGAGCCGGATTTCGGAGGCTTCAGCAAACCGATCCTGTATCAGGGAAAGCTTTGGGAAGAATCGGGCAAAGGGAGTGAAGCGAGTCTGAAGCTGCCTTATTCGTTAATCTCCCAGGTTATCGATCCTGCCGCGTTGTATGAAGAGAAAAGCGACTCCTTCATCGTTACGACCGGCGATAAGGTGCTGCGTATGAAGAGCGATGCATTGACTGCTCAATTGAACGATAAACCGCTTACGCTGAAATTTCCGGTCGAGAAGGCCGGCAAATCGGTCCTCGTTCCCATTGACCCACTGCGCGGTTTATACCCGATCGAGCTTCGCGAATCCGCAGATACGGGTGCCGTCATCCTCGTGAAGGCCGGAGACACCCTCCAATGGGCGAAGCCTGCGCAGCAAGCTGCAAATGATAAGAAGACGGCCGTAATGCGGACGAAGCCTACCGTGAAAGCGCCGATTGTCGCGGATATTAAGGCCGAAGACGCATTGCTGATCTGGGGAGAGGCTGCGGAAGGCGAATGGTACGAGACTCAGCTTCCGAACGGGATTACCGGTTACATGCGCAAACAGGACGTCGTCTTGGATCGCGTGGAGACGATTCCGACACCTGCTGCCGCTACCTCAGCGGCTTCCGTTAAGCCTATGTCCGGGCTGGTCAACTTGACCTGGGAGCATGTCATCGACAAAAATCCGGATGTGAGAACGATTGGACCGATGCCAGGCGTTAACGTCGTATCTCCGACCTGGTTCAACCTGGCCGACGGCAGCGGCACGGTGAGGAACAATGCCGATGCCGGATATGTCAAATGGGCGCAGGATCGGGGGTACCACGTCTGGGCGCTGTTCAGCAACGGGTTTGACCCGAAGCGGACGAATGAAGCGCTCGCCACGTTCGACAGCCGCAACAAGGTCATCAAACAAATCGTAAGTTTCGTCCAAATGTATAAGCTGCAAGGCATTAATATTGACTTCGAAAATGTCAATTTGGCGGACAAAGAAGAATTCACTCAGTTCGTGCGGGAGCTTACGCCGATGCTCCACGAGCAGGGAGCCGTCGTGTCCGTTGATGTGACGCCGAAATCGACCAACGAGAACTGGTCGATGTTCTACGACCGCAAAGCGCTGGCTCAAACCGTAGACTACATGATGGTCATGACGTATGACGAGCATTGGGCTACAAGCCCGAAGTCAGGGCCGGTGTCTTCCTTGCCGTGGATGGAGAATTCTATCACGCGCATCTTGCGGGAAGATCAAGTGCCTTCCTCCAAGCTCGTGCTGGGCATTCCTTATTATACCCGGATCTGGGCGGAAGAAACGAAGGACGGCAAGTCGCTGGGCAAGTCGGACGGCAAGCCGAGGTCGGTCGGCATGAACACGATCAAGCAGCTGCTCACGGATAAAAAGTTAACTCCCGTATTCCAGGCGGAAATCGGTCAGAACTACGTTGAATTTATGGAAGACAACAAGCTGAAGCGAATTTGGCTGGAGGACGAGGTGTCGATTAAGGCGCGCTTGGAGCTGGTCAAGAAGTACAATCTGGGGGGCGTAGCTACTTGGCGAAGAGGCATGGAGCTGCCGGAAACGTGGAAATGGATTGAGGATGGTTTGAAATAGCGCAATTAAAGAAGCTGACCTTTCCCGGCATGGGGGGGTCAGCTTCTTCGTGCTTGTTTATCGACTATCCTTGCTCGGTCTGGACGTTGTGTTCCGTTGCTATTTTAGGGTCCAGCGTGAGAATCGTTTTGCAGTACATGCAGCGGTCCGTCTTACCGAGCAATTTCGTCTGGCGGCCGCATTCCGGGCACACGATAACGGTTGCGCTGGTCGACAGCATGCCGGCCCAAAAATAAACGCCCATACTGAGCAGCATGCTGATCATGCCGATAATCATGAAGACTACGGCCATAATTTTGCCGGCTTGTCCCCAATTGAACACGATTCCGGCCAAGCCGAGAATCATAAGCAGCATACCGCCCATCGTAAGGAGCAAGCCCCATAGCCGAAATTCGTTTACTTTGCTGGATTTGAATCGGATCATGGATGTGCCTACTTTCCGTTAAGAAAACTTGTTAAAACAGCTCTGTGTTCGGCAGGAAACCGAAACCAGATGTAGAACTAATTAAGCGTTGAATTTTTGTATTGCGGAGGATGGATATGCAAGCATTGAAGGAGCAGCTGGCTGCCCGGTTTCGACTGGATCCGGACATATGCAGCGTGAGTGCGGTCGAGAACCCGAATCAGCTTCCGTCGTTGACGGACGGCTTCGATCTGCTGCTTCTGATCGTGACGCGTTCTTTGGACCGTTCGGACTACATTCATCATTATAGTAGAGAGGGCGTTCATATACAAGAAAAGTGGGTCCACCCCGATCAATTGGAGCAGTGGATCATGGGGGACAGCCGCAACTTGATTCAATGGCTGCTAAAAGGAGAGATTCTTTTGGATCGTGACACTTACCTCGAAGCTCTTCGGCACAAGGTATTGGAATTTCCGTTTGAGCTGAGAGGGCATAAGCTTATGGTGGAGTTCAGCCGCTTCCTCCGTACCTATTTGCAGAGCAAAGAGTATTTGCTGGACGAACATTTGCTTGATGCGTATAACAATATTCTCGAGGCGCTTCAGCATTGGGCCCGTATCGTGATCATCGAAGAAGGACATCATCCGGAGATCACGGTTTGGCGGCAAATTCGAAGCTTGAATCCCGGAGTATATAAACTGTACGAAGAGTTAACGACCAGCCGGGAGACGGTAAAACAGCGAGTTCAGCTCGTTCTGCTGGCTTGCGAGTTCTCCGTTATGTCCAAGATGGAGCGCTGCTGCGTCCCGCTGCTGCACATTTTGGAGAGCCGCGAAGAACCGTGGAGCGCCGCGGAGCTGCAGCGGCTCCCGGCTTTGCGGGATATTAGCGCAGACCTGCCGCTCTTGTTGAATAAACTTGTTAAGAAGTCGCTGATCCGTGAAGTGGCCATGACGAACGATGTCGAGTTGGAGCTTGAACTTCGTTATACGCTTTAAGGTGATTAAGGGGCCGCCTGCGGGGCGGCTTCTTTTTCTTTTCGATTAGACTTGACTTCGATTCTTTATCTGTGGTAAATTAGTTTTCGCCGCTGATGAAGGCTGTTTGAAACAGTCGAAAATACAGCAGCTCACAAGAACCTTGAAATTTGCTGGTACAAATTAGTGCTTGCATCGGATACGGCGAATGTGATATATTAAGAAAGTCGCCGCTGAAATGGGTGACGTAAAACGACGAAGTTAGCAGCTTCGCCGATAGAGATTGCTCCTTGAAAACTGAATGACGAGTGAGAGGTTTTCGCAAGAAAACAACACGCAAGTGTTATCAATGAGCAAGTCGAACTGCCCTTATTGGAGAGTTTGATCCTGGCTCAGGACGAACGCTGGCGGCGTGCCTAATACATGC
>NZ_JBHLWN010000056.1:0-15940 GCF_042432825.1 Paenibacillus chartarius | reverse complement strand
CCTGTTAGATTCCATATTGAATTCTCTTAACGGAGATGTCCAGATTTAATTCTAGCAGCAAAGTTCATCTTAAATTCAAGAAATACAGCCGTTTTGACGAAAATGTATCAATGTAAGCGGAGTCATTCCTGCTAACTTTCACAAATTTCTCTCATGTAAGCGTAACAATTCCCGCTAGTTAGCGCGGCCTCACTCTGTTAAATCTTTTGCTCGTCCTTAGCATCAATCCGAGTGGTCCGCCACCGCCGTCCGTCACCTTGCCGCCCCCCCACGACTCGGCACATGTCACCAGTTACTAGTATTTCGCATCACTAGTCGAACGTGAACAATACCAGCAGTCTGCATCAATAGCTAAACGTATCCAGTACTAGTATATCTACACAACTAGCCACCCGCCATCCACAATCAGCACACCATCCACTATCAGCACGCCAATCGATATCCGCCACTTGCCAAGCACAACTACACATCTACCGCACACAAATAACGCACACAACTACCGCACACAACTACCGCACACAACTACCGCACACAACTACCGCACACAACTACCGCACACAAATACCGCACACAAATACCGCACACAAATACCGCACACAAATACCGCACACAAATACCGCACACAAATACCGCACGTCACTTCTCGTACGCCACTTCCTGCACGTCACCGACCACTCGTCAGCGACCACTCGTCAGCGACCACTCGTCACCGATCACTCGTCACTCACCACCCATGTTACCACCACCCATGTTACCACCACCCATGTTACCACCACCCATGTTACCACCACCCATGTTACCACCACCCACGTCACTTACCGCTCACCATCACCTCCCGGCCTTCGCCCCGTCGAGCAGCCGGCCCATCGGCTCGGCCATGAACATCCGTACGCTGCTTTCATCGATCATGCGGTGACATTCGGCCATGGCGCTGGACTGCTGGAGATCCCCGTACAGCTGCTCCGCTCCGGCCTTGTCCCGGTACTGCATGATCTCCAGCCACAGTCCCTCATCCAACGAACGGAACACGCTTCGGCTTACGAAAGCCGGCGAAAGCCGCATGGCTTCCTCCAGCTGCCGGCCTGCGCTTACAAACGTACCCAGATCCGCTTCCGGCTTCAGTTTGTACATGACAAGCTCAACGCAAGCCCCGCTCTCCGCATCATGCAGCAGCTCCACGACCCCGCCCGGCACCTCGTCAAAATGCTTCATCTCAACTGTACTCATGTCCAGCATCTCCATTAACGCCATAGCGTCCCCCAAGGTCGCGAACTGCTCCGCCGCCCGCTGCGCTTCTGCAAGGCCGGCCCATTCCACCAGATCGATCCACTGCTCCGTCTCCGGGACATACAATACCGTGCGCCCCTGCATGCCTTCCAAATTCTCCAGGGCTCGTTGAGACTGCCGGAGCGCAAGTTCAAACACCGGTCTCTCCACCCCGGCCTTCAGCTTGCTGACAACGAACTCCAACGCGAGTTTCTTCATTCTCATACGAAAACTCCTCCTCCAATTAGGTGATGCTCGTGCTACAATGCAAGCATAATCGCTAATAGTGACAACTATTGGCACTATTGTATGAGAAAATCCGCATAGAAGGAGGTCGCCCGTAATGCACAAGGCACAGCGACTCATTCAGCTCATCATGCTGGTCAACGAGAAGAAAGCATTCACTGTCGCCGAGCTCGCCCGCGAATGCGGCGTATCGCGCAGAACGATGCTGCGCGATTTAATGGAGTTAAGCGAGCTGGGCGTACCGCTGTATTCCGAAGTCGGCGCGGCCGGCGGCTACCGTGTGCTCAAGGAAACCGTGCTGCCGCCAATCTCATTCACGGAGAGCGAGGCGCTGGCGATGTTCTTTGCCGCCCAATCGCTCCAAGGGTACACGTCACTGCCGTTTGAGAACGAGGCGGAAAGTGCGCTTGCGAAATTTTACCGGCATCTGCCTACCCATATCAGGGTGCGCATCGACCGTATGAAGCAAAGACTGCTCTTTTACGTTCCTACGAGACCGGTACAGACTCCGTGCTTGTATGAGCTGTTGGAGGCGGCGCTCGAGCAGCGGACGGTCCGCATTCGCTACGCATCCGGCAAGGGCCAAGGAGAGCGGGTCATTGCGCCGGCGGGCCTATATGCGATGAACGGCTTATGGTATTGCCAGGCTTATCATTACGATTCCGAAAGCTATCGCGTGTACCGGGCCGACCGCGTGCTTCACGTAGAGCGCAGCGAGCCGCCCGGACCGGTCCCGGAGCATGTGCCGCCTATAGACAAGTGGCCAACGCTTCCTGCCGACGAAGGCCCCCGCCTGCCGCTTGAAGTATCGCTGACACGGGAGGGAGTGCGCCGTTGTCAAGCCGATCCATGGCTCGGACCCGCGCTGCACCTGCAGCCTGACGGCTCCGGGCGGGTGTCGGCACAGATGCCGGCGTCGTACTTGGCGTGGGCGGTCGGATTTTTCATGGGGCTGGGGATGGATGCGCACGTGCATGAGCCGAGGGAGCTGCGCTCTGCACTGGTGAAACAGCTAAAGCAGCTCGTGGATCAATACACAACCGTTGGAGGCGAAGCATAGTCATGGCAAACAATCGGATTCGCAACATAGGACCCGTCGGCATGGAGTGGTTGCGCGGCATCGGCATTCACTCGTTGGAAGATTTGGCGCTCGTCGGATCCGTCCAAGCTTACTTGCAATTGAAAGCCGCCAGACCGGGGGTAAGCATACTCGCCCTGTACGCGATGGAGGCCGCATTATGGAATCTGCATTGGAATGCGCTGCCTCCCGAGCTGAAGGATTCCCTGCATGAGCAGGTGGGCTACAGTCCTAAGAAGAATAAGAAAATTCGACTGGAGTCGCCGGACTGACCATATCCCCCGAATGGGGAATGTCTCTACAATTTACTTGATGGTAAAATTTATCCATATGAATAGAGGGAGGCGTCCGCTTGTACGGAACCTCTTTAATTCTGATCCTATGGACCTAAGAAAAATAAGTAAATTCGTCCAAAACCGACATATCTATGATACTATTAGTAATAATTATGCAAATTGCTAGGTAAATAGAAAGAGGCGGATCGGCAGGTGTCAGGATTGCGGAAGACGGTATTGCTGATCGAACATCAAACCGAAACCCAAACGGCCATCACCCGAGCTTTGGAGCAGCGGGGCTTCCGGATACGGCCGGCGGCGAACGGAGAGCAGGGCTGGGAGCTGTTCCGGGAGGAAAAGCCGGACTGCGTCATTCTGGAGATGATGCTGCCCGACAAGTCGGGTTTGGAGCTTTGCCGGGACATCCGAAGCGTCTCGAAGGTTCCGCTGCTTATGCTAAGTGCCCAAGACGATGCGGTGCAGGTGGTTCGTGCGCTGGAGCTCGGTGCGGACGATTGCATGACGAAGCCGATTGACCTGAACGTATTAGCCGCCAAAATCAAAGCGCTCCTTAGGCGAGCGTCGGGTGACCTGCTCCCAGCTGGAAGAGCGGGATTACGGATTGACTGCCCGGGGCGCGAAATTTATCGGGACGGCGTACCGGTCCCGCTGTATACGAAGGAGCGGCAGCTGCTCTTTTTTCTTATCGAGCATGAGAACCAAGTGTTCAGCGCTGAGCAGCTGTATACCCGTATCTGGGGAATGGAGCAAACCGGCGACGAGCGGGCCGTCAAAGTACATATCAGCAATCTGCGTAAGAAAATAGAGGACAATCCGTCGAATCCTGTCTTTATACAGACGGTTCGGGGCTTGGGATACAAATTTACCCAGCCGTGACGGAAATTTTCTTGAGCTTTTAAATAAAGTTTAACCTTGCTCACATATAATTCGACTGAGATCGAAAGCGACCGGGAGGTAATATGAAACAGATTGCTTCGTTTTTCCTAGCTGTACTAGTGCTTATGGCGGGTGTGATGCTGCCGGCGCCGACGGTGGTGCGGGCGGCGGAGGACCCTGCGTGGACGATTGACCCGAGCGGAATGGATGACACCCCGTGGCCGGCTAGTATCACGTTAAAGCCCGGCTCCGTAACCCCCGTGAATGGCGAGTACTTTTTCAAAGCCGGGGAAACGTTCAGCTTGCTCGTTGGATTTAAGGTTACCTACGATGATGGCAATCACGTATTTGATTCGAATGCTACGTGTCTTCAAGAGTCAACGATCGAAGGGGAGCTGGATGGTCAATCCAAGTTACTAATTATACCGGAGGATCCTTATAATGATTCGAATTTCAAGCCGGAATTTTTCTATACGGTACAGCCGACCGATGCAACCGGGCTACTTGTTGTCAAGAATGGTGTCAATCATTGCGGAGAAGGCGACCGGCTGTGGAATAGCAATACCAACTCTAAGATGATGGACGGTAGTTCTCCAAGCAATGAGTTGTACTTCCAGCATCTATACCCATACAAGATCTACATAGACAACTCCGCACCAGAAATCGCGTACGGCGGTGTGGAACTGGGCGGTTATAAGAAAGCTAGAAGCATTAAAATGACCGTTACCGACACCCCGAAGAAGGAAGCTGCGAAAGCATACGCGAAGTGGTCTACATCTTCTGCCACACCGGCCGATTTGGAAAACGAATCCAATCTCTTGCCGATCGAGCAGGAGGTTAACTACCCTGATCCCGGCGCATCGGGCACGTATTATTTGCATGTGAAGGCAACAGATGCTGCCGGTCATGTTACTTCTCACGTAATGGGACCGTATCCATACGACATCGATGCGCCAACCGTCTCGATGACGCCGAATTCCGGCTCTGCCCAAGCGAGCCACACGGTCAGTTACTCCATTAGCGACGCTCATTCCGGAGTCGACCTTAGCACGAAGAAGCCGACGTACCAGTGGTTTCTGGACGGCGGGGCAGTTGACGAAGCGAAAGTCTTAACCGCTTCTTCCGGAACGCTCACGACGCCAACAGATATTGAAGGCACTTATAAGCTTCGCATTACAGCCACCGACTTAGCGGGCAACACAACTACAGTAGATAGCGGTAATTATATCGTTGACAAAACAGCGCCTTCCATCACCTTCAACTCGGAAGGCAACGGTACGCCTGCAGCTGCGCGCCAGGTTATCGTGACGATGACCGAGGCCGCAGGGACGCTTGGTGCGGCTTTCTACAACTGGTCGACCAGCGCTTCGGCTCCTGCGGACAGCGACAGCGGCTGGCAGCAGCTGTTTGACGGCAGCGGCTCCAAGAAAAGCCATACGGCGACGGTAAACAGCCCGTCCAATATGACCGGCTCCTACTACTTGCATGTAAAGGCAACCGACAACTCAGGGAACAAAGGGACCAAATCATCAACTTCCAGCTTTGTGCTCGACAACACGAAACCGGACTTCACATTTACGAATCCGGCGACCGCATCTTATAGCCAGTCGGCATCCACCGGCTTTAACATTAAAGATCCCGATACTGTATCGGATAAGACAGCTTATTTAGTGAAATATCTCATTGATACGAATCCGACTTCGGACCAAAATGATGGAGCTTGGGCATCTACGCCGGCGAGCGGCGCGATTACGATCGACAACCGCACGGGGATCTTCTACCTCCATGCCAAGGTGTACGATCAAGCCGGTAACTGGGTCTACAAGGACGCAGGGCCTTACTACTTGGACAATACAAAACCGACGGGGACGATAGCGCCGGCCCAAACCCATACGAAAGAATCCAGTTTGACTGTGAACTTGACGGCAGCTGACGATAACAAGCCGACTTCGGTAAAAACGACCGTCGATCAAATGCGTTTCATGGTGGACGGCGGCTCCTGGACCGGTTGGGAGAGCTACGGCAGCACCAAGCAGATTTCTACGGCATCGCTAACGCAAGGCAGCCATAAGGTGTACGTACAATTCATGGATTCCGCCGGCAATATCAGCAGTACATATGAGACTAACTTCATCTATGACACAACCCCTCCGGCAGCCGGAGCTATTACGTACAGTCCAAGCGCGCGCACAAATCAGAACGTAACGGCGACCCTGCCGGTCACCGATAACTTCTCGTCTGCAGCCGATATTGTGGAAACGACGCAGGGGAAGTTTACTTATACTTTTACATCGAACGGCACCTATCAATTCCAGTTCCGGGACCAGGCGGGCAACACGGCGACGGCAACGGCAACGGTCAATTGGATCGATAAGACAGCTCCGGCCGTTACGTTCAGCGACGAAGGCACGCTCAGGCGGCAGAAGTCGGTTAGCTCCACGATCTCCGCTACCGATAATGTCAGCGCCGGAGATAAACTAACCTACGAATACGCTTGGTCGAAGAGCAGCTCGATTCAGCCGACAACCTGGAACCCGGCTCCGCCGGATCGTACGGTCACGCTGGCCGATACCGACGGCAGCTGGTTCTTATGGGCGCGGGTGACGGACGAGGTCGGCAACCGCACGGTAGTCTCCACGAGCAGCGCCAAGCCTTTTAAATTGGATAACACGGCGCCAACCGCGACCATCAGCTACAGTCCGGCGGGGAGAACGGCCGGAAAGGTGAAGGCGGAACTGCACCTTGTGAAGGATGCTGACGAAACTGTACTGATTACGAAACCGGATAACGGACTTCCGGAATACGAGTTCAGCGATAACGGCACTTTCGAGTTCGAATTCATCGATGAGGCGGGCAACACAGGCAAAGCTCTGGCTACTGTGACGAATATCGACCGTACGGCGCCGAGTGCAAACATTACCTACAATCCTTCGGGATATACGAATCAACCTGTAGAGGTGACCATCGACGGCGGCCCATCGCGAGGCGTCAGCCAGATTCAAGCTCCGGCGGATGCCGAGCTTGTCAGCCAGACGGTAACTAAGGCCGTCTATATGCTGCCGACGAACGGCGTCATCCGTTATCTTGTGACGGATTTGGATACGGGAATGACGCAAGAGGGTGAAGCGGAGGTCACAAAGATCGATAAGGAGGCACCAACCGCCGAACTTAGCTACGACATTACGGAGCAGACGAATCGGAATGTGACCGTGACGCTCGAAGCGAGCGACCCGCCTCGTGATGCGGTGACGGTGCTCAACAACGACGGCAGCTTCCAATACACCTTCACGGAGAACGGCACCTTTACGTTCCAGTTCCGCGACGATGCCGGCAACTTGGCGGAGAAGACGGCCACGGTCAATTACATCGACAAGGAAGTGCCGCAGCCGAAATTCATCTTGAGCGAAACGGACTGGACGAAGAACGATGTAACGGTCACGTTCGCTACCTATAACACGGAGAAATACCCGGTCATAGTAACCGACGCTGACGGCAATGTCTACAATCAATACACGTTTACCGCTAACGGGAGCAAGGAGTTTACATTTACGGACGCAGCGGGTAACAAGGCGAAGGCGACGGTAACGGTGAGCAACATCGACCGTGAGGCGCCGAAGGCGGAGCTGATCTACAGCGAGCGCGGCTGGACGAACCGGAATGTGACGGTCACCGTCTCACCGGCTGACGCTTCTCCGGTTACGGTTGTGAACAACAACGGCTCAAGCGCGTACACCTTCAGCGATAATGGCACCTTCACTTTCGTTCTCCGCGATGCGGCCGGCAACGAAGCGCAATATACGGCCGTCGTAGACCGCATCGATAAGACCGTGCCGACGGCAACAATCGAATACTCGACGTCGCAAGCAACCCGCGCCGATGTTCGGGTCCGTGTGGCGGCGAACGAACCGATCACGGTGATCGGCAACGACGGCAACACGTTCTACGACTTCACGTCAAACGGCTCATACACGTTCCGCATTAAGGACCGGGCGGGCAATGAAACGAGTGTACCGGCGTCGGTCAACTATATTGACCGCACCCCTCCGGTGCTGTCGCTGGAGTACAGCACGACGGCTTCGACGAAGAGCGACGTTGTCGTGAAGCTGAAAGCGTCCGAACCGATGCAAATTCTGAACAATAACCGTTCCGACCAATATGTGTTTCGTGAGAACGGAAAGTTCAAGTTTTATGTGCAGGACCTTGCCGGCAACACCGCGGAAATCGAAGCGGTCGTGAACAATATCGATAAGTCGACGGCGAAGGTCAATTACAAGTACAGCGAAACGGCGCCAACGAAAAATAACGTGACCGTCAAGCTCGAAGCGGACCGCGCCCTAACCTATACCGGCATCAGCGGCAATACCGTGACATTTACGGAAAACGGTACCCGTTGGCTGGAAGCGACGGATGCGCTCGGCAACGTCTATGTGCTTAAGGTGACCGTCGGCAACATTGACCGCGAAGCGCCGAAGCTTCGGTTCCTGAACGGCGATGACCTTCTCCTTCAGATCGGCTCGGCCGTCACGCCTGCAGCGGATGTGGAGGCGACGGACAATATCGACGGCAATGTGAACAACAAGCTGACGGTTACCCACAATATTCAGACCCAGCAGCCGGGAACGTACACGATTACGTATCGAGTGACGGATGCTGCAGGCAACACCGCAGTGGTAACCCGCAAAGCGGTCGTTGTCGCTCCGACCAGCTTCTCGGCTTACGTCAATTCGAAGGCGGCCGGTGAAGACGACTTGCTCGTGTATGGCAATAAGCTGCAAGTGCAGCTGTTCGGCGATCAAGGTAATAACGCCGTAAAATGGCTGCGAGGCTACAAGTCCATGGGAGACTTCAAGAAGGTACGAAGCCTCATTCCAAGCGACGGACTCCCGATTACGAACTACGGTTTTTACACGCTCCTGGTGGAGGATCAAGAGCGCCAAACGAAACTCATTCGCGTCTACGTTTTGCCGGCAGCCCCGGTACAGTAACGAAAGTGAGCATCAACCGATCAGCTGGTTGGTTGATGCTCTTTTTCATAGGAGAGTGACTCATGAACAACGCAAGAACCAGGAACCGAATAGGGAAGCAAATTATCGCCATTCTGCTGGTTGTCGCCTTGTGCTTGCCGATCGGCGGCAATCTGGTCTTTGCAGACAATATGGAGAGCGGCGAGCTGACGGTGAAGAACGATTTTTTAGGAGTCAGCGTCAACAAGCAGACAGGCCGCTTCAGCATCAAGACGGAGGCGGGGTCGCCTCACCGGGCGAACGACAACGGGAAGCCGCTTCTTTTCTTGGACGAAACGCCGGACACGTCGTTTACAACGTTCCGGATCGACGGCAAGGATTACATCTATGGGAACGGCTACGGCTTCCTCGGACTGAGCGGCGGATTTACGATGAGTCCGACGAATCCGAACGAGTTCATCAACCAATCGGTCTGGAAGGCCGAAGGCATCGAGATTATTCAGACGCTCACCATCGTTAACGACGATAAGAATCCGAACGTGGGCAACGTGAAAGTATCATATAAGGTTAAGAACACGACGAACAAAAATGTGGCCGTAGGCTCGCGGATCCTGCTCGATACGATGCTCGGACCGGTTGACGCCTCGCCGATTACCGTACCGGGGCGGCAGGATTATATCCGCACGGAGACGACATTGGAAGGCGCGAATTTGCCGTCTTATTGGAAAGCTGTCGACAATCCGACCAATCCTCGAATTATGTCCTACGGATTTTTGAATGGATGGGGCAACAAGGTGCCCAATCGGATGACGGTCGCTCACTGGAACGGAATTGCGGATACCAAGTGGGATTATACGCCGGACGCTTCGCTGGACTTTACGAGCAGTACGAACAAATTCGGGTCGGCCGACAGCGCCGTAGCCGTCTATTGGGACCCGAGCACGCTGATTCCGGGCGGGGAAGAAGTGTTCGAGACGTATTATGGTCTCGGCAGCTTCTTCACCTCGCAGAAGCAGGCCAAATATCAGCTGCAGATCAATGCGCCGAAGCAGCTGACGTTAAACGATAATCGCGACGGATACAAAGAGCAGTATTTTAACGTCACGGTGGATATCGATAATTCTATCGATAACGCGGAGACGCTCGAAGGCGTAACTGCGGTGCTGGGCCTTCCTGCCGAGCTGGAGCTGATGGTGGGCGAGCGGCGGACGGTCGATGTCGGCAAGCTCGAGGTCGGGCAGTCAAGAACCGTAACCTGGAAAGTGAAGGGCAAGCCGCAATTTGCTTACAAAGCGGCGCCGATTCAAGCTATTGTTCAGGCATCGGGCGGCGAGGAAAGCATTCAGGCCTCGTATATCGTTCTTCCGGCTTTGTCCGGCAAGCCGCCGGAGGTACAAGTGCTGGAGGCGCTTCCGAAGCGAATGTACATGAAGGACAAAGATCCGGTTCTGACGCTGCAGGGGAAGGGCTTCGATGCGCTCAGGGCAACGTCCGACTGGAACGTACGGGTGGTTCGCGACCGCGACGGCGCAGAAGTCGTCGTACCAACCGGAGACGTTACGATCCTGAACGACAAGCAGGTGCAGGTGCGTCTGAGCGATGACCTGTGGCCGCCGCTGAAGAACGAGCCGGGTGTGTACCGGGTGAAGCTTAGCGCCGGCGTATACGGCACGTTCGAGAAGAAGATCGAGCTCACCGAAGAAGAGAAGTATAAGTCCAGAAATTACGGCATCTTGCTCGTTGTCGGGGAAAATATTAGCCCTGAGCGGGACCGCCTCGATCAGCAGGGCCAAGAAACCTACTCGTTAGTGCCGGTGGAGAACGAAGAGAAGCTGAAGCAGCTTAAGGCTCAGTATGCCGGTTCATCGATGAAGGATGATAAGGTTGCGCTGCTTGAAATTCGCGGTTCAATCCGAACGATTGCCGGGGAAGACGGTATTTACGAGATCGGCAGCGGGGCGACGATCAACTCGGTCATTCGCTTTGACAGCTCCGACAAGATGGCGGCGTTGTTCGGCGAATCCTCTCAGAAGATGACGATTTCGAAGCATGCCGACGATAACGATCATGACGGGGATTTTATTGAGCTTAGCGGCAATGGTGTTCTCTCGATTCCGGGCTTCCCGTTTACCTTCGGACCGTTCGGCATCGAACTGGAGGACGGTACCCGGTATGCGCTCGATGCGAGCGAGGACAACGAGCAGGAGCCGATCGAGATCGAGTGGGAGGTGCTGAAGGGCTTATCGCTCGTGCAGCAAATGGGCTTCTTCAGCGTCGAGATGAAGAACGCGATCGTTCATGACCAGAGCGTATCGTTCGGCGGTTCGGTGTCAATGAGCTTTAATCCGGGGACGTCGAAGAAAAGCGGAGACACGACAGGACAGAATCCACCGACGAACCCGCCTGCCAATCCGCCGACGAATCCTCCGACCAACCCTCCCGCTGATGGAGAAGAAGACGAGGAGGAACCGGATGACTTCGGTCTGGGGCTTGCGCTGGACGAGGCGCGCTTCGGCTTGAGGGAGAAGACGGATCTGTTCGGCAAGGCCGGCACCTTCGGCTTCCTCGGCCTTCGTGCAGAGGGCAGTGCGGGACTTCCGAACGGCATGGTGCCGGGGCTTGATTTTGGCGCCACCGGGCGCGTTCTGCTTGATACATTCGATCGCAAATTCGAAATCGAAGCGGACGTAGAGTTCCAGGTTGTCGAAGTATATGGGTTGCTGACGCTTCGGTTCACAGAGAGCGGCGTGCCGATTCCGGACAATTTCGTCTTCTCGGTCGGCGCAGAGCCGGGCATTCCGCTTATTCCGGTAGCGCCGGTGGCCTATATCACCAAGGGCGGCGGCGGGTTCCGCAATATGTACGACACCTTGATGGGCAACTTTAATATTTTGCCTCCGCTGAAGCTTCAGATCATTGGCGGCCTCAGCATTGCAAAGGTCGTTACGGCGGATAACGTGACCATGGGATTGTCCATGCGCGGCTTGGAGTTTTCGGGAGAATTCGAGATTTTGCGGTTCAAGCTTCTGAAGGAAGTGTACGGCAGCTTGCTGCTCAAGGATTCGCTGAACAAGTTCGGCGCGACCATCACCGCGGGCGCCAAGCTGAGCGCGTTTGACGTCATTGAAGGCGAAGTGTACATTGTCTTCGACTTCGATAGCTCGCGAAGCGGATTATTCGGCCCGATTTACATGGCAGGCGGCGGCAGCGTAAGAGTCGTCATCCCAAGAAAAATCCCGCTTGTCGGTGGCTTGGAGCTTGCTTCGGCACAGGGCGAGATCAGCACCGAGAAGATTTGGGGCAAAGCCAAGATCATCGGTATTCCGATCGGGTTCCAATATGTATGGGGCGACAGCGCGCCGAGGATCGGTTCGAACGGACTGGTTGAGGGAGCGCTGCCGGAGCGGAACGGTCTCGGACAGAAGTATTACTTCAACGAAGACGGCGCTGTAGGCGGTATGATCGGCTTCGGCACGAACATTAAGCCGGTGTCCAGCTCGGCACTGCAGGCCTCGCCGGCCAAAGCCGATGGTCGTGCGGTCTCGATCCTGTCGGGAAGCCATACGTACGATATTCCGGTTCCATCCCAAGAGATTGCGCTGATGGAATTTACGTACGCTGGCGATGCGCCGCCGGTGCTTGAAGTGAAGGATCCTAACGGCAATGAATATAAGCTCGAAGAGAACGAGAACATGCTTGTACAAGTGATCGAAGCAGAAGAATCGGAGTCGGGCACGAAGGAGAAACGCGTCTTCGTATCGATTCAGCAGCCGATGGCCGGCGACTGGACCGTCACTTCCGACCAGCCGCTTGGCTGGTCACTGATGGACGTCGAAGTACCGCCGTCGCTGACAAGCGTGACCGCGGTGAAAACCGCAGATCGTGAAGTGAAAGTCAACTGGGTCGGCGACCATGCGACCGATGAGAAGGTGTCGCTGTTCATTGCGACCGATAATGAGAAAGATCCGGGCCGGCTGATCGCCAGCGATCTTGATGTCGCGGCTGGTACGGCAACCATTGCTTTACCGGAAGGATTGCCGAGCGGCTCCTACTACATCAAAGCTACGCTGTCCAAGGACGGCACGAACTATGACAGCCGTTACAGCACAGAAACGCTGGCAACCGTGAATCCGCTGCAGCCTGCTTCGCCGGGCGGCGTGAAGGCCGAACCGGCCGGCAACGGGGTATTCCAAGTGTCGTGGACGGCTCCGCAAGAGGTGGACGGCTACACGATCCAGCTTCTTGATCAGGACGGCAACGCGATGGATCAAGTGGGAACGGTCGACGTCGAAGCGACAGCTCTTAGCGCGAATGTCGGAGGTGTCATGGACTCGGTATACGGCGAGAAGGTCGGTTTAGTACCGGGAGCATCCTATAAAGTATCGATCGCGTCCTACGTCGATATCGGCGACAACGCACGACTGTACAGCGAGCCTGCCACGACCGATGCAGTTGCCTTGCCGGTGCCGAACCCGGCTGCCATCACGCTAGAGGCGCTCACCCCGACGGACGCGCCGATTACGAACACGTTCGGCGAGGGTGAAGGGCAGAAGACATGGCTGACGAACGAAAGCACGTTTAGGCTGAAGTTCGATGCGGATCAGGATGTGTCAACGATCGTTCATGTGAATAACCAACTTGTCGGCACGTTCACCGGCTCGGATTGGACGCAGTCCATTCCGCTTGAGGAAGGCACAAACCTCATCGACGTGTTCGCCAAGAATGCGGCAGGCGATACGACGTTGACCGGGCTGCGCGTGTTCTCGGACGTGACGAAGCCGGATCTGAAGATGGAGTCTCCAAGCATTGTCGGTGACGAAATGCTGGTGAAGGGCCAGACGGAGCCGGGCACGCTTGTCACCGTGAACGGGGAGGCCGTACAGCCTGAAGCGGACGGCAGGTTCAGCAAGCAGCTATCGATGGAAGGGAAGCTGATGAAGTCGCTGGAAGTGACTGCTAAGGACGGCGCCGGCAACGAGACCGTGTATACGACCGAAGCCATGAACAGCGTGCCGAATTCGTTTGAGCGGGTGGAGGTACGTCCTGTGGATCTGGCGGACGATGCGGCAAAGCCGGTGGATGCCATCTCGCTGCAAGAGGGCGAGACCAAGGCGCTGCAGCTCATCGGAATCGATGCCGACAACAAAGAATATGTGATCGATCCGGGAAGCATGAGCTGGAGTATTCTCGCCGGTGACCCGTATGGCTCCATCTCGGAGCAAGGCGTGGCGGAAGCGGGCAACGAGGGAGAATTTATTATTAAGGCTTCGTATTCCCTGTCGAATGAGTATGCGCTGGAGGATACGATTACGGTGAATGTGCTTAAATCTACGGGCACCGATCCAGGTGAAACACCGGTAGATCCTGAGCCTGGGGACTGGTATGTACCGCCAAGTGAGTCGGATAGCGATTCGGATGCTCAGGTAGACAGGGCAAACCAATTCATTGACCAGACGATGCAAAATATTCTCAAGCGATTAATCGAGGCTGAGCAGGACGTCAAGTTCCTGAAGTCCGCTCAGCTAGCACCGAATCAGAGCGCAACGATACCGATCGACGAACGGGCAACCATCAACATCCCGGCTCAGCCGCTGCAAAGCGATGTCGGCCTTGGCATCGGGACTGTCAGCAGTCCTGGCAAGTACGTGCCTGAGGGCTCCAAGCTGATCGGCTCCATCTACGAGTTCAAGTTTGATAAGCCTGTCAAGCTGACGAAGCCTGCGGAGCTTACGCTCAGGTTCTCGCTCGAAGAGATTCCGGATCCGGGCAAAGCCGCGGTGTACTGGTACAATGAGCGAACGAAGAAGTGGGAGTATTTTGGCGGTACGGTCAATCCTGCTGCGGGGACGATTACCGTTCAGCTGCCGCATTTCAGCAAGTACGCATTAATGGTCAACGACAGCTTGAAGGATTTCACAGATATGCGCGGCCGCTGGTCTGCCGCCTATGTGAACCGCCTTGTATCAGTTGGGGCGATCGACGGCGAAGCGACGAGCAGCGGGCCGGTGTTCCAGCCGGAGCGCGCGATTACGCGGCAAGAGTTCCTGAAGATCGTCGTGCAGGCTGTGGGAGCAAAGAAGACTTCCGCTGTATTGCCGAGCGATTATACCGATAAGGACCTGGTCGCATCGTGGGCGCTTTCGTCCATAGCGACGGCAGTTGCGAACAAGTGGGTGAACGGTACGCAGAAGGATAGCGGCGTATACATCGATCCTGCCGCCTCCATCACCCGTGCGGAAGCAATCGCCATCATTGGTCGGATTCTGAAAACGGAGGCTTCGGCAGGCAGCGGGTCCGCATCGCAGACGGCCGATAGCGCGGCATTCACCGATGCCTCTGCGATCCCGGCCTGGGCGAGCGAGCATGTGGCGGAGCTGTTGAGCCGCCGCATCCTCGAAGGCTACGAAGACGGCTCACTGCGGCCAGGGGCCTTGATTACCCGTGAAGAAGCGGCCAAAATGATCAGCAGCGTCATCGACGCGATTTACGAAGCGAAATAACCGGAACGGCAGTCCCGGCATGGTGAGTACCATGGCTCGGGGCTGCCGTTTTCTCATGCTTCTTCAGAGAGTATAAGTCTAACTAGCAATTTCAGTTGATTGCGATGCTGTGACGTTGAGCTGGAGGACAGGCAACGAGCATCTAGCACTACGGTTTTCCAACATTTCCGATGAAGGAGGAGCTCAATGGGGGGATCAAATGATTAAATGCAAAAACTGCAGGCATTTTGATCATTCCCCGGTAAACAGAGGCAAATGGCTGCGAATATACAGGCATCTTTGCTGCGAAGAGGCGGTCATGGTCTTTCTAACCTCAATAGCCTGCGTGTTCGCAGTAATCGAACGTATACATGAGGCTGTTTGAGAGATTCCTGTATTTAGGCAGGCTTTCCTGGTAGGAAATTGTTAGTTCTATTTTTCAGAGGGAATTGCTTCCGGTATTCGTAGTGGCATAATAAGAGGATAGGCCCAGCAGCTGTTCGATTGGCTGGAAGACGTAGTCGCAAGGAGCCGTTGTGTCGCACTGCATTTGGACTCAGGGGTTCAGAGGTATGATGCGCATCGGGTTTACCTAAATGGAAAAATGAGAATCGCCGGCCATCATTTTGATAAGACTTATTGATTGGCTTTAATGGCAGACGATCGATTCAATGGAGGCTGTCCCAAAAGTCATCGTAGATGACTGAGGGCAGCCTCTTTTCATTTTGTACAACA
>NZ_JBHLWN010000055.1:0-3037 GCF_042432825.1 Paenibacillus chartarius | reverse complement strand
TGGGTTTAGAGACTTACGTTGGGTGTAAATGGAACGAATCTTGTTCAGCAAGCCCTAATTAGGTTGTATGCGAATATATTTTTTATCTGTTTCATGACATTGCACCCTTCATATTGATTGGTGGAGTTAGTTGTTTTCAAATTATATTTCAACTCGGAATGCAGGTCAATCGGCAACTACCGCCTGAGAAGATTGGCATGCTTAATACCATCCAAATAGTCATTAGTGATATTATAATCTACAAAATGAACCTTGATCTGACCTTGCATTGCTTCGTCAATCATCCAGCTCTTCAAAAGTGAAGACAGTCTCGTACCTTTCTTCTCTTTTGAAATAAAATCAATTACCGCTGATTCAGCTTGCATTTTTAAGTGATTTGAAGCGAACTCATCAATTGAAACGATGCCGACCGTCAACTCAAGCTTGCTCTTGAAATAATGGCGGAACAAATGATACATGCATGCAATGTGCGTTCCTATTTTATATATGTTTGACCTGTTATGGATGTCAAAAACCAATACCGCAATCTTAATTTGACCTTCATCGAATCTGATCTGTGCCATATATGCATTAAAGGCAAGCATTGTGTCTATCGTGTAATTAGTGATCTTTTCGTCTTTGTTTAGTCCCCTATTCTTATCGGCGATATTCTCAACATCATCTATTTCTGAGGCTGAAGAAGGTTGAACTCGACTTTTTCCTTTCCCTTTTCCGTTTGACACCTCTGCTCCCCTTCGCAATCCTTCCTCCATTTTTTGCTTGATTGCCTTCATTCTTTCGATATCTTGATTGATTGACACCATATCCAGATGATCTTGGAGCGTTGCTTCGTCCCGCATTTTCAATAAGAAGGATAGACCTTGGTTTTTGTTATAGAGGATTGTGCTGTGGTGACGCTCTAATTTTTGATTGATTGTCTCAAGTGTGACTTCTTTCGAGGTTCTTTGGATTATGGGAACAATTTTATTCAGTATATATTGATTCTTAAAGATGCTGACCAGGATCCGTTCGTTTCCCTGTGCTTTCGGAACAGACGCAACGCTGTAGCTGTCATGCTTTTCTTCAATATAACGAATGCCGAATTTCCGCATTACAAGCATATGGAGCTGAGTTTTCTTGCCGAAAGCCGCAAACGACTCTTTTCTTAAAATCTCAGCATCAATAAGTTCTATAATGGAACAGTAAAACGCCGAGAAACTTCTTGCAATGCCCAGCAATTCTGCATATTGGTGTAGCTGTTTCATCATCATGACCTTGTTGCCGAAAGTGTAAATGATTTCAAGATAAGTTCTGTATTTTTCGCAAATCGCTTGCTTGTTGGCATTTGAAATCCCCATGAACCATCACCTCCTCTTAAACCCTGATTGTTTCGTATCGGTAGCCAACAATGCTAATATACGTTTCTTTGGACATTAGCTCCTCAATTCCGTAAGAATTTGTGAGGACTTCATAGGCCACTTCTGTTCCTGTGCTGTCCGTATATATGCCATCTGGCATCGAAATTAGTTTTTTATTAAGCATGTCCTCGTACAATTTGGCTTCTGCTTCGTTCCCTTCTTTTCGCATGTTGGAAATTTGCTCTTCAAACTCGTTCCGAATTTGAGTTTCTGTTTTCCAACTTTCTCGTAATTCCTGCGACAAGCTAAAATATTTTTCAGCTATCGCCAAGTCGTGAATTGGACTCTGAGCATGGTATGCAAAACTCAATCCCCAGAAGCGGGCGGCAGTTTCACGCCCGCTTTTTGTGAGCTTATAGCATTCCTCGGTTTTCCCACTCTTCTTGTATGCTACCTTTTCCATATGTCCATCCCTCATCAGATTTTTAATACGCGAATCTACTAATCCGCATGATCGCAAATGTTCGAGGCTAACATGACCCGTCTTGAACATTGCGGTAAAAGCTAAGCGGTCTCGGTTAAAGAATTGCGTGATGTAGGGCTTACTTCGCCTCGCCATAGATGATAGCACCTCCTCTTGCAGAATGATTGTTCGCGGCGGCGACATTGTGAGACCATCGTAGATGGTCGATATGGTTTTCGTCTCGCAGAGATGCTTGGCTCGTCGCCAGATGAGGCAACAGGCTTTTGCGGCTCGATAAGAGCCGCTTGACCATCGGTAGATGGTCAACAATGTTTTTGCGTTTCGGCAGAAACGCTTGCCCATGACAATGGGCAACAGCTTTTCCCCAAGCGGGGCGAGCAAAACGGGCTTCGTTTCGTAGTGAGTCCCGTAGGGCGAACGGTCGGCTGCCGCCGAACGCAACGAAGCATGGTGGTTCTTAGCGAGCCGACTTTTCGGAGAAAAGAGGTGAGCTTAGAATCCACCCCGTTATGCGAAGCCACGCTTCCCGTTTTCGATATTGTAGATAGACCTCTGTCGCAATATAACTGCTTTTGGAAGATTGCAACAAAAAAGGCTCCATGCTCAAGGGCATAGGAGCCGCTTCCCGCCTTGCGGGAAGAAAAAATGAGCCAGATCGGGAGATGATACCGAACTGGCTTTTTGTCAGTATGATCATTGATATCGGAGCAAATCAAGTGCACGTTTGTTCATTTCATGGAGGTCAGCAAACCAATTGTCATTATTGAGTTTCGTTTCATATCGCTTCGAAGGATTGTTCGAAGCTTGTTTTCGTTTAATGCCTCTACGTGCTTTAGGTGACTGATCTGCTATCGATTGTTTTCTATCAAGCTTATCAAGACGAAACTGGATGTTAACAACCGACTGTTTCAATAAGTTTATTTCACGTACTATTCGTTCCGAGTTCACTTCTATCAACCCCCTCAATTAACGATAATCTTAACAATACCGTGTAGTAAAAAACAAGACAGCCGCTTGGCTGTCGGAGATTGGTGATAATGTCAATTCTTCACGATGAAACTGCATTTAAAAAGCATCGACAATCAAATTGTTCTCTTCGAAATTGCGACTAAGGAAGGTTTTTCCCTATCCCCAACCTAACAAAACCCTGTACTATATGCACCGAAAATAAAGTCGTATAGCCCCACCCCCACATCTCCACACCGCTCAACCCCTT
>NZ_JBHLWN010000054.1:0-37886 GCF_042432825.1 Paenibacillus chartarius | reverse complement strand
GCTTCTGCCTCATTCACCCCTCATTCAGACTCAGAACACCTGCTTAATTCCGAGCCTCTATGCTAAGTGAATCAATTTTTGTGTCGATTTATTCTGATAAATAATTAATGGCTCCCTTTCTCGAATGATTTGTTTATTCATCTCCGTTCCCCAAAATTTGTTTGCTAACATGTACTGGAGGATAAACATACATGTCCCTTTTTCTAAGTGGCATTCATGATCTGTCCGCAAACATAGATTAATAAGCGGCGTTTGCCCAGCATCTTTCACAAATATCCCAAATAACTCATCGGATAGTAACCCAACGAGTTCCTCATTCACACCAGGTCGTGTATCCAAATATTTAGCTTTTGCCATCCATTCTACGTTCTTCACTAGGTTGACGGGGATTTTGTCTTCCGTAATAATGCACCAATCAATCCCCTGCTCTGCAAAGTAAACCCTTTCGATTTCAAAAAGTTCTAAAGTACGGTCAGTTAATTTTTCGCGTGGTTTTATGGTTCGTATAACATCTCGACTGCCGTCTTTTGTTTCCAAGGTGAGCCTGAAATCCGTTGTCATTACTACAGGTTTTCCGTATTGATGTGGATGTTTAATACCAAGTTCTTCAGCAATCTCCATTGTTCTTTCTAAGGGTAACAGCGGCCATTGTTCGCGTATATCAGTCACTCCATCAAGCCATTCACAGTAATATAAGTACTTTCTTTCATGCTCAGACAAGGTGTGGTGAATCCTTTTAGTTTTCCACCCTTTATGTCGTGCCAGCCATCCTTCTGAGGCAATTTTATTGTCATGTGCCTGAATAAAGGGCTGATAATTTTCTCCAACTCCCTGACCCCTGCCTTTTTTAATGTAGTTGGTTTGCAGCTTTTCTTTTCTTGTGCCTTGTTTAGACAAAATAACACCTCCATTTTGGTTTCCATAAAACGGCCTATAGCGAGCTGTCCGTTATAACCCCTAAAAACGACTAATGGCTTCGCTCCCTAAAACCAAAGGGCGAAGCCATTAGATTTAAATTGTTTTGCTGTAATACTAGATGGTCTTAATTCCATTTTAACCAAGAACGGCTGTTAAATAAACATTCAGATACCAACTCTATTGTAAAGGCACTAACTTTGTTGTAAAGGTACCAACTATAATGTCTAGGCACTAACTTTAATGTCACCGAACATCAGATCCAGGATAATACGGGGAAGCCGATTGAGAAATTTCAAGTCAGTCATGAAAAACAAATGCATTTAATCGTTGTTAATAAAGATCTGTCATTTTTTAATCATATCCATCCTGATTACAAGGGAAAAGGGCTGTTCCAAATTCGCACTCAATTCCCAACAGGGGGAGATTATAAACTCATCGCTGATTTTATCCCAGAGGGCGGTGAAGCGAAAACGGAAAGTCAATGGGTCAAAGTCTCCGGGGATGTTCCTGCCGCTCAGCCACTTACACCGGAGACTAACTTAACCAAAGTCGTTGAAGGGAAAGAAGTATCTTTATCCTTCGACCAGCTTCAGGCAGGAAAAGAACTGACCATGACATTCAATTTTCTTGATGCCAGTACGAAACAACCGATTACAAACCTTGAACCGTACTTAGGTGCAGTGGGTCACGTCGTTATTTTGAGTGCCGACGCAGAAAAATACATTCATAACCCCCCCCTGGAAGAAAAGGCAACTGGACCACAGGCTAAATTTGGAACAGCATTCCCTGCAAGCGGGATTTATAAGTTATGGGGGCAGTTTAAACATCAAGGTAAAACCTTCATTGTCCCCTATACAATCCAGGTTCCGTAAAAGTCAACGAAAACATGGTTGCAAGTAAATTGCGGCCATGTTTTTTGCAGATTTTATGCTAATTCATGCTGATAATTATCGGTAATAACCGCCCCTTCTTTTACCTCTGTCTTTTGTATTTTGCAGCAGGAGACGACCAACCCGATGATCACATCATCGCCCTCTTATCCGAATACGTTTTGCTCACTATCAACCTTATGTTTGTCGAAAATCAAAGCCGCGCATGGCTTGGATCGAGCCCGGAGGCGCGGGGTATAGTCTAACCTTGAATGGCTGACTTGGATTTGTTGTTTGATCGTCTCCGGAAAAACCAATAAATAAGAAAAACTACGGAAAGAAAGAGAACATAGATCAATGATGTCCAAAGAACATCACGCAAGTCGGAGAGCAATTGGTCTCCAATGACGGCAAACACAAACATAACAGGTATTTTCCCAAGCAACGTAGCCGCAAAAAAAGGTCCAAATCTCATTCGACTGATTGCAGTGTAAACATTTACAGCGGCAGCAGGTACAAAGGGGATAAGACGGGCCGTCAAAACCGCGAGAAACGCGTTCCGTTCCATCAACTCCGTAAACCGGTCCATTCGCTTGTATTTTGACAAAAGCCTTCTTCCCTGCTCCTGAAAAACCGTCCTCACAGACAAGAATAGCAGAGCGGCTGCAAGGGTGGAGCTAATGACATTCAGGAATCCTCCCCAAAAAGGGCCGTATTTGGCCCCCATTATTCCGGCAACAACGCCATAAGGGACAATAGGAATCAGGGCCAATAATACAGCTGCACCAAATAGCAGTAGAAGATGATTAGCACTCTCAGCATCCAACCAACGAAGGATCGGACCTTTGTTCATGACGATCACGATGATGGCCGCCACGTAGCCGAGAAGTGTAATCCACTTTTTTATCATCTTTCAGCATTCTCCTGAGAATTCTGTTATTATTGCCAGATGGTGAGAGGGCAAATTTCTTAATAAGCCAATTCCCTCACTCCCTTATTTAACAATGGCTCGCTGCAGCCTGAGTGCGTTGAGTACGACCGAAACCGAACTGAACGCCATCGCCGCGCCTGCCAGCCAAGGAGCCAAATATCCTGCTGCTGCGATGGGAATGCCGACTACATTATAAGCAAGAGCCCAGAACAGGTTTTGTTTAATATTTCGCATTGTTTTCCGGCTCATCAAGATAGCATCCGGAATGCTGTTCAGGTCGCCGCGCATCAGCGTCACATCTGCAGCTTCCATGGCAACGTCGGTACCCGTACCGATGGCCATTCCGATATCGGCTGTGGCAAGTGCCGGGGTGTCATTGATGCCGTCGCCGACCATCGCCACTTTCCTGCCCGATTGCTGTAATTTCTTAACTTCATCCGCTTTGCCTTCGGGCAGCACTTCCGCCAGTACCCGGTCGATCCCGACCTGCCTTGCAATCGCACGGGCGGTTCGTTCGTTGTCACCGGTGATCATGACGACATCGAGGCCGAGTTCTTTCAACCGGGCAACGGCTCGCCTGGAAGTGTCTTTGATCGTGTCAGCCACCGCTACGATACCGGCGTAACGCCCATCAACGGCAACAAGCATCGCGGTTTTTCCCGATTCCTCAAGTGCATTCATCGTTGCGAAAGCCGATTCCGCATCGATCTGATTTTTGACCATCCATTTTCTTGTTCCGATCAGAACCTCTTTGCCTTCGACGACCGACCGAATGCCATAACCCGGAACGGCTTCAAACGCTTCAGTTTGCGGCAGAACGATGTTTCTTTCCCGCACGCCGGCTACGATCGCTTCCGCAAGCGGATGCTCGGAGTTTTTTTCGGCCGCTCCCACCAAAGCAAGAAAGCGGCTTTCATCGATAAATTCCGAAACGATAACATCCGTCAGCTCGGGTTTGCCTTTCGTTACCGTACCGGTTTTATCCAACACGACAGTTGTAATTTTATGCGTCGATTCCAGGTGTTCTCCGCCTTTGAACAGAATTCCGAGCTCCGCCGCGCGGCCAGAGCCGGCCATAATGGAGGTTGGCGTTGCCAATCCGAGCGCGCACGGACAAGCGATGACAAGCACCGCTATCGCTTTTTCCAAAGCGCCGGAAAAATGACCGGGTTCGACACCGAAATACCACACCAGGAAGGTGATCACAGCAATCCCGACGACAATGGGAACGAATATACCCGAGATCACGTCCGCAATCCGTTGAATCGGCGCTTTGGAACCTTGCGCTTCTTCGACGACTTTGATGATTTGCGCAAGCGCGGTTTCTTTTCCTACTTTGGTTGCCTCAATGCGGAGCATGCCGTTTTTATTGATGGTGGCTCCGATCACCGGATCGCCCTGCCGCTTACCGACAGGAATGCTTTCACCCGTCAGCATCGACTCGTCCACAGAAGATGAACCTTCAAGCACGATTCCGTCAACAGGCACTTTTTCGCCGGGTTTCACGATTACAACATCACCTACGGCAACTTCCTCTATCGGTATGGAAACTTCCTGACCGTCGCGAACGACAAGTGCGGTCTTGGCCTGCAATCCCATCAAGGTTTTGATGGCTTCCGATGAACGGCCTTTCGCTAACGCTTCAAACAGTTTTCCGAGAACAATGAGCGTAATCAGCACGGCGCTTGTCTCGTAGTACATAGCAGGCACATGATGCGCCCCAGCCTGGTTGGCCCATTGAACCGTTAAATAAAGACTATAGAAGTAAGCGGCCGACGTGCCGAGCGCCACCAAAACATCCATATTGGCGCTGCCATTCCGAAGCGCTTTATACGCTCCGATATAAAAATGCCGGCCGACGATAAATTGAACGGGCGTTGCCAGAAGCAATTGAAACCACGGATTCATGAACAATTCGGGCACCCAGATCCAGGCGGTAAACGAAAAATGACCGACCATTGCCCATAACAGCGGCAGTGACAAAAGGGAGGAAATGAGAAGCTTCTTTTGTTGTCTCTTGATTTCTTTTTTTCTGTGGTCTGCAGACTCTTGTTTTTCCTGTTTTATCGCTGCTTTGTAGCCGAGCTGCTCCACTTTCCTCACCATATCCGAAGCGGACACCTCAGCAGGTGAATATTCTACTCGTGCCGTCTCCAGTGCCAGATTGACGGTTGCTTTGTACACTCCGGGCAGTTTGCTGAGCCCCTTCTCAATCCGGGCGGCACAGGCGGCACAGGTCATGCCGCTGATTTCAAAATCAACGGCTTCTTTGACGGTATCGTATCCGATCTCTTGAATTTTCCGCTCGATTTGGGGAAGTTTAACTTTATCCGGATCGTAAGTAACGGACGCCTGCTCGAGAGCAAAGTTAACTGTCGCTTCCGATACACCTTCCAGTTTGTTTAATCCTTTCTCAATCCGGTTTGCGCATGCGGCACAAGTCATACCCGATATTTGCAAGGTCGTTTGCTGTTTTTTTGGGGATTCCGTGTTTTGCATGTAAACCGCCTCTTTCATACCCCTATAGGGTATTTATAATAATAAAAAGAAAGGCCACCAGCAAGTGACCCCCCATGCCTGTTAGGCAACCTCGTAGCCTTGTTCTTCAATGGCTTCCTTCACGGCATCCAAGGATAATTTATTTTCATCGTATTCTACAGTAACCGAGTTGCCTTTCAGATCAACACGAGCCGACGCACCTATTTCTTTTAAGGCTTTCTCAATGGAATTGACACAGTGTTGGCAGGACATACCGTTCACTTTAAGTGTTGCTTGTTTCATACAAATCCCTCCGATATTTATGATTTCATTATTTCATTAATTTATTAACCGTAATCAACAATTCGTCAATGACTTCATGTTCTCCGGCCTGGATGCGTTCCACGACACAACTTTTCATGTGTCCTTCAAGCAAAAGCTTGCCAACGCTGTTTAAGGCTGACTGAATGGCCGCGATCTGGTTCAGTACATCGTCACAATAAGTATCCTTCTCAATCATCCCTTTAACTCCGCGAATTTGGCCTTCGATACGGTTCAAACGGGATATCAAGTTGTTCTTCATTTTGTCCGAATGATGGCTTTTCCTTTCGCTTTCTGGAGAACAACAAGAACGGTCAGCTTCATCCGGTAGCAATTCCTCTTGGTTCGCCACGACTTATCACCCCACAACAAATATACTATACCCCCTTAGGGTATGTCAAGATGAAATTATTCTAGTCAAATGAATTTGTTCGTCTTTAACTCAAGAAGAAGCTTAATGTTTGTAGGACAGAAAAACAGCCCGGTCTTCCATTAAAAGCCGGACTGTTTGCTTTGAGATTCTAATCAATTATCCCAAGACGCTTGGCTTTTCGGGCAGCTTCACGGCTGGAGCGGGTTCCCAGCTTCTTCAGAATACGATTCACATGCTTTTTTATGGTGCTTTCAGTTGCATGCAGTTTGCTTTGAATATTTGATTGCTTGTACCCTTTATGAATGAACCTTAATATTTCCTGCTCGGCTGAGGTTAACTGCTTACTACGTTGCTCTCTTTTCATCCGCCGAAATTCCTTCACCAGCACACCAGCCGAATCCGGATGAATGTAATTCAAATTATTGTAGGCAGCGCGAATAGCGCAGGGAATATCTTCGAAGTGGGCCTTCGTTACATAATTGACTGCCCCTGCCGCATACGTATCCATAATTGCCTCTTCCTCGTCGATGCCGGTCAGCATAATGATCTTGGTTTGCTTTATTTCCAAAATATCCATGGCCGCTTCAAGTCCGTCATACCCATTATCGGATAAAATAAGGTCCATGAGCACAACATGCGCGTCACTAAGCCTGGCGAGATGAACCGCATCCTCCCTGTTCGCCGCCGAACCGACGACGACAAGATCATGCTCGCGGCTCAGGAAACTTGTGAGTTGGTCACGCCAGACGGCATCATCCTCAACCAACATAACCTTGATTTGATCCAATGTCCCTCACCTCGGTTAACGGAAGCGAATGGGATCGAATCCTTTTGTGTGGAATTTGAATTACGACCGACGTCCCGACATTCAATTCGCTTTGAATATCGATCGATCCGTCATGCTGCTGAATAACATTGTAGCAGTACGTCAATCCGAGACCGAAGTTTTGCTTGCGATGTTTGGTTGAATAAAATGGATCGAACAAATAGGTAAGCTCGTCTTGTGATATTCCCTTTCCGTTATCCTTAAAGACGATCGTAAGATGCTTCCGCGTTTCGCATACCGAAATGAACAACATTCCTCCCGGCTCCATCGCTTCGGCCGCGTTGACGATGATATTGTGGAACGTTTCCTGAAGATGAACCGGATCGCAGAGTAGATAAATCGCCTTATTATCAACATCCGTATGAACCTGAACGCTCCGCTTTTCCAAGAACACTTTCGTCATCGAAAGCGCGCGGCTTAGGATGTCCGTTACCTCATGAATCCCCTCTTTCAGCATGATATCTTGCGTCCGGTTTTGAATGCGCGTCACCATATCCAGCATATGCTTGGTCGAATCAAGCACAACGGCTGCATCGCTCGCAATTTTCTCCTGATGAGACGAAGCTGCCAGATTTCGAATCTGATCGGCGACAATCCGGATTTTTCCGACCTCATTTTTAATCGTGTGGTTCAATATGCTTGTCCCGTACGAGATGGCGCGCATCGTACCGTCCAACCGGTCCTTTTCGAACTTTATCCGGACGCCGAGTACGCCATATTTGATGCCGAGGAGCAAAAATGTTACCAGCAGAATCGTAATCACAAACGGCATAAACCGCCATACTTCCTGAACATCGAAAAACGCCTTTAATGTATAGTTCGCCACGATTTGAAACAGGATCGGGGGAAATGCAACAATATTGGAAAATAAACGGCTTCTTTTCCGTTTCGGATTCTTCTCTTTCATAAAACTGTATGTTAACAGGATAAGACCAACGATCAGATAAGGTACGCACCAAAAAAACAGCGCTTGAAAGTTATGCTGGATCGGGGGAGTGAACGACGTGAGGAAAAGCATCCCGATGATCGGGATGGGAAGCACCCCTGCGAGGATCATTTTCTTTTTACGGCGGAATAACCCGGAGTAGCTGACGGCGAACATCAAAAAACAATAAGGAAGTCCATTATGATTCATAAACGAGCCGAACATGTGCATCTTTAATAAGAATGCTTCAAGGGAAGGCGTAGAGATTTGATACTGCTCCAGATAGGGCAAGATCGTTTCGGTTACCGCGCGCGACAATCCCCCGCCACCGCCTGTAAATGCGGTAAATGCCGCCCAGCGTGTCGGTTCATTTTTGGGATTGATAATCAGCAAAATGGCTGCAATCGTCCACAATGCAATGAGTACAAAGACCATTCGGTCCAACTCCTTTAATCGTTTTGACTACCGATTAAAGAGGAGCGCCGTCGTGGACAGAGGCTTCAATTATGCTCGAATCAAGACAGCCTCCCTCTGTATCGACTTCATCCATTTCTTTTTCTTGTTTGCCACGATGATCGGGTAATGGACATGCTCCAGCATCGGCAGATCGTACTTGGAATCTCCAATCGCCATCGTCATTGCAGGATTCAAGCGTTGGATGTAATTGCGCTTAAATCCTTTCAGCTGAGAAAAGTCGATTCGAATCCTCGAATCCTGTTTAACGACGGGCAAACATACATAGGGAACCTGAAAATACGCTCCGTAATGCTTTACGATCAAATCGAAATTGGTTGACAACAACGTGACCTGAACTCCTTTTTCCTTCAAATAAAAGATGAGATCGTGCACAGGAACGATAAATTGCCTCTTGAGCATTTCTTCAAAATACCTTTGAGCGTATTTCTCTAGCTGTTCATAGGCGTACTTCCCGAACTTTCTTTGCACAAATACGTGATTAAACCAATCTCTCGACAAACGATCCACTGCAAGATAGAATGGAGCCGCAGCCAAGCAGTAAACAAGAAACAGCCACCATAGCAGCCGGTTCTTCAGGCGTTCTCTCTTGATGAACAAGTAAAACTGTACGATGTTGCTTTTGGTAATCGTATTGTCGACATCAATAACCGCATGATTCACCCCATTGGCCAATATTCCGTCAAACTGCGAAAAATCTCTACTGTGCTTCATTACATCTCCCCTCAGTTAGTTTGAATTTCCTAAGACCTCGATCTCACATTAATCCCAGGACATATCGAAGACGATCACTTCCTTTCGTCAATTTTTTCTAAAAAACAAAAAAGACACTACCCCAAACACGTAGTATCTTCTGGATGACTGTAGGGTAACCCGGCTATCATTGCATAATATTATGCAGAAGACCCGTGGCTTTGCGTCCCTGCCTTTCGAACAGGTTTGCCATTATCCAAGTCAGACTTATTACCTATTATTATATTACCAGGTTGTGGAACAGGCAAGAACCAAAATGGGAAATTTTTGAATTTGTCGAATAATCGCTTGAAAGAGTTTAGTACTTTTTTCCTCAGGCCCAGATAGTCTTTGTTCTCAAATCATATTTGGTAGATTATCGTGACATCTAGCGACACGTCTATTTCAACTCCACCGATGAGTGCAGAATTGAGTGATATTTGCCATGGTAACCCGACATTGGAATAATAAAAGGCTTTTAAACCTTCTTTGCTTACATGATTGGCTAACGAGAAATCGTCCATTCCAATTTGATATCGGTAATTCCATAGGCCGCCAAGGTACGATTGAGCAACGTCTTCATCCGATCGGTTTCTTCCATGCTCACTTCATTTGTCGAACGGAGCGTTACGACGCAAGAATCATGATGAAAGGAAACCCGCTCAAGCGAAGTGTCTGCCGGAAACGGATTGTCAAATCCTTCAGGCCGGGTGCGCAACAATTGTTGAATCGTTGTTATTCTTGGCGCTTTAACGGAAGTCTTGTTGATCACCGTTGTCTCCACCGGAACGGCGTTGCCGTTTTGGAACAAATAGATCGTGTAAGTTTCGGTAGTCTCCCGGTTTTCTTCCCGCGGCGCTTCCGATCGCAGCGATCCTTCTTCTATCTGTCTAATCAAGTTCCATACCTCTTCCGTTTCTTTAAAACCTTCAATACGGTACAATTCAACGCCGCTGTCATCCAAAAAGAGCGTGGTGGGATTCATCTTAATGCGATATCGATTGGTCGTTTCATGGTCAACATCCACATAGACGACTTCATATGCAAGCTCTTTTTTGCAGGCAAGCAATTCTCCGATGACCGTATTCATGGAGCGGCCCATCGGACAAGCGGATAGTGTTAACAAAATCAATTTTTTAACCGATTGACTCATGCGGCATAACCTCTCCCGTCTTATTTGATATTGGAAACAGCTTCTTTCATAATGTCGTAATTAATCGCGCCCTGAAACTTTTCCCGAATCACTCCGTCCGAGTCCAGCAAGAATGTCGTGGGATAGGCGACAACCTGATAGGTTTGCATGACGTCTCCTTCCTTGTCCAGAACGATGGGGAACGTGAGCTGTTGCTCTTTCACAAATGCTTGTACGTTATCCGGATTTTCCTCGGTAGGTGTCAGGTTAACACCCAAAATCACAACGTCTTTCGATTGGTAATCCTCATAAAATTTTTGCATATGGGGCATTTCCACCCGACACGGCGGACACCATGTCGCCCAAAAATTGACCAGCACTTTCTTGCCCTTAAAATCAGACAGGTGAACAGGATTCCCTTGCAAATCCGTAAGCGAAAATTCCGGCGCAAGCTGCCCCTTCAGAATGCCCGTCTCCAGGTTTGCTTCCCCCGATTCCGCAATTTTTCCGGTTTCTGAAGAAGACTTGTGAAAATAATCGTATCCGCCATAAACGACGAGCCCTATCAAAACCAGAACAGCGATCATGCTTTTTTTCATCCGTTTCATCTCCACTCGTTAAAAGTTGATCTCCCAAAACGTATATTGGGATAGCCAGGCGCTGATCTTCTGCAATTGCCCGGTAAACAACAGAAACCCCAGCCCAATGAGCAGCCAGCCATTCAGTTTGGACAGGAGAGGTATCCATCTGTTCATTTTTTTCATGAACTGCAGCGAATACGTCAGCAACCATGAAATCAGTAAAAACGGAATACCCAATCCGAGGGAATACACGGCCAACAACCCAACCCCGTTCCACAGCGTTTCGGCAGACCCGGCCAGAAGCAAAATAGATGACAACGCCAACCCTACACAGGGGCTCCAGCCGGCGCCAAAAGCCACGCCGGTAAGCAGCGAACGGATTGCGCCGCGGCTCCTGTTCGTTTTGATTTCCCATGTTTTACCGGACATCAACAGCCGGAGATTTAATAATCCGGCCATTTGCAGACCAAACACAATAATCAACAGACCGCTTATTTCTTGGATCAAATCGCGTTCCTGGGCAAAGAAGCGGCCAATAAAGCTTGCCGAAGCCCCCATCGCGATGAAAACGAGACTAAAACCCACAATAAAACTAAGAGACTGAACAATCAGTTTCCCCCGATGCACGACCAGTTTGCCATCTTGAAAGGACGAGCCCGTCAAATGGGAAACGTAAGCGGGAATGAGCGGAAAGACGCAAGGGGATAAAAAGGATAGCATCCCCGCGGCAAAGGCTGCGAAAACCGAAATATTATCCATGAGAACCTCCTTTTTTCACCTTCTCGTCCAACCAGGCCCATCCGGTCAAACCCGTGGCAACGAGCAGAAAAATCAACTGCTGTTTACTGAAGGACAAAAGCCACATCGGACGATCGGGGACCAGAAACCATAGCATCGCATGTCCAATCGAGAACCAAATGGCGTATGCAAGTCCTATTGGCGAATCGGATCCTCTTGAAGAAAACAAGAAAGACATGAAAAGAACCGCTGTTAATCCGGCGCTTGCCGCATGAAACCAGGCCGGCTCCTCCCCGATCATGAATAACAACACTTGGCAGGCCGACCAACCCGCGAATGCATACGTGATGAAAATGTCGACCCACATTTTTAAAGGAATGTTTTGCTTCAAAGCCTTCTGCCAAATATAGACCGCGGCAACCAGGCTTGCCATCCATTTCCCGCGTTCCCCGCCATCGAAATAGATGAAAGAAACAGGCTGTTGGATGGCTTCAACCGGATGAAAGAGCAGGTAGCTCGCTTTCCAGACGATCAGCCACAGCCAGAATGCGTTTGATACGCAGGACAAGATCAACCCCCGCTCCGGCATGTTTCGGAGCCGATATTGTAACATCAACCAGCCCGCCGCCCCAAAACTGAAATACAAAATCAGTTGTCCGTTCAAGACAAAAGAACCGATTTGAATGCTGCGCAAACCCCCACCTCCTTGCAGATGAGGATAACGCTTCTTTTTAAAGAAATGATTAAGCGATTGGAAAAATGTACATCCAGGTTCACTGCATCTCCTGTGATAGGCTTGGATTAGACCGCGAGCCGATATTTTCCGCCGCGGGAATTATCCAAATCCACAAGGAGGAATTGCAGTTGATGAAGAAAAAACTGGCTATGGCACTGTTTGTAACGACTTTTATTGCCGGAACGATTTCATTGGGACAAGACTCCGCTTCGGCGGCCAAGGGTGATGCCGTCATCGTGAAAAGTGTCAATTTTCGGGACAAGCCTTCCCTAAGCAGCGAGCGCATTCGTTATTTGCAGGCAGGTGAACATGTGAATATTTTGGAACGGGTGAACCCCTATTGGTACAAAATCAAGGATGGCCAGGGGCAAACCGGTTATGTCACAACACAGAGCCGGTACATATCAGTGGGAGGCGCCTCTTCCGGTGAAACCGCACAAACTGCTGCCGGCACAGCCAAAAACGTGATTGAAGCCGGTATAAAATATTTGGGAACGCCTTACGAATTTGGTTCCAGCCGCTCCAATACCAGGACTTTCGACTGCTCGGACTTTGTTCGACAAGCGTTTAAAGACGGGGCCGGCATCATTCTTCCCGGCAATTCCCGGACACAAGCCGAATATGTAAAAAAAATTGGAAAAACAACAACGAATTGGCGAGACTTGAAACCAGGAGACATCATGTTCTTTATGTCGTATAAAGGAAGCAAAAGTTCCAATTATTCCGGAATCGACAAATCCGCACAACGAATCACGCATAACGGCATTTACTTGGGGAATGGCAAGATTTTGCATACGTATTCCGTGAAATCCGGCGGGGTAAGAATCGATAGCATTGAAGGCAAGCACTGGGAATATCGGTTTGTGTTCGGCGGCAGTGTTCTCAAGTAACGCGGAGCGGAAGGGACAGCCATGTCCCTTCTTTTGTTTATGTTTTAATCCTGGGAGCCCTATTGCGGGTATTGGCGGAAGCACGGAGCATTTCCTTCCTTACGAAGGAAGGATCAAGATCGATGGCGGTACACAACGTTTCGAACCAGTCGGTCTTCAAGAAGCCAAGCGCTTCTTGTCGCATTTGGAAATTTCGTCCTCCTTTCCGGGCCTTTGTTTTCAAATCGAAATAAGTTTGGATCAAAATGGCGCAAACCAGAACCCGGTACCCAAACGACATCCTCATCTCTCCCTTCCCGGATGTTCTTCGTTTGATCGTACCGGCCTTGTGTTAAGTTCTGATAAAGAAGGTTTAAAAACAGGCTGGAACTCCCCATACTATCCATAAGCTTGGGATCACATGCTTCAACAAGGGGGCTTAAGTGTGGAACTCGTATTGATTCAACAAAATGACACGCACGGTTGTTTGGACGCCCATCCGGAATTCTTCTGGGGCGATCCGCGTCCGTTCTACATTCATTGCGGGGGCTTTTCACGCATCTTCCGCTATGTGACATGTTTAAAACAACAACATCCCCACGTACTGTTTGTTGACGGGGGCGATTTGTTTCATGGTACAGGACCGCTAGTTTTGTCCAAGGGTGAAGCCGTCTTGCCGCTACTCCGACAAATGCCGCTCGATGCTTGGGTACCTGGGAACTGGGACTTTGCTTACGGACCCCAACAGCTATTTTCTTTGATAAGTCAAGTTCCGGCACCGGCATTGGCAATGAATGCCAAGCCAATCTCCGGCAAAGTCAATCCTTTTCATTCGCATATGATTCGGGAAATCGAAGGTATACGGGTCGGTTTGACGGGATGGACTTATCCTTTTGTAGATCAAACGATGCCTCCTTCTTTCTCGGAAGGATTTACTTTTTCGCTAAATATAGACGATATGAGAAAAGTGGTTCATCAATTACGGGAGAAGGAGCGAGCGGATCTTATCGTGGTGATCAGCCATATGGGACTGCCTTTGGATATAAAAGCGGCATCCTGCATTGAAGGGATCGATATCATTTTAAGCGGGCATAGTCATGATCGAATCGACAAACCAATCAGACAAAATAACACATGGATTGTCCAATCCGGGGCAAGCACTTCGTTTCTCGGAAGAATCGATATTTCCTTTGAAAACGGAAAAATAACCCATATTCGGCATCAACTTATTCCGCTTTACGCGGACGAATACGAAGAAGACCCGGAATTCTCGCGTCTTATCCGGGAGATCAAGCAACCTTACGAGACGCTCCTGCGCGAAGAAATCGGCAAGCTGAAAACACCGCTTCATCGCATGTTTTTGAATGAAACGCCGATGGACCGTCTCATCACCGACGCGTACCTGTATGCGATAGATGCCGATATCGCTTTGTCTCATGGTTGGAGGTACGGCGCCCCGATTCTTCCGGGAGTCATAACTGTGGAAGATTTATATCAAATCATACCGACGAACCCGGAATTGTTTACACTAGAACTGGAAGGGCGATTCATTCTTGAAGCCTTTGAAACGAACCTGGAGCAAGTCTTTTCCCCGGACCCGTTTCAGCAGAAAGGCGGATATGTGTTGCGAACTTCCGGTGTCATCATGGCTTATAAACCATATAACCCCAAAGGACGGCGAATCGAACATTTTCTCGTTCAAAATAAACCGCTTAAACAGGATGCCATATACCGAATTGTCAGTGCCGGCGAACAAATCCTCGGGCAATATCAGTCCGTCAAAAAGCATTTGGGAATTCATGCCCATGATGCGATCAGGCACTTTTTTCAAGCCCATCAAACCATTGAAATTCATGATACGCCCCGCATTTTCAGTATTTAGCAGTTATGTGCACAAGCCCTTGCAACAATAAGATAGTGCTGATCGGAAGGATAGGTCAGTTTTTCAACCAAGAACCCATTCTCTTCAAATGCTTCTGCAAGCTCATTGGAATGTATTCGATGACGGAGAGGAGGGCCTTGTTCCGTTTGTTTTTTTTCCCATTCGATACATAATACTGTTCCGCCCGGCTTTAGCACTCTGCTCATTTCTTGGAGTCCTTTTTCCAAAGGTTCTACTTCGTGTAAGACGAATGAAGCGATCACATGGTCGGCGATTTGTCCTGCCAGGGGAATACATTCAATGGCTCCTTCAATTAACTCGACATTGTCCAGTTTTTCCTCCTTCACACGCTTTCCCAAATATTGCAGCATCTGTGGTGCAACGTCCAAAGCATACACTTTCCCGTTGGTAAGTCCTGCCGCGGGTATGGTAAAATAACCGGTACCTGCCCCCAAATCCAGAATAATGTCGTTATCTTGGATTTCCAATAATTCCAATAACTTTTCTGGAGGCAGAACTTTTCGCCGCTCCGGGTTGTCCAGTTTCTCCGTATGTTCAGGGTTAAACCGGCGCTCCGTCATGATTCTTAACCACCTTTACCGTTTTTATTTCCAAAGGGAGAGTAACCCAAAAATTATGCAGATTACCATCCGAGTGCAGTCCGACTTGTCCGCCGAACCGTTCCACAATTTCTTTTACAATCGCAAGACCCAGCCCAGTACCGTTCCTGTCTTTCTCCCGGTGTCTTGACGGATCCACGCGATAGAACCGCTCAAAAACCAAATCGCGAGCTTCACCCGGTATTGATTCTCCCATGTTGGAAACCGTGATGCGGTATTGTTTTTGTTCCCTTTTTCCCGTAATCTTTATCTCATTCCCTGTATTATACATGAAAGCATTCTTGAGCAAATTGTTCATGACCTGTTTGATTCCGTCTTCCTCGCCAAGAACGACTCCCTCTTGTATGGAGACGTCCAATGAAACACCTGCTTTGTCGCTTTCCAACTGAAAAGCCTGAATCGTTTGTTGCAGAAGTTCATGTATTTTGATTTCTGTCTGATACAGACTGTTATTCCCTCGAGCTTCCCAGACCGTCAAATGATGAAGCTGTTCTACGAGACGGGTGAGGTGCTGAGATTCTTCAAGCAGAGATTGATACAATTCCCGATTGCCTTCTATGACACCATTTGATAATGCCTCCAAATAGCCGTTCAAGTTGCTTAGAGGCGTGCGCAGTTCATGCGATATATTGCTTAGAAGACGTTTTCGGTTTTCTTCCGTACGCTTCAATGTTTTTGCCAATTCGTTAAAGTGCTTCGTAAGCTGACCGATTTCATCATGAGATTTCGGTTCGATGGGCTCCGGGTAATGTCCCTCGATCATGAGCTGCGTTGACTTCGCGAGCCGTTTTAAAGGAGAAAGTATTTTTTTGATAAAAACATAATGAATGATGGCGGCAACCAAAATGGCCAAAAAACTTGCTCTCCATAAATAAAACTCCATTGTTTCATTGAAGAACCTGCTTTTTTCCTCACCGACCAGCTCATATTGGCCCACCACCATGCAAGCAAAATCTTTTACGGATACCCCAGCGAGCCAGATCACAACAGCGATGACCAGGCCGTTGACCATAATGAGTTTCATCGTCAAACGCTTTCGCCAAAACATCCAATGTTTAATATGCATCAAATCGATATCCCATCCCTCTTATCGTTTCAATAAAACGGGGGGCTCCTTCCATTGCTTCGATCTTTTCCCGGAGCTTGCTGACATGGACATCCACGGTCCGGTCGATTACAGAACGTTCTTCATTCGGATACAGCTCTTGTAATATTTGTTCTCTTGTCAATATTTGATTCGGATGCCGCATCAGAAAATATAAAAGCTTAAATTCATGCATCGTCAGCGGAATAAGTTCTCCGTTGAACTTCACTTCTCCTCGAAGCGGTTTCAGCGTTAGTCCTTTGTAACTGATTTTACTGCATCGATTGGCCGTTCTTCGCAGGACGGTTTCGACCCTGGCAACGACCTCCTGCGGGCTGAAGGGCTTGGTAATATAATCGTCCGCCCCCATTTGCAGCCCCTGAATCCGATCCGATTCGTCCACCTTGGCCGTCAGCATGATGATCGGAATATCGCTTTTCATATCGGAACGGATCCATTGACACAGCTCTTCCCCGCTTTTATGCGGAAGCATGAGATCCATAATCACAAAACATGGATCGAGCTTTTCAAACAACTTCATTCCCTCAGAGCCGTCTGCCGCTTCTAAGATCTCATATCCTTCTTTTTCCAAATATATTTTCAGCAACTGCCGGATCTTGGCGTCATCTTCAACAATCAGGATCGTTTTGCCCTTCATTCCTCTAACATCCCCTAAACACGTTGCCGTTTGTCCGAGAATAGCATCCATTTGTTAAGATGCGTTAAAGAAAAAACCAATGAGATGAACTCATCGGTTTTCATATCATGGATTCGCAGCCTGATTGATGCATCCAATCAATCGGGCTTCCACATCGGCGGCAATGCCCATCAGAGCAGCATCCTCCAGCATATTCATGAATGCGGTCGGTTTCGGCATGCCGATTTTGGTCTTCCCGTCCGCTTCATAGACCACGATTTTGCACGGAAGAAAGTAACCCGCCAACGCACTTTCACTTACGACTCTGTTCGCTTCCGCAGGATTGCACACCTCCAAAACCACGTACTCCCGCTCAAAATCAAATCCTTTTTCCTTCAGTTTTTCGCGAAGATTAAACCGCCACAGCACGCCAAACTGTTCTTCCTTTAAAGATGTTTCCAAGGCGGCAATGGCATTCTGAACGTTCGCTGTTGTTTCTGCCGTATAATGAAACATGGCCGTTCCCCCAGTCAGTGTATTAACCCTAACGATAGTATGGTATCTTTTCCGGAAAAAACTCGTCTATTTTGTTAAAGGTCCGTCCCACGCCGTGATCCCGCCGTTCAAGTGAGCCACGTTACGGTATCCGCTCCGGCTCAGGATCCTACCGGCTTGCTTGCTGCGCATCCCGCTGCGGCAGTACAAATAGACAGGACTTTCTTTCGGAATCTCGCCTAGTCTCCTGTGAATCTGACTTAACGGAATGTTTACCGCTCCTGGAAGGTGACCCTGCTTAAACTCATGAACCTCTCTAACATCGATCAGCCTTTGCCCTTTGTATTCCTTCTTGAACTGCTCGATGTTCAGATTCCTCAATCCTTTCACCGGAGCGAATTGCTTAAACAGAAACCATGCTAAAAGAATAAATAATATGGCGTAAAAATAATAATTCATGCGGAATCACCTACCTGCTTTTGATCAATAATTCCACGGCCTCCTGAACGAGTTTGCTCGTATCTTTGCCGGCTTCCTTTTCTTCAAGAATGCACTGCTCCAGATTGACCGCAACGATATAGGCAATGGCTTTGTCGACTGCGCTTCTGACAGCTGAGAGCTGGCTCACCACATCCTTGCAGTTTTTCTTTTCCTCCATCATTTTCAGTACGCCGCGTACTTGCCCTTCCACGCGGCGCAGTCTTCTTTTTACATCATCATCGTAATTCATATTCATCGTTATCCCCCATTTGCTTATACGTGTATAGGTATATTATAACCTAAATCCGGGGGAACTGGTCTTAAATAAACAAGTTCACTTTCGCGTCTGCAGCATCCCCCAAATAGGCTGCAACACCGGCATAATCGATCCCGTCGATCAATTCTTCTTTCCGCAATCCAAGCAAATCCATGGTCATTGTGCATGCAACCAGTTTAACTCCCTGCTCCTGCGCGAGCTCAATCAACTGAGGCAGGCTGAGCGCATTATGTTTCTTCATGACATGCTTGATCATTTTGGGACCGATTCCGGCAAAATTCATTTTGGAGAGTCCCAGTTTTTTCGCTCCGCGCGGCATCATTTTACCGAACATGTTCTCAAGAAACCCTTTCTTTACGGAAACAGGTGGATCTTTTCGAAGGGTATTCAATCCCCAAAAGGTGAAAAACATCGTAACTTCGTGATCATAAGCGGCCGCTCCGTTGGCAATGATGAAGGCGGCGATCGCTTTGTCCAAATCTCCGCTAAAAAGAACGATGGTGGTTTTTTCTTTTTGGCTCATATCTATCATCCTTTCTTTGTAAATCATACAGGTATGGGTATTAAAAAGCGAAAAAAATTAGTCATACTTGGTGCATACTTTCTTTTTACGTTGATCATAGGAGCTTCTTCCGGATATAGAAAAGCATACAATTCGTTCTATCCTGCACGCTTTCTTAAAATTTGCGCGGCTCAGCACTTCGCGAAGATTCACCGGCTTTGCCCCATTGTTTTTTCATTCTTTGCAATTTGGGGAAAGATATATAATAAAGACCTTGAACAGGCCCGTGATTTCGAATTTGGTAAGCAATGAAGGTTATTGCTGCAATAAACCAAATCATGTTTTCTTCCTTTCTTTTAGGAAGGAGATGCAGTGCCTGGAACCACATCCCCTTCAAAAACTTATCCTTTCTTTACGATAAACTTAAATACACCGTTGTCTTCTTTAGCTTCGATCAATTCATGGTTCGTTTGTTTAACCCATGCTTGGAAGTCGTTCATGGAACCTTTGTCGGTTGTGTGCAATTCCATGATTTGACCGGATTCGAGCGAATCGATTGCTTTCTTTGCTTTGACGATCGGCATCGGGCAAGCAAGACCTTTTGCGTCAACAACAATATCCGCCATAAGTTGAACCTCCTTCCTTACATTTTAACCGTGATGATGTACCGCGCAGCGGTTCGGTCCAATCTCGAGTTCGACCGCTTTTTCTGCATCGACTTGGAGTTCGCCCCGGTTGATGGCCACAATTTCTTCAAAATTTGGCGGTTTCTCCATGGAGACCGCGCTAGCCACTTGTTCCGTAAAGGCTTCTTGGTCGGCGTTTTGCATAATTTCGTTATTCTCGCGAATTTCACCGAATGTGGCCCCAACAATACCGTTATCGTTGATCTCCTGAATGTCGGCATAGTGAGCGGGCAGAACGAGACAATCGTCCGGGAGATCGCTCAGCTTGTTGAACACGGTATCGTACAGATCCATCGCCCATTCTTTTGCCTTGCCTCCAAGATCGGGTCTTCCCAAACCGCCGACAAAGATGGTATCTCCGGACATCAAGAACCGGTTGTTGATCAAGAAGGATGTCGATCCGGGGGTATGCCCAGGCGTGGGAATCGCCAAGACCTCCACATCAATTTCTCCGACTCTGATCCGATCATGCCGATCCAACGGCTCAAACTTCAAATTCGTATCCTTTACCTCCCCGGAAGAGATGTAATACGTTGCGCCGGTTTGTTCGGCAAGCTGTCGCCCTCCGGAAATATGATCGGCATGCAGATGGGAATCCACGACATGTTCAATCTTGAAACGATGCTGTTTTGCAAGTTCAAGGTAAACATCCACCTTTTGATTCGGGTCGATGATCATGCCTTTCCCTTCCGAAATGACGGCATAGGAGAGGCAGCCTTTAGACAAACGGTTGATTTGAATCAATTTGAACTTTTCGTCCATGTATACGATGGTCGGATGGTAGAACTGGCTCCAGGCCAGCATTCCGCCTTCCAACGAGTAGGTTTTATACCCTTTCTCCATCAACATTTCCGCTACAAAGTCGGAAGATCCGCCTTTTGCGCAAACGACGACCATTTCCGTATCCTTTGGCAGTCCGGCGTGCACCTGCTCATCCTCTTCCAGAAAGTTAAAGTACGGAATGTTAACGGATCTCACTTTTTTTCCTTCAATTTTCCAATCGTTATAATCTGTCTCGTTCCTTACATCGAGAATCACCACGTCTTCACCCGAATTCATTTTACGGTGAAGCTCTTCTGCCGTAATCAAGGGTACTTTTTCCATTCTTATTCTCCTTTCCCGCTTAAAAGTTCAGCGTCACCTGCGCGTCGAATGCAAAATCCAAAAATGCCGCGGCGCCGCCGAGTTCAATTCCATCGATAAAGTGCTCTTGGTCAAGTCCCATCACATCTACTGTCATTTGGCAGGCGATCATGCGGACACCCGATTCTTTGGCCACGTCCAGAAGTTGGGTTACTGTCGGAACATTAATTTTTTTGAAGCCTTCCGCCAGTCCTTCGTTACCCGGTCTGAGTTGCAGCATTTGCTCGGAATCCTTATGAATGATCGACAGTCCTTCAAAGGTAAAGAAGATAGCCACCTCAGCGTCCAGCGCCGCCGCTGCCGTTGCAATGTTCAATACTTTGTATGCAGTTTCAAGACCCCCGGAAGATGCGATAATCGCCACTTTTTTGTTTGCCATGTTTTGTTCTTTCTCCTTTACTCGATTATTATTCGTCGCTTTCTGTGGCCCCCTGCCACTGGGACATGCCTGGCACCACATTCTTTACTTTGGAAAATCCGCGCTCGGCAAGAATTTGGCAGGCCATATCGCTGCGGTTCCCCGTTCTGCAAACGACTGCGTACTCTTTGCCCGGATCCAGCTGACTCAGTTTTTCCTCCAGTTGTCCCAAAGGTACGGAAACGGCGCCGGGAATGCGCCCGAAGGCATATTCCGCAGGTTCTCGTACATCCAATACGCTGATGCTATCACCAGAAGTTAGTTTTTGATTTAGTTCCTCGTTACTCATGATGTGAGGGAATTTTATTTCCGTTTTTGTCTCGCTGTCCGATGCTTTTCTCAAGAAATGGCGGAAAACCCCGTTCTCTTCCTTCAGACCAATGTATTGATGGCCGGTGCGTTTAGCCCAGCCCTGCAAATCTGCGACGGAACCCTTATCGGTGGCCCGCACTTCAAGGACTTCCCCCGGCTGCATTTCATCGATGGCTTTTTTTGTTTTTACGACCGGCATCGGACATGCCAGCCCTTCGCATTCAAGGACGCGGTTCGTTTGGATTGCTATAGTCATTACAATCACCCTCCCGTTATAGAATGTTTATTTTCCGTATTCGATATCCCCGGTCCATTCGGACATGCCGCCTTGCATATTGACGACCTTATAGCCCATGGACTCGAGATATTCACACGCCAAACCGCTGCGATTACCGCTCCGGCAGATGACAATCGTTTCTTTGTCCGGATCCAATTCCTTGCGTCTTTCACCAATAGTACCTAGCGGGATATGCTTGGCGCCGGGAATATGTCCCGACTCCCATTCGTCTTGCTCGCGCACATCCAGTAAGTTCAATTTCTCCCCCTGCTCAAGCCGCTTTCGCACTTCATGGGGGAGGATAACTTTCGAATGTTTCCCAGCCATTTTCGTTCACACCTTGTTAAGTTAATATATCCACCCAAATCTTGATCACCGTTGCCGTAATGAGCGCGGCGAGAATCCATTGCAGCACCTTCACATTCATTTTCTTGCCAAGCTTGGCACCCAGCGGTGAGGCGATGATACTCGCTATTACCATCACCAGGGATGGAATCAACAGCAGGTGACCCCCCATCACTTTACCGACCGTAGTGCCAATCGAGGAAATGAACGTAATCGCCAACGATGAAGCGATAGCCACACGTGTAGGAATTTTTAGAACAACCAGCATGATCGGGACAGTGATGAATGCGCCGGCTGCGCCAACGATACCCGACAAAATACCCACGATTGCAGCGGCGATTGCTGCAACAGTTGTGTTGAAGCTAACATTAGAATAGTCAGCCCTATCCGTTTCTTTTTTTGGCATAAACATCATGACGGCCGCAACGAGCGCCATAACGGCATACGTCAAGTTAATCGCGGAATCGGGCAGAAATTTCGAACCGTAGCCGCCTATAAAACTCCCCGCAATGATAGGAATCCCCATGGCAAGGACGAGCTTCTTGTTGATAAACCCTCCTTTGCGGTAAGCAAACATGCCGGCTAACGTTGCGAAGAACACTTGCACAGCACTTACCGCAGAAACCTCTTGTGCGGTAAACGCCGCAAAACCAAGTAAAGGGGGAATATACAGCAGCATCGGATATTTAATAATGGAACCTCCGATCCCGATCATTCCTGAAATCAGAGAACCGATGAAACCAATAACGAAAAGTGTGAGGATCCAACCGAAATCCAGTTCCATAAGACACCCCTTTCGTTAGTATTATTCCGATTCAAGTTACTTCCAATATACCTATAGGGGTATTTTTTCAATTAAAAAAAATTAATTTGCGTATTGCATGATGAATGCTTTCAGTTTATTTAACGGCTGAATACCAACGAATGTTGTGGCTTCTCTCCCGTTAACAAAGAGTTTTAATGTAGGAATACCTTGGATTCGGTATTTTACGGAGGCGAACGGATTTTGATCCACATTTAATTTTGCAATAACCGCCTCTTTATCCACTTCATCGGCCAATTGATCCAAAACAGGAGCCATCATGCGGCATGGTCCGCACCACGGGGCCCAAAAATCAACCAGTACGATTTTGTTATTCTTGATGATTTGATCCAAGGTATCGTCCGTTGCTTTTATTGTTGCCATGAAATCGCCCTCCTTGTGATTAATGTAATATACCAATACCCCTATGGGTATATTAAAATATTTGTGATTAACTGTCAAGATTATTTGTAACATCAGACGCCGAATCAGATTAAACAAACCAGATTTTTCGTCACAAAGGCGGTTGGATCACTAAGGCAAGAACCTTGCTACGCCCATTGTAGGCACCTGCCATCAATTGTTGGCTAGATTAGTTTCAATGATCTTTGTACATGAAGACTTGGAGTCTGAATGTGGGTGAACGAGACAGAAACATTGATGAAGCCAGACTGTATCCAGTAGGAGAGGCTACAATTAAACGTGTTGTCATAATAAATTCCCGAGAGGTTTTAATAAAGGGGTGTCTCAGATCATATGTAACGTTGGGAAAGCACAACAAATTAAAAGGATTTCAATTGGAGTAATCATTATTGTATTAGGCTTATATTTTAGAAGTTGGTAGGGACTAATTGGATTGGCACCAATCATTACTGGTGCGATTCGTGCCGCTAAATGCAATTCTAGGAATGCAATTCAATGACATCTTTCTGGTCCGTAAACCAGCTTGCCGCAAATGGTGCAAAAATAAACATAAGAATTCCTACAAAAGACATAAAGAGAACGGCCACGCCGGTCGGTCAGAAGCCCATATCGAAAAGCATCTTCGAACCGTTTAGCTCCATTATTCTGCCCGACAAGGGTTGCGGCCGCTACGCCAAACCCATATCTGGGCAGGCAGAAGTATATTTCAATGTTTCCGGCAATCATATGAAAATGCGATCTTTGATTTTTGAATCTTACCATACAACATGACGGTCCCAATGATCCGAACGATTACCGTAGCCAAAGCCGCCCTGACAATCCCCCAGCCAGCAAACTCATAAAGGCCTTAAATAAAGATTTAATCAAGACAGATATGAATGAATTGATCCTGATGCTTTCATCGGCGTTTTCATATCTCCAGAGGCACGAAGAATACTACCTAATACGCTCATAAGCGAAATAAAGATGGATGGAATGGCAACGATCAGTCCTTTATTTCGTTATTCTTCCCAACCGATCCCATTGAGAATCAATTGATGGAACATCCGATCCATTTCGTACGCAGAATAATGCGCATTCCGATCCATCCACCAAATCATGAGCGTCATCAGTGTATTGACGACAAATTCAACCGCCAAGTCTTGGGGAATCAACGATGAATCAGAAGATGACAACTGCATTTCGATTTCTTCCCTCGCCAAATCTGTGATCATCCGTTTCATATGGTGGAGAACAAGCGCCCCGCTCTGCTTGCCGACAGTTGCCCGGTAAATTTGCTTGTGGCTTTGTACATGCTGCAAGATGGCGAGGCTAAAGCCAAAACTTGTTCTCCCTGTTTCTTCTGCAATAGTGCGTTTGGACATCTGTTCCTTGAGAAACTCGCGAGTCCTGTTGATCGTGTCTACAAGAAGCTCCTCTTTGTCGACGAAATGAAAGTAAAAAGTGGATCGACCAATATTCGCCCGATCGATTAAATCCTGAACGGTAATGGCTTCATACCCCTTCTCGACGATTAAATCCAGAAGCGCTTCGTGCAGCATGGTACGCGTTCGCTGTACCCGCCTGTCTTCCTTCTTGTCTGACACGAATTACCCCCCTTTTGTTGAACAATGTGTAAAAAGTTGTTTCATAACGAACATGGAGACCGCCTTTGATTATTGTCGAGTTCCCACACGAACATTATGATCGAAATTGAACATCATGTTCAACAAAAATTTTAGAGGAGGAACCGAAAATGACTCAAGGGAGCCCGCTCATTTCTCTTCGCCGTGTGTTCAAAACATACGCATCGCCATCGGGGGACTTCACTGCGCTCAAAGAAGTGAACTTGCAAGTGCAAAAGGGGGAATTCGCGGCTATTGTCGGCAAGTCAGGCAGCGGAAAGTCAACCCTTATCAATGTGATTACCGGAATCGACAGCCCCACTTCCGGAGAAGTGTTCGTCGCCTCTACAGCCATTCACTCACTGAATCAGGAGCAGCTTGCGATCTGGCGCGGGAAAAACGTCGGTGTTATCTTTCAGTTCTTTCAATTGCTGCCTACGCTAACCGTAGCGGAAAACGTCATGCTTCCGATGGATTTCTGCCATACGTATCCGGCACGCGAAAGACGAGAACGGGCGGTTGCACTTCTGAGCAAGGTAGGCATTGCCGAGCAGGCGGACAAACTGCCATCCAATCTCTCCGGCGGACAACAGCAGCGTGCAGCCATCGCCCGGGCGCTGGCGAACGATCCACCCATCCTGGTTGCCGACGAGCCGACCGGCAATCTCGATTCTCATACGACGGACGTCGTGTTGAATCTCTTTGCCGAGCTGGCATCGGAAGGTAAAACGGTGGTCATGGTTACGCACGAGCGCGATTTAAGCCGATATTTCACAAGATCGATTTTGCTGTCCGACGGAGCCATCGTGTCCAATACAGCAGCGGTCAAGGAGGCTTTGCATCATGCTTAGTCCTCGCCTACGGAAAATGCTACGCGATCTCCGTATCGCCAAGGGACGAATGGTCATGATGGTTCTCTCCATCGCGGTCGGAATCTTTGGCATTGGAACGATTCTGAGCGCCTACACGATTCTAACCCGTGAAATGAGTCTGAATTATCAAAGCACGAATCCAGCTTCCGCTTTCTTGGAATTGGATCATATTGACAAATCCCTCTTAGACGGAGTACGTAATCGACCCGGCATCGCAGGTGCGGAAGCGACGGCTTGGGTGGAAGCCAGAGTCGAAGTGCGGCCCCAGGAATGGAAACCGCTCCTTATCTTCGGCGTGGAAGATTTCAAGAGCATGCGCATCAGTACTTTCCGTCCCGAATCCGGCGCTTGGCCGCCTTCGGAAGGTTCGATATTGCTCGAACGCACCGCGCTTCAGCTCTTAAAAGCAAAAATCGGAGATGCCCCGCGCATTCAAACACCCGACGGTCAGAAGCTGAATGTTGCCATCACAGGAACCGTCCATGATCCGAGCTTGGCACCATCGTGGCAGGAGCAAACCGCCTACGGGTATGCCGCCCCTTCGACGTTGGCGTTGCTTGGCGAAACCGACGCCTTTCATATTTTGAAAGTGCTCGTCAAAGATCAGCCAATGAACTCGCAGGCAATTGAACGGACAATCGGAGAACTGGCCGTATGGTTGAAACAGCAAGGACATAAAGTCGGAGAAATCCGAATTCCGCCTCCCGGAAAGCACCCGCACCAGTCCCAGATGACGGCAATTCTGATCATGCTTCTTATCTTCAGTCTATTGGCACTCACGCTCAGTGCCATTCTGATTGCCACGATGATCGGCGGACTGCTTGCAGGGCAAATTCGCCAAATCGGCGTCATGAAAGCGATCGGTGCGCGAACGAGCCAGATCGCCGCCCTGTATCTCCTATTGATCATGCTTGTAGGTTTTGCAGCCGTCCTGTTAGGTATGCCCACGGGCATTGCAGCTGGACGAGGTTTTGCGGTTACGGTTGCAGAACTTTTAAATTTCACGCTGTATAGCGATTCCATTCCGTTGTGGAATTACGTCGTATTGCTGTTGGCCGGTATACTCGTTCCTTTTCTTACGGCACTTGTTCCCATATGGAGAGCAACGCGGATTACCGTCCGGGAAGCCATCAACGATTTTGGCACAAGCAGGAAGTCTTTTGGCTCCAAGCGACTCGATATATGGCTCGGAAAAATACGAGGACTGGATCGAACACTGATCCTTGCCTTGCGCAATACGTTTCGTAGAAGAGGACGATTGTTGCTCACTCTTAGCTTACTGGCAGCTGCGGGCGGCATGTTCATGACAAGTTTAAATGTCAGAACAGGCTGGGAATCGATTTTGTCCGATGCAGTTTCGAATCGTCATTATGATTTGGAAATTCGGCTGAATCGTCCGGAGGCGGAGCACCGAATCATCCAGATCCTTCAAAGCATCCCCGAAGTCCGGCATGTGGAAGCTTGGAATCGTGAACCTGCCGCGGCGATCCGAACCGATGGTTTAGATATCATTCGAACTTACCCGGACGGGGGACACGGCAGCTTTACGCTTCGCTCCGTTCCAGCAGATACGGAAACGGTTGAATTGCCGCTATTGAAGGGACGATGGCTTCGAAGCGGAGATTCCGATAACGCCGTTGTGCTAAACCATAATGCCCATGCTTTATTTCCAGAGGTGAACTTGGGGGATCCCTTATCGCTAGCGATTAACGGAAATCCGGTTCAATTGCAGGTGGTCGGCATCGTGCGGGAAAACCTGTCACCCGCAGCAGCCTATGTATCCCCGTCAGGATATACCAAAGCCGTCGGACTTTCGGGGCAGACGAACGCCTTGAGAGTCGCATTGAAGGACCCCGGCACCGTAGACAGGGTTCAACAAGAAATCGAACGCGTGCTCGAGAAAGAAAACGTCAGGGTGGAAGCGGTGATTTCGGAGACGATGCTAAATGAAGCGGTAAGTGGCCATGTCTATATCCTCATCTTTGCCTTGATCCTGATGTCGGTCATCATGGCAGTCGTCGGCGCACTAGGGCTCATGTCGTCGATGGGTACAAACGTAGTCGAGCGCACCCGTGAATTCGGAATCATGCGCACCATCGGCGGTCGATCGAGGACGGTTCTTCGGAACGTCGTCAGCGAAGGGATATTTATCGGCCTCATGAGCTGGGTAATTGCCCTTGTCATCTCGTTGCCGGTGTCTGCAGCCGTTGGAAATCTGATCGGAAATTTGGCCTTTCGTTCGCCTTTGCCTCTCGTTTCGTCGCCGACAGCCATTTTGATTTGGCTCGTCATTATTATCATCGGATCAGCAACTGCAAGTGTCTATCCTGCATGGAAAGCATCGCGGCTGACCATTCGGGATACGCTCGATTACATCTAGGAAGGAGAGAACCATCCATGAGAAAAAAGGCACTCGTAACAGTCATTATCCTCGCTGTGATCGCGTGGATAGCAGTGGCCTTTCACCAGATCGACTTTATCGATATGGTTAAAAAAATGCACGGAGGATGAAACCATGCCAAATGATTAGCTGAGAGATCGTCTATTTTTTCAACTGAAAGCATCTCACTGAAAAGTCGCTGATTTGTTGCATAATGCAACAAATCAGCGACTTTTTCTAACAAGCGGTCTGACCCCCGGATACGCCGACATAAAGAACATCTCCGTTTGTATCCGACTCAAGTTTTGACTTTAAGCTCGATAACACGTCATCCCAAGCATGGATATGCCATTGTTTTGCTGCAGACCAACCTTCGGAATCTTTCCAACCGTTATGCTTTAACGAAACCTTTGTATTCTTCCCGTGTGCAGTGAATGTTACTTCAACGACCGTTAGCTCGTTAGGCTGATTCATGAGTTCGGCGAATTGATCCGGATCTTTCAAATCAAAAACCAAGACCTTCGGTATTTCAATCTTCAAAACCTTGCAACCTTTTGTGCTCATCGTATCTTTGTCAGCAGGGTTAAAATAAACCTCGTATTTGCCTCCAACTCTCGGCTCAATCTCAGCAGCATGTGTAAACCATTGCGCTACCCGTCCGATTCGGTCCATGTTCTCCAGACCGAATCAATATCTGATTGAATCACTACTTCTTTCTGAATGGACATGACTCTCTTCCTCTCTTTCTAAGCGTTTTTACCATTTTATTCTGATAAAAGATTTTCCCGAAATCATTCCGGATTTTGCTGACTCACCGGGTGTGTAGTCCACGCAGTAAAGGTAAAGAAGCCTATTTTTTCAAAGACTCTTTCATCCTGTAAAACGACACAACGCCCGCAGCCAAGGGCAAAAGGGATAGAATCGCTATGGCAGCCTTAGAATCAATCATATCTGAAACGAAGCCGGCAAACAGCGCTCCAAACGCATATCCGCTGTCTCTCCAGAAGCGATAGACTCCCATCGCCGATGCTCTCCAGGAAGGATCGGCCACGTCGCTAACCGTTGCCTGGAGAGTCGGATAAACCATCGCGGTTCCAAGTCCAATAACGATAGCGTCTAATAACCATGCGGTATAGCTGTGCGAAAAAGCAAAAGATAACAGGCCAAGCCCTTGCAAAGTCATTCCCGCAACGATCAGAGGTTTTCTTCCCCATATGTCGCTCAGGGCGCCGGTAAGCAGTTGAAAGGTTCCCCACGATATCGGGTATGCGGCAACGATAACCCCTATCTCGCCGACCGTTAACCCTTTATCCAGCAAGAATAATGGAAATAGCCCCCATGCCACCCCGTCTTTGAAATTGGTAGCCAGCCCGGAGATGCTGCAACTCGAAAGCGTTCGCTCTTTCCAAGTCACCAACTTCATGATGATTGTCGATGAATACTCGGATTGAGCAGATTTTGTCACGTTTTGAAGCGTCAAATGTTTTTCCGTAGCATTCACGGTTAACGAAAGCAGAAATCCGACCAACGCAAACCCGAGTCCCCATAAAAACGGCTCCGGGCGCAAAGATGAAACGGATGCGATGTACCCCGTCATGGCAGCGGCAGCCGAGAGACCTAAATAGCCGGCTGCTTCATTCAGACCGATCGCAAATCCCCGCTCATTGCTTTTCACCAGGTCGATCTTCATGTTCACCGTCATGGACCAAGTCAAAGCTTGATTGATTCCCAGAAATAGATTGGCAACAATAATAACCCACCATTCATGCGCCGCAATGACCAGCAGGGGCACGATGAAACCGAAGCCCCAGCCCGCCAGCAATACTTTTTTGCGACCGAATTGCTCCGCCAACCTGCCTGCAAAGTAGTTCACGATCGCTTTTGAGAACCCGAACGATACGATAAATGACAATGCTGCGCTAGTAGAAGCAAGTCCAAACTCTTGCTCGCCAATGAGCGGCAAAATGGTTCGTTCCATTCCCACCATGGAACCGACGAACAAATTGGTGAATACAAGCATGAAAAAGTTGAATGCGTTGTTGCGAATGCCTTGTCGAGGAGTCATTTCGGTCATGGCTTATTCGTTTGAAAACCGGAGTTATATGCTCGAATCTCCTGGTATCCTGCGGGAGGTTCGGGAATATTTTCGGTCATGAAGGCAACAAATGCTTCTCTCTCCTTCAGACGCAACGCTTTATTGGATTTCTTCTCAAATCCGATGGTGGAAGAAGGTTTGCCGCTCAAGCTCCTGCCGCATACCGAACCGGAATACGCTCCGGGATACACTTCGAGTTCATCCGGCAGAACCAGAATCTTTTGAAACAAGCTTTCGTACAGCTGCATTGCGCCCGCCTTGACGTCACTCGCCAGTTCCGTCCGACCCACATCTCCAACCATGAGAGTGTGCCCCGTTACGATAAACCAAGGATCGTCGCCGCGCGCCCGATCCGTTACGACAAGACTGAAATGCTCTGGGGTATGACCGGGCGTATGAAGAATTCGAATCACGGTGTTCCCGGCAACGATTTCGTCCCCGTCCTCGACGGATTGAAACGGAAAAGCGGTTGCCGCTGATTGATGCATGACATAAGCTGCGCCTGTCTTTTTCGCCAACTCTCGCGCGCCCGAAATATGATCGGCGTGAAGATGAGTATCGATCACATAACGAATGTCCATGCCAAGACGCTTGGACTCTTCGATATAGAAATCCACGGCTTCCTCGACCGGATCCACGACAACCCCTTGCGACCGGCTGCCGCACCCAAAGAAATAGGAAATGGCCACCACCGGATCGTGATGCAAGTATTGACGAAATAACATTTCAAACGCCTCCTTTTGTGATGCAAGGTATCCGTTCTTTTATGATGGATAAGGCTTTCTTAACCGTCTCTTCAGTCGTATATCTCCCCAGACTGAATCGTACGGCTCCTCTTCCCTTCTCTTCAGGAACTTTCATGGCCGATAAAATCGGAGATAACGATGTGCTTCCCGTGTGGCATGCGGAACCCGTGGTGGCCGCGATCTCGGGCAATCGCTGAAGAATATCCTGCCCGCTGTAACCGTGAAAATTGATACTGAACGTATTCGGCAATCGATGAACGGGATGCCCGTTCAATGATATCGCGTCTTGAAAGTGATTTTTCAATTCATTCCAGAAATATTGACCGAGTGCTTTGAGATGTTCGGCAGATAAATCCTGAGCGGCCAACTCTGCCGCTTTGCCAAGCCCGGCAATATACGGAACGTTCTCGGTTCCGGCCCGCCTCCCCGATTCATGCCCGGGACCATGGATAAGCGACTCAAGAACAACACCGCTGCGGATATATAACGCTCCGATCCCCTTGGGTGCATAGAACTTATGACCCGCGACGGATAACAAGTCAACCCCGAGCTCATGTACATTAACCGGTATCTTCCGACGGATTGGGCAGCGTCCGAATGCAAATAAATTCCGTGCTTTCGGGCGATTCGGGAAATTTCCAATATGGGCTGGATCGTTCCCACTTCGTTATTGGCATGCATGATCGAGATGAGAATGGTTTGATCGGTGATCGCCTTTTCGACATCCTCAGGAGAGACGAGACCGAATTCATCAACCTCGAGATAGGTAACTTGCGCACCTACTCTTTCAAGAAAACGACAAGCCTCCAGAACGGAAGGATGTTCAATTTTTGTTGCAATGATATGATTTCCTCGTCTTTGACGGCCAAAGAATACGCCTTTCAGCGCCTGATTATTCGCTTCGCTGGCTCCGCTTGTGAACACGATTTCTTCCGGATTGCAACCCAAAAGAAGCGCAACACTCTCCCGCGATTGATGGATGGTCTCCTGAAGCGAATGGGATGCCCAATGATTTGCAGAAGGGTTGCCGAACCGGTCAACCAGAAACGACTGGATTTCCTTCGCTACTTCTGGAGCAATGGGAGTGCTTGCGTTGAAATCCAGATAGATTCGGTTTAGTGAAGGCTTCCCGTGTGTTTTTTCCATTCATGCACCCCCTCTTCCAATCGGTAAGCGAGGAAACCTTTGTTACGCAGCTCCAAGACGGCTTGTGCCGAGTACACACAGTATGGCCCGCGACAGTAGATTACAATTTCAAGATCGCTCGGCAGTTCATTCATATGTTCAGCCAGCTCATCAATCGGAATGGAAATAGCGCCAGGAATATGATCATATTCGTACTCTTCGGAAGGCCGGACATCAACGAGAATGATTTCCCCCTGTTTATGTTTGGCCAATGCTTCTTCCAGAGAAATCGTATGAAAACCGCCGTGTGGGGGCATAAATTCTTCTTTTATCTTTTGAATGTCTGCAAGCTGCTGTTCCCCTGTTTTCCACATAGACAGCAATAGTTCGTTTACTGCCGTGTTCGCCAACTCATAATACACATAAGTTCCCCTCTTCTTGGACGTCACCAAGCGGGCTTCGGAAAGAACCTGAAGATGTTGGGAGACGTTGGCGATGGTCATATCCGTCTGCTGGGCAAGCTTTTCGACGGACTTGGCCCCCTGTGACAGCAGGTTGAGAAGTTCAAGGCGTCTCTCGCTGGATAAGCATTTTCCGATCCGCGCGAATTGTTTATAAATCGCATCTTTGAAAGGTCTTCCGTTCATGTTGTCCATCTAAAACCACCCAATATTCAAGTATTCACTTGAATACTAAAACAAATTCATTGCCCTGTCAATACATAGAAATTGCCGATTGCCAGGGTCAATAAAAAAAGCTTTCATCCCGTATGCATGGGACAAAAGCCGGTTTGGATCTATTTATTCGGGGCAGCCCACACCAGGTATACAGCTCCCAACATATGCCGCTCGACTTTCTTTATGTTCAGGTTCGTATTCTTAAGAATCTGCAAGATGTCTCGTTTAAGATGGCATCCGACCATTTTCTTGAACAACGGATCCACCATCTTTTGAATCCGGCCGACGAACCGATATGAGCTGATTCCATGTTCCATTAATAAAATCTGTCCGCCCGGCTTGCACCACTTTTGAATATTACTTAATACTCGATGTGGATCTTCATACCCGCAAAACGTCAATGTGGATACGATGGTATCAAACAAATCGTCCGGAAAGGAAAGCGATTCAACATCGGAAAGAGTGAATTCCGCTTGAATACCGCTTTCAGCAGCTGCTTCTTTTGCTCTGCTCATCATTTCCTTACTAAAATCGACTGCCGTCACTTCAACGTCCTTAGGGTAAAAATGAAAGTTGGCTCCCGCTCCTACACCAACTTCCAGAACACGTCCCTTTGCGCAACGGATCAATTTTTCACGCCACTTTTTTTCCGATTGCTTCCTTCTTCTCATTTCGTATATTTTTGCTTGTTTGTCAAACTTTCGAATTAATTTCTCAGTGCTCATGTCATACACCCTCTTAAGATTCAGGCTTTGAACATCCTTAACAGGAGATCCGCGTGAAGCAGTGGCGGTTTAGTCGTATTCTGAACTTATTGCATCTCAATTCCCTGAATCATGGCAATGTATGCGATCCATTTTCAAATCAGTCCGAGCAGCGTTCCGCCTATCGCACCTATGATAACAACAACCCAAGGCGGTATCTTCCAAAAGACGAGCATCAAGAACAGAGTCGAAACCAAGGCAAAATCAGCAGGAGCCAGAATAGCCGTCGTCCACAGCGGGTTATATAATGCAGCTAACAAGATGCCGACGACCGCTGCATTAATCCCGATCAGCGCCCCCTGTACTTTAGGGCTTTTTCGCAAGGAATTCCAGAAGGGTAGCGCGCCTATGATCAACAGAAAAGCAGGCAGAAAGATGGCCGCTGTAGCGATCATAGCTCCTTTCACTCCGTTTATCATCGCACCTAAATAACCGGCAAAGGTGAATAACGGTCCAGGCACCGCTTGCGCCGCACCGTAACCGGCTAGAAAGTCTGCCTCGCTGATCCACCCTGTCGGTACGACTTCCCGTTCAAGCAGCGGAAGAACAACGTGACCTCCGCCAAATACAAGAGAACCTGCCCTATAAAAGCTGTCGAACAAGGACAGCCAGTCCGCAACACCAAATTGTCGAAGCAGAGGCAAAGCGATCAGGAGTCCAAAGAAAAGAGACAAGCAGATGACGGCAAAGCTGCGACTGATAGGAACTGACAGGTTCGGTGCTTCAGGTATTGCCGTTTTTCTGTATAACATAAGTCCAGCTATGCCCGCGACAACAATAAGCAGGAACTGGCTGAAAGCTGTCTGCCACAAGAGGGTGGCGGACGCTGCAATAATGGCGATTGTCGCTCTATTTCGGTCAGGGGTCAGTTTTTGTCCCATGCCAAGAACGGCTTGAGCGACAATGGCTACGGCGACGATCTTAAGGCCATGGATCCATCCTGCGCTTTCAATATCAAATCCCTGCAAAAGAAAGGCGAACAGAACCAGCGCGATGACAGATGGCAGCGTAAAGCCGAGCCAAGCAGTCAGCCCGCCAAGCAAACCGGCGCGAATGACACCAATCCCGATTCCGACTTGACTGCTGGCAGGACCGGGAAGAAACTGACAAAGCGCGACCAGATCCGCATAACTCCGTTCGTCCATCCATTTGCGGCGGCGTATGTATTCGTCATGAAAATAACCGAGATGAGCGATCGGTCCTCCGAATGAAGTGAGACCGAGTTTCGTGGATACGGCTAATACTTCCAGAAGGGCCCGAGGTTTGCTTTTGGGCTCATTCTGGACAGCGACATCATTCTTTTCCACGTTCTGTCATTCCTCCTTGTCAGTTCAGAAGAATACAACACCTAAATGACAGGGTCAGCTTGACTGGTGTTTTGATGCGATTTATGATCGAACCATCAGCCTCGTATATCTCGTAAAAATCAGGTGCGTATATCTTTTTCCGCGCATAACCTTTAAGTGCCTGGTTCGTATATCTTGGCTGAAAAAATCCAAGTTATGCGAGGACAAAGCGACAAAAGCGAAGTGGGGAATCAGCGAAATCCCTTATGGGACAAGGGTTTCAAGCATTTCTGAGGGAATAAAAAATGGCTCGCATAATGCGGCGTTACGCTGTCGAGGGCTTCTTCGCGTTTACCGACGGAAAGTCTGTATGCCCTGGCAACCATCTTAAATCCACTACGATCTATACAGAGTCCTTTTATCAAGACATCTTTGAATCCGCTCCGTTCTATGCAAAGTCTTCCAAACATCTTCGAAACCACTTTGTTTTATACAGACTCCTTCAAGCTAGTGAAGACTTCCTCGAACTCGCGCCGGCTAGTGTTATCATGTACTGATTCACTTAAAACAAATATACCACTACCAACAATAAATGGTAATGGCATATATTCGATCTTTCGTCCTTCCCCCAATTGCATATAACCGCTAATTCATCAACGTCACAGATTCTATTATTCTTTACCTTACAAAGGATTCCTTTTTTCTGTGAAAATCAAAATCCACGTTTGGTCGGACATCGTCTTCTAAAAGTAGCAGGATTTGCAAAAAATGAACAATAGGATGCCCGGGGCCCAACCTCGGATTGCGCCAAGTATAGGATTTAATGAAGTTGGTCATACTATTAAGTTAACCTGTTGGCGAAATATACTTGCGACCACCCTCTATATAAGGCTGTCTTTGCTTTAGCATGTGGTAACAGATGATGAGTATTTTTCGTGCAATGGCTATGCATGCTTTTTTCTTGCCGCGTCTGGATGCAATTTTCCAAAATTTCGTGGAGAGTTCGGTGTGCCTCGAACGAGCGATTGCCCAAGTCGCTTCGCATAAGGCAACTTTCACGTGACTGTTTCCCTTTACGCTCTTTGTACTTTTTTTTTACCCGCACTTTCATGATTTCCTGGCGCCACACCTGCCCAAGACGATAGCTGTTCAGCAGATGGGAACTGGTTCATGTCCACACCAATCTCTGCAATAATCGAAGCGGCGGTTGCTTCACTAACACCAGGGATCGTTTGTAGCAATTCGTACTCTTCGTGATAGGGTTGTAGGTGCGATTCGATTTTAGCTTCCAAACTCGCAATGGATTTCTCGAGAAAGGCGATATGTTCCCAACAATCCCGAATCAATTCCATTTGGTGAGTCGTGATGGTGCCCACTAGAGAATCTGCTACTAATTGCTTCTTGTTTCGTATGGTACCCTTCACGCAATCGTCGATATCGGGTGCATCAATGTAGCCTTGCTTGATGAGTCGTTGTAAAAGGTTTCGGCCAGATACACCAAATACGTCGGAAATGACAGTGCCCAACTTGACGTTGCTAGCTTCAAGGTACTTTTGAATGCGGTTCTTTTCAGCAGTCAGATTGCCAACGCGTTTTTTACGAAGTCTACATAGGTCACGCAGTTCCCGCAAATCTTCCGATGGTACAAAACTGCGCTCGATCAAGCCGACTCTCAACAATTTAGCGATCCATTCCGCATCACAGACATCGGTTTTACGCCCTGGGACATTTTTTATTCGCTGAGCATTAGCAAGCGTTACATCAAAGTAGCCCTCAAGAATGTTATATACCGGCTTCCAGTAGATTCCTGTACTCTCCATGGCAACATGGGATATGGATTTGGATTCTAACCACTCCAGCAATTCAAACAGGTTTTTTGTTAGTGTTCCGAATGTTCGAATTTCGCTTTCCACAGAGCCATCATCCTTGGTATGCATCGCGCAAACCACGATGGATTCCTGATGGACATCCATCCCTGCACAGTTTGGAATAAGTACTTCCATATGAAACAACCTCCGATACGCATGAATCATGGTGACGGATCAGCTCGAACTACAGCATTTTTCTGTACGCAGTCACTGAATGGGCTCTCAGGGCTAGCATCGGTTTGTTCTCAGAGCAGATCCTTACAGTTTTTGTGACGGGGTAACTCCACCATAAAAAGCAACGTATTACTTCACCATGGTGGTATTAGTATAGGAAGTAACTTCCATATCCAAACTTGCGTAAATTTTCATCAACGGTTTGCGATTAGGAAATCATGAATGTTTTTGTCACTAAACTGCCCGCTAGTTCAAAAAGGACGCTCCCGCTCCTTCGCTTGGGCTACGTCCTCCTCATTATAATAAAAGTACATATGCGGGGAGCATGTATTGCTTTAATAAGAGACTTATCTTAAGCTAAGCGAAAATCCTTTATTTTCATTAAATAACTATATTGATCTTAAATTTATTTTTACTCGTATAAACTCAATTATTTCGTTCTTGTCATAATCATCAAGTTTTCTAAAAACTTCAATCAGCCTTTTCTCGAACTGATCTTCATATGTCGTCCCATCTTCTGCAGCGACACCAGTTAATAACCAGTTTATGTTCACATTATATTGTGTTCGAATAGATATTAATGTTTCCGCAGACGGATTACTATTTCCCATTTCAATTTCACTCAGGTTTCCTTGAGAAATGCCTATACTTTTTGCAAACTGAATTTGGTTTAAATTGTTCTCTTTGCGGATACATTTGATTCTATAGCCAATGTCACTCAACAATTTCACCACCAATCGTAAAATCCCGTATACATTTATTTCTACACAAATTAAAAGGGAGCCACGAATCATTCCCCGGGCTCCCTTCTAGATGCTGAATCATCTTGCATATCGGTTCATGACATCTTTTTTTGGTTCACAACATCTTTTACTGGTTCACGACATCTTTTACTGGTTCACGACATCTTTATCACTGGACAACTGGTTCCAGACTTTTTTATTACAGTATGCACCGAAAATAAAGTCGTATAGCCCCACCCCCACATCTCCACACCGCTCAACCCCTT
>NZ_JBHLWN010000053.1:0-23172 GCF_042432825.1 Paenibacillus chartarius | reverse complement strand
AAAGATTTGGAGCCCTTTTTATGTTTTTAATGCGCAGTACTTTCGAAATTCAGGTTTATTTATCTTAAAATCTGTGGTTGCCTTCCGTGTAATGTTGCCAACCGATGCTGTAGCAAGTACTGTATAAGCTCCCGCGTTTGTTGGAACTGCAGCAGAGTACATGCTGTCGTCATCGCCGGATCTTTTATACATAAATGTCACTTGTTCACCATTGTCAACGTTGGCTGCAGTTGGTGACGGTGTCTCGCCATAAGTGATATCTTGAATATGTACTACTAATGAATCTTGCAAAACGATCGACAATGTATAGGTCGCATCTTTAGCTGCCCCTGTAACGTTGTCCGTTGCTGTAAGGACAACCTGGCTATTTCCCGCAGCTGTCGGGGTACCTGCAATTGCGCCGTTATTGAACGTAATTCCGTTCGGCAATGTGCCTGACTTCAACGTATACGTATAATTTCCGCTGCCATAGGTCGCCTCGGTCACATTTTTCGCAAACGGCATGCCGACAGTTCCACTGAGTGTATTGTCGTTAAAAGTTAACGCATTGGCGCTGTAATTCGCTTGAATCGCAACATCTGCGTTGCCCATGGTAAAGCTTGCGCCGGTTGCTTGGGCAGCGTTCGTTATGCTGACCCCGCCGCCGGTTACCTGCCATCCGGCAAAGCTGAAGCCTGGCCTTAACCCTGCGTTCGCATCTGGCAGATTGACCGATGCTCCGGACTGATCAGCTGACGGATTTGGAAGCGGGCCTGTTAACGGACTGTTGCCGTTGACTTGTTGAACGGTAATTGACGTTGTAAATACAGCGTCAGAAGCCGCGATAATCGGATCGCTTATTTGAGTGTTACCGGCTGGATGTGTTGCGTCCTCCGCACTTCTGGCGTAAATATAATAAGTCGTACCGGACTGTAAATTTACGAATGTGGGAGAGCTTTGCCAACGAGATAAAGTCGCCCCTAGAGTATCCTGGCTAATTGCATATTCCACACTTTGCCCGGTTGCAAGGTTAGCAATTGTTTGTACTGTTATTGAAGTGTCTGTAACGCTTTGAACAACCGGCTTTGTCACATCACCGGGCTGAACCGATCCAGGCGCTAATTGCCATTGTGCATAAACAGTCATACTGTCATTAACGTCGGACTGTGTAGATAAGGAAGCCCCTCCGCCATTAATTTGTGTGTTCCAACCAACAAAGTCGTATTTGTTTCTTACAGGTGCATCCGGTAAATATAAAACTCCTCCATATGCCGTTGGTATAGAGGTAATGAATTGAGCAAAGCCTGCATTCTTATCAAATAAGACTTGATATATCGGCATCCATACCGCATACAGTGTGCTGATGCCGCTCATATCTCCCTTTAAATCTATTGCAATTGAACCATTTGACGTTGTACTCCAGCCTCCAAACGAGTAACCGGATTTTACAGGCGGCTGAGGGAAGTTGTCCATGAAAACCTTCCCTTTGCTTGACCCAATGATGGATGGTGTAGTGGTTACTGTCGTTGTCGCAGCACCGTCGTCAAATGAACCTCCGTTTGCATGTAAAGTAACGGATCCGCTCCGGCCCCAAATTGCATAAACGGTTGTGTTGTCCAAAATATCGGATGCAGGATTCATCGGCTCGCCGGTACCTTCCGAAGCTCTGTTCCACTCGATGAAATGATACCCGGGCCGTGTTGGCGGTACAGGCAAAGTACCGAATTTGCCATTCAGAATCGTAACCGTGCTCGGAGCGCCTTCGCCGAGAGTGCCGCCGTTCGGATTGTAAGTCACCGTGTTGCTGGCCGACTGCCAAATGGCATATAAGGCGCTAACGCCGTTTTGCTTTGTAGGAAATGCGGCATAAGAAGTTCCTGAACCGTCACTTTTGGTATTCCATGATTGAAAAGCGTACCCCCCTCTGGATAAACTTGCCGGGAAGGTTGTTTTACCGAATTGCCCCCCGTTGTTAGCATACGCCCTCAAATAAATGGAGGTATCATCCGGACTTTTATTGTTATAGAAGGTCAAAACCGAACCCTGACTATTCGTCCAGACTGCATAATATGTAACCGGAGCATTAATGATTGCTAATGGATCATAATCCGGAGCACTCGCACTCGAAGTAGTGGCCCATCCAATAAAATAAGGATTTTTCGACCCGACCGCAGGAGTCGGAGCACCGGGATCATGATTGCCAACTAGTCCATTGAAGGTAGTTACCGCAACAGAGGCTGCACCACCGGGAAATGATCCGGTATTTGCATCAAATGTAACTTGAACCGGCTGAGTCGATCCCCACACAGCATATACGGTCATGTCGCTTGCAACAGAAGTGGAGTCTGTAAACACACTGCCTGTACCGTCCGGTGCTGTGTTCCACTGCTGAAAATACACCCCCCGTTTCGTCGGAGATGACGGCAGTGAGCCGACGGTACCTTTATCCGGAACGACCACGGTTAGAGGCAAAGGATCTGTATCTCCATAATTTTTATCGAATGTTACGGTATGCCTTATGACCCCATTTGCAGATACGAGCGGCGACAAAGCTCCCAGCGACAGCCAGGTCTTTCCCGACTTCCAGCCTGTACTGTCCATACCGCTAATATCTTGGTTAAACGAGTTATCTTGAGAGGCGGTTCCGGTAATAAAGGAAAATGGCGTGTCAGCGGTAAACGTCTTTCCAAGTCCGTGAATCGCTGTGTTAATATCACTTAGTTTAAAACTGAATGAAATATAGTAATCTTGCAATCCGCCTGTACCGGTGTTATCCGAGGCGTTGAAATTGCTATCTGCAGGAGTAATGGAATAATTTCCGTTCAGATCGTTGGCTGCATAAACAGGTTTGAAAGCCATGAGCGGTTTAACGCTAATACCTGTAGAACTAGGTCCGGTATTCGCAGCAGAAGGATCCGACTGATATATGCCTAATCGTCCGTTATTACCTGTAGGGTTATAGATGCCCAGGAAAAAATCTATGGCGCCATCCCCGTTGCTATCGACACCGGCAAAGGCAAAATTTTTAAATTCCGGACTGTCAGCAGTACCGTCAAACGTATTTACCCGAATACGTATTGCCAGCATTGTTTTATCCGTACTGAACTGATAATAGGTTGACTGAAACTGGGCATTACCGACAATATCCTGCGACCATTCTTTGGTGTGGGCTCCTGTTTGTTGGTCCGAAACCGTATCAAATTGTCCGTTTGCGGGATAAATAGGCTGCCAATTGTTTTGCAAAACGAACTGAGGAGCGTCTGCATGTACGGTTTGCAGTCGGGGATATAACCCTATTATTTGCAATAATGCAAGTAAAAGCACCAATATTTTCTTTGAGGTTCTTTTCATTTTTTTCTCCTTCTGACCTATAGTCTTAACCTTCATACCTACAAACGCAGCAAAAGTCATCCGGAGCAGAAACTACAAATCGACCCCCCACTTATAAGCCAATTCATATAGATCTAGGTCCCTCCTGAAAGTCTCTGACGCTTGTTCGAATTGGCACCGGTTCAATTATAACAGCCTAGCTTACGAAATAACATTCAAAGTTCGATTATTCCTTTCATCATTCAACATTATTCGATAAAGATATTTCGGCACTTAAAACCTATACTCCTTGCCCTATTTGAACTGTGGAATTCCCCCCAGCAGATTTTCATTGAAGCCGGGTTTCTGTTATCCATTATCGGTAATGGGAAGCCTCAGGAGTGTTTTAAACGGTGGCGTGCAACCTACTCTGAATATGAAGAAAAGGGTATGGGATTTAAAAAAGATGACTCCTGTTGAATACAGGAGCCATCTTTTAGGGCTTAGCATTAGGTCTTATTTCGCTCCACAAATCGGGTCACAGTCCCCCCCTCGCCTGAATGCTGTATTTGCTCTCTATAACAGCGGCTGTATGCCGCGTTCAATCCAATCCTCTCGCGTTGGCCCGTAAATGTCCGGCACGCGCAATCCAGCTTGGCGCATTAACACGAACATTTGCCCTCGATGATGGATTTCATGCGAGATCAGGACACGCAACGTAAATCCGTTTAACCACTGTTCGCCATACATGTCGCTGGCTTGGGAGAGCGTGGCGTCAGTCCATTGATTCTGGATGGCCTCCAGCATCGCTTGCGATGTAATGCGGTAAGTCTCGGCGATTTGCACTGCTGAAGCAGGAGCTTTCTCTTCGCCTTCCGGGGCCGTAAATATGAGTCCTGTGCGCGAAATCATCTCATGGATCGTTGTAGCGATATGCCAGCCGATCTGCCCGAGCGGACGAATATTGGACTCGCTTCCCTGATTCAGGGACGCATCGGTAAGTGTGTCTAGCACGCGCTGCGTATTCTTCGAAACATTGCGCCATTCTTCTACAAATGCTTGAATTGTTGTGAACATGAGGGGCCTCCTTTAAAGTAACGCCGTTAATCGGCATGAATTACCTATATTGTAGACGACCCCCACTGACAACAGTATGTCAGTGTTTTTCGGAATAGAGTTCCACGACTTGCTGCGCTTTTTCCTTTACAATATCAGCAATGTGAGCGGGCTCCAGAATACGCAGGCTCGGGCCGTAACCGAGCAGCATGCTGTACAGCCACGGCTCATCCGGTTGTCGCGCTGTAACCAGAAGCGTTCCATCCGGCTGGGTGACAATATGTCCAGCCCCGAAATAATCTTCCGCTTGCGCGCGCGCGTTGGGCTGCAGCTGCAGGACGAGATTGACGTAAGAAGATGGGGCTTTGTTTCCCAGCCCATAATTAAGCTTCACCAGCGGCTCCGACCTGCGTATGAATGTTTCCGGCAGTATCTCCATTTCTTTCATTCGGGACAAACGAAATATCCGAATATCCTGCCGCAGCAAACAAAACGCATGCAGATACCAGCCAAAGCCTTTCACTACGATGGTCATAGGCTCAACTGTGCGGGAAGAAAGCTCGCTTTGCGAGTCGGTATATAAAAAACGAATGAGCTGCCTTTGGCGGGTTGCGTTTCGAATCGAGGAAAGCTTCTCTTTATCGTCGGTACTACTGCACCAAGGATTCATGTCGATGACGAATTGATTATTCAGCTCGGTGAACATCTTTTGCTCCGATTTCGCGACAAGCGCGCCAACCTTGTCCAAAAGGGCTCCGACTTCCTGCTCGCCGACGCTGGAACGGATTCCTTTTAATCCGACGATAATGGACTGCAGCTCTTCAAGTGAAAGAAACTGCCTGTCCAGTCGATATTGGTCCATAATTTCATAGCCGCCGCTCGCTCCCGAATAGGATAAAATGGGGATACCCGCTTGGGTGATCGTTTCCACGTCCCGGTATACCGTCCTAAGCGATATCTCAAAACGCTCCGAAAGCTCTTTTGCGCTAATTCGTTTGCGATTCAGCAGCATCATCGTAATGGCAAGCAGACGATAAAGTTTCAAATAGACTGCACCTTCCTCAAAACCTGTTTGCGAGAGTCAGATCCTTATGTCGAACACAATGTTCTTATAACGATTTACCCGGAAGTATAACCAGCTCCCATCTCCTTATAATTCTCTCCGTTGAAACCCACCCGTCCGATCTCCAGGCGCGCTTGTGTTGAGCCAGAAGAAGCTGTTCCTCGTACCGCCTGAGCTTGGCAGCCAGTCTCGCATTTTGCAGCATAGAGGACAATTTCTATACATCCGGGGGAATTCCTGCACAGAAGTCCGCATGATCCCACTGCAGGATTTTGAGCTTGACCCGCCTGCGGTTACAAAAAAACGCGCGGCGAGAAGATTTGATCTCCATATTCGTCACGGGATTATCGGTCCCGGGCGGCGGCGGCGGCCGAATCCATGCATCGGAAAGGCGGCTCCTGTACTTGAACTCCCGGGGTTGTTCCAGTATAGTTTGGTACAAAGTGAAATCCCGAACAGGAGAATGCGGAATGGCAACGATTCACGATGTCGCTTTAAAATCCGGAGTATCGGTCACGACGGTGTCGCGGGTGCTGAACAACCGCGGATATATTAGCGAGACGACTAGAAATAAAGTGTTCGGTGCGATGAAGGAGCTAGGCTATCAACCGAACGATATCGCACGCTCTCTTCTGCGCAAGCAGTCCAATATCATTGGTTTGATTATTCCGAATGTATCGCATCCGTTCTTTAGCGAGTTAGCGGACCAAGTCGAATATTTTGCCTATCAGGCAGGTTATAAGGTGCTGCTGTGCAATTCACAGTTGGACCCCACCAAAGAGTGGGATTATATTGAAATGCTGAAACGCAATCGGGTAGACGGCATTATTATGGGCAGCCATACGCTAGAGGTAGATGAGTACCTGAGCCTCCATTCGCCGATAGTGACGTTTGACCGCAAAATAGGCGAATCCATCCCCCATCTAGGCTCAGATAACTACCGCGGCGGTCAGTTGGCCACACAGCATCTCATCGACAGAGGCTGCCGGAAAATCGCTCATATATGCGGAAATCTGAAGCTGCAGGTCCTTTCCAATCATAGAACGGATGCTTTCCTCGACATCGTCAAGAAGTACGGAGTCGAGCACTTAATTATTCAAACGGATATGAATGTGTTCGATCAGCGGCAGTACGAGATTCTGATTCAAGCTTTGCTCAAAGAGCATCCGAACATTGACGGCATCTTCGCAACGAGCGATATTATCGCGGCGTTCGCCGTCAAAGAATGCATCAGAGCCGGAAAGCGCGTTCCGGAGGATGTGCGAATTGTCGGTTACGATGATGTGGGAGCGGCAAGATGGCTTACACCGGAGCTGACGTCGATCAGGCAGCCCATCGATGAATTTGGACGGCTTGCGGTTGAGCTGATACGCATGCAAGTGGAGGGACAGCCATTCGAGATTGCCAACGTCCTGCCGGTTGAACTGATGGTGCGAGCGACGACGTGAATCGCTCGTCCGTTCGGTTTCCCGTCATATGTCAAAGGTTTGATATGTCAAACCATTGACATATGTTAAACGTTTGACATATAATCGCATATAGAAAGTTTGCAATCGGTTTCAAAACATTTACTTTTATTGGGAGGCGTCAGTATGAAGCGTATGAAATGGTTACATATCATGGCCCCGACAGCAGCTCTCGCGCTTGTCGTGTCCGCTTGCAGCAACGGCGACGGCACAACGAATACGGGGAGCAATCAAGGATCTGCGAAAGAAATCAAAATTTCCCTATTGAACTCCAAGGGGGAAATTCAAACGCAGCTCGAAGAAGCGGCGAAGACATTCCAAAAGGATAACCCCAATATTTCTCTGGAAATCATGGCCGCTCCGGCAGGTACTTCTCCGTTCGAGCGAGCTTCAACGTTATATGCGTCCGGCAACCCGCCTACCATGTTGATGCTGGATACCGGAGATGTGGAGAAGTTCAAGGACCGCATTCTGGATCTAAGCGGCGAGAAGTGGAATGCCGATACGGTTGCTAATGCGACCGATCTGACGACCTTCGGCGGCAAAAACTACGGATTCCCGCTTGCAGTAGAAGGCTATGGCTTTATTTATAACAAAGCAATCGTCGACAAAGCCGTAGGCGGCAGCTTCGATCCGTCCACAATCAAGACGACAAATGACCTGGAGAATTTATTTAAGCAAATCGAAGCGTCCGGCAAGAAGGCGCTGATCATCTCGCCGATGGATTGGTCGCTTGGCGCGCACTTCCTGCCGCTTGCCTACGCCGGTCAGAACAAGGACATGGCGGAAGTGAACAAATTCATCGACTCTCTCAAAGCAGGCAAAGCAGGTCTGGCGGGTAATAAAGTGTTTAATGGCCTGATGGACACCTTCGACGTCATGATGAAATACAACATCGATCAGAAGTCCCCGCTAACCGGTACGTATGAGCGCGGCGGTGAGCTGCTCGGCAAAGGCGAAGTCGGCGTTTGGTTTCAAGGAAACTGGGCCTGGCCGCAAATCAAAAGCTTTGACTCCGCAAGCGGCGCTTACGGCTTCATGCCGGTGCCGATCAGCAACAATGCAGGCGACTACGGCAATCAGGAAATCTCTTCTGCGGTATCCAAACGGATCATTATCGACAAAGAGAGAAGCACGCCGGAACAGCAAGAAGCGGCGAAGAAGTTCCTGAACTGGATCGTGTACGACCAGAAGGGCCAAGATTTCCTTGTCAACAAAGCGAGCATCATTCCGGCCTTTAAAAATATTACTTTGCCTGCCGCTGATCCGCTCGGCAAATCGATTCAAGCTTATATCGCCAAAGGCAAGTCCGAGCAGTCCATGAGCACGCTGCCTGCGGACCACTGGGCTAAAGTGGGCGCATCGATGCAGAAATACTTGCATAAGTCGGCGGACCGAGCGACGCTGGTGAAAGAAATCGAAGAGTACTGGAAGAGCGTTAAGTAAAGCTGCTCACCGACAGAAAGCACTTGGTAATGGATAGGACCGGGCAGGTCTTATCCATTGCTGTATTTCATGGGAACGGCAATCGTAAGAATAGATTTACAAAGGAGAGAGAGCCATGATGTACGACAAGGGGGCGTGGAACCGGCTTCGTACCCGATTGGTGTTTACCGGGCCTACCCTATTCGCTTTTCTCACGGTAATGATCGTACCGTTTGTTTACGGAATTTATTTGACATTTACGAACTGGGACGGCATCGCAGTGACGCACTCGCTGGCAGGACTCAAAAACTACGTCGGGGTGTTCAAGGACGATGTGTTTTGGAAATCGTTTGGCTTGACGCTCAAATATGTTTTCTTCACTGTTGTTTTCGTCAATGCCGCCGCCTTCTTACTTGCCCTCGGATTGACTAGCGGCTTAAAAGGACAAAATGTGTTTCGTGCCGGTTTTTTTGTGCCGAACTTGGTTGGCGGCATTGTCTTGGGACTTATTTGGCAGTTCATATTTTCCAATGTCTTGGTATATTTGGGGCAAAAATCGGGAATACCGCTCTTCAGCGCATCTTGGCTGGCTGATCCCGACAAGGCTTTCTGGTCGCTGATCCTCGTAACCGTGTGGCAGTATGCCGGCTATATGATGGTCATTTATGTTGCGGGCCTTATGAGTGTTCCGAAGGACATTCTGGAGGCTGCGAGTATCGATGGAGCCAGCGGATGGACGAAGCTGAGGAAGATGGTGCTTCCTCTCATGGTGCCTTCCTTCATTGTCTGCATTTTCCTGACGCTGCAGCGCGGATTTATGGTCTATGATGTGAACCTTGCCCTGACGAAGGGCGGACCGTTCAAAAGTACCGAAATGGTATCGATGCATGTTTACGGGAAAGCTTTTCTATCCCGTGATTACGGTCTCGGCCAGGCCGAAGCCCTCGTTCTCTTCTTGCTTGTCGCGGTGATTACACTGCTCCAGGTGTACTTCAGCAAGAAATTGGAGGTTGAAGCATGATGGCAGGAGACAGAGCATCTTTATCATGGTTAAAGACAATCGTGTTGACGTTATTCCTGGTTCTATTCGTTTTTCCATTCATTTTATTGTTAATTAATTCGTTCAAGAAGAATACCGCCATCACGTCCAATCCTTTAGTGCTTCCGGACGGGTTCGACTTGACCAACTACAGTAAGGCGTTTGAGAAAATGAACTATATCGCATCGTTTACCAACTCGCTTGTGATCACAGTAGCGGCTGTGCTGCTCATCTCGCTTTGCGCAGCGATGACCGCACATTATTTTGTCCGGAATCCGACTAAGGGCAATCAATATACGTTTCTGCTGATGGTCGCTTCGATGATCATTCCATTCCAGGCGATCATGATCCCTCTCGTGAAGATTTACGGCTCGCTGAGCATGCTGGACAACAAATGGTCGCTTATTTATATGTACATCGGGTTTGGCTGCTCGCTTGCCGTTTTTATATATCACGGTTTCGTAAAAGGCGTGCCGGCCGAGCTCGAGGAAGCGGCTATGATCGACGGCTGTTCGCGGATCCAGACGTTTTTCCGGATTGTGTTCCCGGTATTGACGCCGACAACGGCCACGATCTCGATCTTAAACGTGCTTTGGATTTGGAACGACTACTTGCTGCCGTCCCTCATCCTGACCAGTCCGGAGAACAAGACGCTGCCGCTGTCAACGTACAGTTTTTACGGCACCTATTCGGTGGATTACGGACCGCTCATGGCGGGGCTCGTACTGACGATTTTGCCTATTATGATCGTGTATTTGTTTGCGCAAAAATATATCATTCAGGGAGTCATGCAAGGCTCCATTAAATAAGCGACAGCGGCGGGAGGATTTATGGGCAGTGTAACAACATATTCAATAGAAGCGGCGAACAAGTTCATCCGGGACTCCAAGCATCTTGTTCGTCAGGATTACAGGCTTACCTATCATTTAATGGCGGAGTACGGGTGGATGAACGACCCGAACGGATTCGTGCACTATAACGGCGAGTATCATTTGTTTTACCAACACTATCCGTATAAACCGGTATGGGGCCCAATGCATTGGGGGCATGCGGTAAGCCGCGATCTCGTTCATTGGACATACCGGCCGGTCGCTCTGGCCCCAGACACCGCTTTCGACCGTGGCGGCTGCTTCTCCGGGAGTGCGATTGAGAAAGACGGCAAGCTCGTCCTCATGTACACCGGGCATGTCGTCACGGGTCCGGACAACAACCAGGACTACAAGCAGTCTCAAGGGCTTGCCATATCGGAGAACGGCATTGACTTCGAGAAATATGAAGGCAATCCGGTGATCGGCTATGATGAAATTCCCGCGGGTGTCAGCGTGAAAGATTTTCGCGATCCGAAGGTGTTTGAGCGTAACGGAAACTACTACGTCGTGCTTGGCTCGAATGATGCGAAAGGCAATGGACTTGTGCTGCTGTACCGTTCGGAAGACTTGAAGCAGTGGACATTCGTGAATGTGCTGGCGAAAAGCGACGGCACCCTCGGAGACAACTGGGAATGCCCGGATTTGTTCCCGCTCGGCGACAAAGATATCTTCATGCTCTCTCCGCAGCGGATGCCGGCTCAGGGGGAGCAGTACCGCAATCTGCACTCTACGATGTACATGATTGGCTCCTTTGACCCGGAGGCCGGGACATTTGCCTCTGAACGGAACGCTCAGGTTGATCATGGCTTCGACTTCTATGCGCCGCAATCGACGGTGGATCACCTTGGACGGCGAATCGTCATCGGCTGGATGGACATGTGGGAGACGGCGATGCCGACTCAGGAAGGCCATCATTGGGCCGGTGCGATGAGCTTGCCGCGTGAAGCCATCCTCGATGGCGATCGAATCTTGTTCCAACCAATCGAGGAAATCAAGGCTGCCCGTCACAACGCGTTTGAACAGAGCGGGATCTCCTTGGATGGAATCTTCGGGATGCCTGTAACCGGAGACAGCTACGAGCTGGAAGTCGAGTTCGAAGCCGGCGATGCGTTGGCGTTCGGCCTGAAGCTTCGCGTCGATGACGCCGGCAAGGAAGAGACGGTGCTGACCTATCTGGTGGAGGAAGGGCTTCTTTGCCTGAATCGGGATCGTTCGGGAATCGGACCCGGCGGTGAACGGCGGGCTGCCGTTCCACTGAAATCAGGAAAGCTAGCGCTGCGCATATTCGTAGACAAGTCGTCCGTGGAAGTGTTCGCCGGGGACGGCGAGGTCGTGATGACGGCGCGAATCTATCCGGCACCGGAATCGCAAGGGATTCGGCTGTTCTCGAAAGGCGCAGCGTACGTCCGGCAGCTTAAGAAATGGGACATTCGATAAACCGGCTTAACTTGACTTGCTGACTGGAGGAGAAGACATGCTGCTGGGAGCCATTGAAGGCGGCGGGACGAAATTTGTATGCGGAGTCGGGTCGCCTTACGGTGACATTGTGGAACGGGTCTCGTTTCCAACGACTACGCCAGAAGCGACTCTCGACGGAGCGATGAATTTTTTTGCCAAATATGACATTAGGGCGATCGGCATCGGAACGTTCGGTCCGATCGATGTCCATCCGCAAAGTCCGGATTATGGTTCGGTTGCCAGTACCCCGAAGCCTCATTGGAGCGGCTACCGGATTGTAGATCATGTGAAGCGTCACTTCGACATTCCTATAGGGTTTGACACCGACGTCAATGCGGCGGCATTAGGCGAGGCCGAATGGGGAGCGGCCAAAGGCTTGGACAGCTGCCTCTATATGACGATCGGCACCGGCATTGGCGCAGGGGCCATCGTGGGAGGGAAGCTTATTCACGGGCTGACCCACCCTGAAATGGGGCATATTCTGGTGCGGCGGCACCGGAACGATACGTTCCAAGGCCTCTGTCCCTTTCATGGCGATTGCTTGGAGGGGCTGGCGGCAGGGCCGGCGATTGAAGCTCGCTGGGGCCGCAAAGCCATTGAGCTGGACGCGGCGCATGACGCTTGGGAGATGGAAAGCTACTATATTGCGCAGGCTTTAGTCAATTACATATTGATTCTTTCTCCGCAAAGAGTCATATTAGGCGGCGGTGTAATGGGCCAATCTCACTTATTCCCGCTCATTCGGGAACAAGCGGCTAAATTGTTGAACAGCTATATTAAGCATCCGGCTATCGAAATGGATATCGATCTGTATATCGTGCCGCCCGCCTTGGACGGTAATGCCGGTCTCTGCGGTGCACTGGCGCTGGCCAAGCAAGCGATGAATGGAAATTGAAAGCCTCACGGCATTCACTGAGGCAGATGAGACAAGGATTTCCTCGTGCCACCCAAACTGTGCTCCTCCTGCATTTGTAGGACCGTTGTACCATAGCCACAATAGCTAATGAAGGATACCCCTCCGACTGTAATACTAGTCCATTATAAAATGCTGTAAAAGGGTGCTCACTCGAGCACCCTCCACTAATCACCGCTTCGCCTTATAAAACTCATGATATAGTTTCATGAGTGCACGTTTTCCGATCCGCGACACATAGCTCCTGCTAATTCCAAGCTCTTTCGCAATCTCCCGCTGCGTCCGCTCCTCGCCGCCGGTCTCCAGCCCGAAGCGCCCCACAACGACTTCCCGCTCCCGCTCATCCAAAATATCCAGATTCTTATATATCTTAGACCGCTCAATCTTGAGCTGCACTTTATCCACGACATCGTCGGCTTCCGTCCCGAGGATGTCAATTAACGTAATTTCATTCCCTTCTTTATCTGTTCCAATGGGATCCTGCAGCGAAACGTCTTTACGCGTTTTTTTCAGCGACCGGAGATGCATCAGGATGATTCGATTGCCTTGATCAGCCCAATCGTCCCTATCGAGATCAAATCTTCCATATCTTCATTCGTATTGTCGAATTTCTTGACGATATGAACGCAAAGCGATGTAACCAGTAATTAATCCTAACCACCCTATATAGTGTAGCACGAGTTCGCAAATATATATTCCCATATATACCCTTAAATCCCACTGTTTACATTTACTAGATTTTGTAATATGATATGGAGGACATATATTACATATTATTACAGTATACACTAAATTATCTAGTAGGGGTGTCCATCATGCAAACCGGATTCACAGGCTGGATTGCAAAAGGCAAGCATACCACACTGATGTTGCTTATCGTTTGCTATTTTCTTTTGATTACGGGTTGTACTTTAGTTCTCATAAATGACAGACAAGCAGCCGACAGCATTCAAGGACTGATCGCCAACAAAACCGCCCCACTCTTGGCACTTGCCGGCATTATTCTGATTCTATCGATGATTGTCATCTATATTCAATTTATTGTCGGTTCACTAACCATGTTCGTTATCTTCAAATATCTGTTTAAGATCAACTCCAGTTTCCCCGTGTTTTTTCGCATCACGCTGATTTTGTGCATCTTCGTGACTTTGGGATCCTTTTACCATATTTTCCTCTTCCACTCCAACTCGAATGTTCTAATTCTGATATGTAATCCGTTTTTTCTGTTGGGCGGCACTTCTCTCTATTATTTAACGAGGAAAGTTAATGACGCCAAGGTTTCCCAAAGCCTTCTATTTTCTTGCTTCATATACATTGTCATCATCTTATTAATTAACATTGGAGGAGTTTAAATGACGCAAACCGTTCTTCTTAAATCCCACGCTTTTTCCAGCAAGTTCATTACAGGTGTAATGGCTCTGGGAGTAATCGCCGTGTTATTAACTACATCCAGCTTGAACTTCAACATTGCAGGTGTTGTGCCGAACTTAAGCGCCGAGGCCATTCTGGCCGGACTGCTTCTCGCATTTAGAGCATACAAGGCTGGTGCAGACATCCGTAGAGCGCTTCAAATTGCCTTCGCTTGGAACATTGTCAGCATCATTATCTGGGTTGCCGGCGATCTTTTGATTTGGCTGCTGGAGAACAACGTCGAATATTTGGCTAAATTGTAATTCCATTTTTCAAGCAGATTCATAACATTGGCCTTGTTTTGCAAGCGAGAAGCTTGAAAATAGAAGGAAGGCCTTTGTGCACTGCAGCAGTATGAAACGATAGCTGAGAATCAGCTTCCTTCATATTTGTTGCAGTTTTGAATTTTTGATTGTTTGTCCGCATTGGCGCTTACCAACAGCCAGAAATGACGGAGGTTTAGAGGAGATGCCGTTTTTCCATAAAACTTATTTGCTTCTTATTTATTCTTTTCGAATCGGTATGAACCGAACGATATTTTTGCTCAGCCGGTTCCTCAATCCTGCTGCGGATGAATCGAAATGGAGGCTTATTCTCAAGAAGTATATCCGTCTCCATTTGATTTTGCTTTACGTTAGCTGGGTTCTCGTTACAGTGCTCCTTCAAGTCTTGTTTTCCTATGTACCGATTCCGTCTGAGAAATTGAACGTCCTGCTCATGGCAAGTCTCTTATTGGGCATGGTCTTCATATTCTCTTATCCTCAGCAAACGAGCATGACTTTCTATATTACTCACTCCACCCTGCCTTACTCCATGAAAAAAAAGCTCATTGTCATCCAGGCTTTTCTTGGGTCATCTGTGACTCTAACGATCATTACTCTGCTTCTTCTCCCCTTTCTGATCGCACAGTGGGCCATTTACGGCTTGGAGGGGGGGAGAACCATTGTCAATCTTCTTGTTATCTTGCTTTTTTACGGAATTGTCGTCGATTTCATCAAATATTTGGCGAATTTGTATCGGCATTTTCAACCTGCGTATACGAACTCCATCATCCGAATGGCCGTATTTTTGGTTGTCTATGGCTGTACTCCCGAGATTGCCAGAGTCATTCAGTCTTTCATTGACGGGTATATTCTCAATTTATACGACAGAGAAAGTGCAAATCTGTTTCTAAGGGAAGTAATCCGCAAGATTCCTATACAACTGAGCGATCTACATATCCACTGGAAAGTCGGTTTGGCCTGTACGACTGCCGCCGCATGCTTGATCGCCGGGATGCTCGGTTCAAGCTATCTCTTTTTCCGTGAAGTACAGCGGAGGCCTATCGATATCCGATGGTGGAAAACATCCGATTTCCGGATTGCTGTTTTCACCCATTTTTTTCGAAAATACGGACTGTTTAATCATCAAATTGCGTTAATGCTGGTCATTTCTTATTTGCTGTCCTATTACTTCGCTGAGTCCATGTTCGAGTTCTATTTCTATACTTCCGTACTGCTCCCTGTACTTGTTCTCGCCACCTCATTTTTTGTCCTCGAAGGTGGGACGGAGTCGATAATGCTGCTGAAACGATACAGGATGACGGCCTTACAAGTCTCGACTTCCTATTCTTGCTACTTATTCGCTCAGTTTTTCATCTATCAGTTTTTGTTATTACTATTGAGCGACGGGCACATCACCAGTTCATTCATTGCAGATATGGTAGTGCAAGGTTTGCTGGGCTCCATCCTCCTTTACTCCATCGTTTTCGTCTACATCGCGACGATCTATCATATGGAAGGAATCATAGAAGCAAACATTCTGCAAACTTACTCAAAGTCGCTCATTTATATGTATGCAACCGTCCAATCCGCTGTCATCTATATGATCACCAGGCTGCATTGGTTTCCGGATGCTGCGGTTCAGCTACTGGCTCCGATCCTTGTGCTGATTGTGTTTGAGTTTGGAATCCGGCGTTTACTAGTAAAGCTTGGGAGAGGCAAAGAATGAGACTCGTCTACCGTATTATTAAAGAGAATCGCATCATCCTCTTGGCAGGCTTATCTATGTGGGTGTTCGTTCTAGCAGCTACTTTTTTATCCATATTATTGCAGGGGCCACCAGAACAAGGAAATAACCTTCCCCCCGTGCACCTGCCTTGGTCCCAAATTTTTATGCACAATGCTGGTTTGGCTATACTATACATCATCTTGGGAAATTTGACCTTCGGTAGTCTTGCTTTCCTGTTGATGCTATATAATATCTATATTGTGTCTTATGCGATTTACTATACATACATGCATACCGGCTCTATCGGTTTTTCCATCGCGATCATTTTCACTCACGGAATTCTCGAAATTGCCGCCATGCTGCTATGCTTTCTGCTTTCCACCACTTCCTTAAGATGGGCTATGAATAAAATCTACAAGAAAACCATATTCTCGATCAATTCGGTTGAAACGAAGGCGGGGCTTGTTGTTTGCATGATGCTTCTATACTTGGTCGCCTCTGTAATCGAGTCTTATCTCAGCCCTATTGTTCCTGCCAAATTTTTAGGATTGGAGATAGTTCAATGAAGCTTGAAGTGAGTAATCTGATAAAGCGATATAAAACACCGGTGTTGAATGGGGTCTCGTTTCAACTGCAGTCCGGAAAAATTTATTGTCTTTTAGGCCGTAATGGAGCCGGAAAGACAACGTTAATGAAAATATTATCCGGCAGTCTCCCGTTTGATGAAGGTGTAGTTCTATTCGACGGAGGAAAGGAGTTTTACCGGGAAGTTGTCTATGTTCCGGAGACTCCAGTCCTGCTGGAATATTTAACCGGATACGAGAATTTGGATTTCGTTAGTAAATTAAACCATATTCCAATGGAGCCTGCCGAAATGAACGAATACATCGAAAGGAGCGGGCTCAGCTCATTTATCGACAAATTGGCAGTCAGTTACTCCCATGGCATGAAGCATCAGCTTGCGCTGGCTATCGCGCAGTTGCTTGGTCCTAAGGTACTGCTGTTGGATGAACCGCTCGTCTCGCTGGACCCTATCAATATCAGACTAATCCGAGAACAGTTGATTCACTACGCGCGTCAAGGCCATATCGTGTTGATTTCCACCCACATGATACCTATCGCTTCGAGAATCAGTGACGAGATCTTGATATTATCGGAAGGAACCGTGTTCCAGTCGAGAAATGAATTTTCCGAAGAAGAGCTGGAAGCTTATGTATTGAATATAATGAACGTGGGTCTGTGAGCCGACTCATCATGGTGAGGAATGGTATGGAATCATGAACAAGAAGGTACTGGCAGGTCTGATCGGCTTTACATGCATCGTTGTTATTGCAGTTAATCTTTATTTTTTCAAGGTGCAAGGAAACGTAGCACAGATTCCTGTGGTGGACACGGTGAGAGTGGAAAAACAAATCATATCGGACTACTTGCTGTCCTCCGGAATTGTGCAGCCCAGCCGGCAAGAAAAAATAAGCAAAGATGAAAGTTTGGGAAAAGTAAAGGGCATACTGGTGCACCAAGGCCAACGGGTTTCGGAGGGCACTGAGCTATTCTATTATGGAGGGGAAAATATTACCACCGCATTATCCCAATTGGAAATAGCCCGCCAGCGTTTAATATTGCAAAAAGAGCAAATTGAAGGGAAAATTAAAGATTTGGAAACGAGTCTAAAAAAAAATGTAAATAGCGTAACTTCGATAGAGGAAACAATATCCGATATGCAAAAGCAAAAAAAGGATATGGAGAGGGAAATCGCCCTTCTGGAATTGGAACTGCGGGAAAATCAGATGGAGATGGACAAACAGAGCAGCAAGAAGGAAAGGCTGGTCGTGAAAAGCCCTATCTCCGGGATTGTTAACAAAATTCAAGAAATCGATGCGGTTAACACAGAGCCGTTTATTACGATTAACTCCAATGAGCCTTATGTTATAAAAGGGGCGATAACAGAATTTGATTCCGTATCAGTCAAACCGGGACAAAAGGTGCTGATCAGACCCAAGGTTCTTCCGAATCTTGTTTTTACAGGGATGGTCAAGCAATTGGAATATACCCCGATCGACGGTGAGATTGTCGGAGTGAAAACTAACGAATCCGTCACTCAATATCCTCTGACTGTTAACCTGACGGATGGGCAGGAAGGATTAAAGGAAGGTTACCATACCACGATTGAAATCGAATTAATGTCGAAAGAGACGATTGCACTTCCGCAGGATGCCATCTGGATACAGGACGGCAAAGAATATGCCTTTATTGTAGATAATCAAATTGTAAGAAAACGGGAACTGAAGATAGGATTATCCAACGATCAATTTAAGGAAATTATAGAGGGGGTATTCATTGGAGAAGCAGTCGTAACTAACCCCACAGCCAATATGCGCGATGGAATGGAAGTGATTAGCCGTGATACGTCTCCAGCAGCTAAATAAAGTCTATCACATGGATACACTGGAAGTTCCCGTTCTGAAAGACGTTAATATTGAAATCGACAAAGGGGAATTTACCGCAATCATGGGCCCTTCCGGTTCTGGAAAATCCACGCTCATGAATATCATCGGTTTATTGGACAACGCGACAAGCGGTTCTTATTATTTCAATGATGAAGAAATGAACGGTTTACCGGATAAACAATTAACGCATAAACGAAACCGGCACATCGGATTCGTATTTCAACAGTTTCATCTACTCCCGAGGATGAATGCGCTGCAGAATGTGGAGCTTCCCCTGATATATGCGGGGGTATCGTCCAAAATACGCAGTATAAAGGCGAACCTTGCCCTGGAAAGGGTAGGATTAGGCGACCGAAAGCATCATCTCCCGAACCAATTATCCGGCGGTCAACAGCAGCGAGTAGCGATAGCCAGGGCTTTGGTTACCGAACCGCAGTTGATCTTAGCCGATGAACCGACCGGTTCGCTAGACACATCCTCGGGCCGAAACATTCTAAGTCTCCTTCAAAGGCTGAATGAAGAGGGAAAAACCATCATTCTTGTCACACACGATCAAGAAACTGCACAATACTGCGGAAGACACATCATAATACGCGACGGTTGCGTCGTCTCCGATAGGAGGGTCGAAGCGTGGGGTTATGGGAAGGATTAAAGATCGCTTTAGTCTCTCTTCGGGTACACAAATTAAGGTCCGTGCTTACCATGTTGGGTATCGTTATCGGAGTCGCATCGGTAATCACCATCGTAGCAATAGGACAAGGGGGCGAAGAGGCTCTTAAAGCTCAGTTTGCTAACAACGAGAACAGTACATTGGAAATCTTGTACCGTTTACGCGAAACAGAATTTGAATCGGTACAGCTCGCTGCTCCGTTGGAGGCTCCGTTTGAAGAGAGCGATATTTACGATTTGACGAAGCTGGCCGGGATCCGGAAAGTCATCACAGTCAACAGCACCAATACAACGTTTCAATACTTGGATCGAAGTATGAATGCCGAGATCATCGGCATGTCGGATGGGTATGAGGATTTATATCCCCTGGAATTGGTTAAAGGCCGTATGATTTCCGGCAGCGATCTGAGTCAGGGTCGAAAAGTAGCCATGGTCAATTTGGAGGTAGCAAACAAGCTGGGTAAGAACAACGCCATCCTGGGAGATGTCTTAGAGGTGGAAGGCACTCCTCTTAAGATTATCGGCATATACAAAGAGAAAAAAAACAGTATATTGGGAATAGAGACGAAAAAGGTATTACTTCCCGCTACCATATGGCCTGCCATGTACGGAAACAACAAAATCGATTCGCTTACGGTCCAGGCTACAAACTCCGAACAAGTATACGAAGCTGGCCAGAGAGCGGTCGATTTTTTAAACCGCAAATATAAAGATACCAAGTCATCCAAAGGGGAATTTTATATACTTAATATCGAGCAAATAAAAAAGTCGCTTTCCTACATCACAAAAATTATGACCGGTATCATCAGCAGTATTGCAAGTGTCTCTTTGTTGGTTGGCGGCATTGGTGTAATGAATATTATGCTTGTGTCGGTGACGGAAAGAACAAAAGAGATCGGAATCCGGAAATCGCTAGGTGCCACAAGAGGGAATATTTTGGCCCAATTCCTGATCGAATCCATTACACTGACAACGGTTGGAGGTGCGGCAGGCTTCCTGCTCGGAATTGCCGGGGCCTACCTCATTTCGGTTCTTACCGGAATGGCCCCGATCATTTCCGTACAAGTCATCGTTGGCGGCGTTTTATTTTCAATGACAATCGGTATTTTGTTCGGATTACTCCCCGCCAATCGGGCGGCAAAATTAAAACCGGTAGACTCTTTGAGACATGAATAAGAGAGGGGAAGAATACGTGAAAATATTTATACTCTCCACGCTGCTGTTTATTGTTGCAAATGTTTTGATAAGTTGGAATTCCATTACGGAATGGAACACTTATCATATTCTTCGTATCGTTGGACCGGCAGTCCTTTTTGGTATCATCGTAACCGTGATTCCTTTCAAGAAGAACAAAAACAAATAGCGATTACTCGATAATGTAAAATTACATTCGAGCAACTGCAGCATTTCAAACAGGCCTATCTGGTCGCCGCGGCAGGCTGCATCATCATAATCGTTGCTTTTCCGCTGTTGAAGATAAAGATAGAAGAGGAGCTCTCGCTCCTCTTCACCGTTTCGCCTTATAAAACTCATGATACAGCTTCATCAATGCCCGCTTCTCAATTCGTGACACGTAACTGCGCGAAATCCCCAGCTCCTTCGCAATCTCCCGCTGAGTCCGCTCCTCGCCGCCGGTTTCCAGACCGAATCGACCAACGACCACTTCCCGCTCCCGCTCATCCAAAATATCTAGATTCTTATATATCTTAGATCGCTCAATCTTTAGCTGCACTTTATCCACGACATCATCAGCTTCTGTGCCAAGAATGTCAATTAACGTAATTTCATTCCCTTCTTTATCCGTTCCGATCGGGTCCTGCAACGACACGTCTTTGCGTGTTTTTTCAGAGACCGCAGATGCATCAGGATTTCTTCTCAATACACCGTGCGGCGAAGGTCGCAAGCTTGGTCCCTTTGTCCGGAGAAAATGACTCGATCGCCTTGATCAGCCCAATCGTCCCGATCGAGATCAAATCTTCCATATCCTCGTTCGTATTGTCGAACTGACATTGTGAACGCAAAGCGATGTAATCATTGTTAATAAAAAATTGAAAACAGAGACGGTTACTCAACGCTACCGTCTCTGTGATTTGAAATGTTACTGGTTACTTATCTAGTGCTTCGATGATCTGTTCCACCCATTCAGGTAAAGCGTCTTCCCGAAAACGGACCTGTCGATCTTCTGCTTCAAGTACGATTTTTCCAATTGCGTTACTGTTGTCTATGACATATAAATAATTGATGAGATGAAAATGTAAAATCAGATTCTCAATCGAGCTATAATGTCTCCTGATGATGTCCTCAGTTGAAATGTGATGACCGCCATTTTGTACACGAGCAGCTACCCGTTCAATATTTAAACGATAATCACCTAGTCCAACAAAAAACATAATGACTTCGAATCCATTTGACCTTGCATCCTTCATGAGTCGGATTACGTTGCCACCCGCTAATGTCGTCTCAATGGAGAAATTTCGCATGTTCCGAACACAATCCCTGGCAAGCTTTATGGCTTCTTTGCCGGCAGATACTCTGTATTGTTCGGGATGCTCCGGATCTATCGCACGAGCTAAGGAGTCAGGGTCAATATTTACGCTAACCCCAATTTGATCAACAATCAGATTTCGAAATGTGCTTTTTCCACTGCCATTATTCCCTGCGAACACATACATAGTAGCATTGGAGTGATCCATGATTAGTCCCTGTCTTCAACTTGAACGATCTTACCGTCGGCGTACTCTTTAACGATTTGGCCATTATTGATTTTATATACAATGTAAGTATTGTTTGCTTTTGCATCGAGTCTAGCCCGATCACCAGTTAACTTAACCAATTTGTGCAACTGCTGGAAACGCTTCACTCATGATCACCGTCCGTAGGTTATCTTCATACCGATATTGTACCATAGCTACATTGACTAATGAAGGATACCCCTTCGCCTGTAATACTTGTCCAGAATAAAAACAATGCTGTAAAAGAGTGCTTTTTCGAGCACCCTCCACTAATCACCGTTTTGCCTTATAAAACTCATGATACAACTTCATCAACGCCCGCTTCTCAATCCGCGACACATAACTGCGCGAGATCCCCAGCTCCTTCGCAATCTCCCGCTGCGTCCGCTCTTCTCCACCGGTCTCTAGCCCAAACCTGCCCACCACCACTTCCCGCTCCCGCTCATCCAATATATCCAAGTTCTTGTATATCTTCGACCGCTCAATCTTGAGCTGCACCTTATCCACGACATCATCGGCTTCCGTGCCAAGTGACCGAATGTGAATCAGGATTTCGTTTTCAATACACCGCGCGGCGAACGTTGCGAGCTTGGTCCCTTTGTCCGGTGAGAACGACTCAATCGCCTTGATCAGCCCAATCGTCCCTATCGAGATCAAATCTTCCATGTCCTCATTCGTATTGTCGAACTTTTTGACGATATGAACGACGCAAGTCGTCAGTTCCCGTCTCCATCGGGTAGCTCCTTGAATGCTGAAATTCATCAGCATTTACAGCCTGTAGTCGTGCATTCTCTCAGTCTTTTGTTAGAGTCTCCTTTCTTTCATACACTTCTTTCCATGTAGAAACTTTATTCGTTAATGACAGACTATGATAAGAAGTGTTTTCTTCCTCTGACATATCCCCATTAATCCTACCTAGACGATTAGGCGTATATCGTACATATTTGTTACCAGGAATGCAAAATTGCTTCATTTCCGCAGCTTGTTTACTTGATAATAAACTGATCTCGATACAAGCAATTCTAGGTAAGAGACCAAGGGAGTACAGGTATTCGTTTAATTGCAAACGATCGTATTCAAATGTATTAAAATATTGAAACTGTCCCACCACACCTAAACTTGTCCAAACCATACGTTTACTTTCTAATGCCGCCTGCTCAGCACGGATCATTTCTTTTAAAGTTGCCGCGGTGTTACCTAGATGTTTTAATTCCTTGTATGAACCTGATTGAATAAATTCCATTATTCCAAGCAATGTCATTACGTTCACATCCATTCAGATATATGTGAGCATTTTGCATAATTCCGTTTTTGAAAATTAGGTGGCAGAATCCAGGGCCTAGTAGAA
>NZ_JBHLWN010000052.1:0-12122 GCF_042432825.1 Paenibacillus chartarius | reverse complement strand
ATCCGCTCCTGGATGATCGCCACCGCATTCTTATGCGCTTTCGAAATTCAGGATAATTTATAATGTGCAACACTTAGCCCACTCCTCCTAGTGACTAATTTGCTCTACTTTCAACCAAACCATTAATGGATACAGTGGTATATTTCGAATACAATGTTTCAAACTCGCGAAAGAAGGTTTCCTTTTAGTTGATCATTAGTTAAAAATTGCTATTATTGGCATGATTCTCACTGTCATTTAGACAAACATTGATACATTTTGTATCAGTGCAATCATTATTTAACTTGTAGTATGATATGCGGAAGATTAGATAATGCATTGAATCACGTAATTTATTAGATTTAGAAAAAATGTAGGCCCGTTACCGCCCATGCTTCCTTATAGTAAATTAGCATAGTAGTCTTATTGGTGAGCAGCAACGGTAATTACTAGGGGAGCATTATGAAGGTAAGAGGGGTAATTCGATTTATTTATCTTATTGCATAACTACTAATAATGTTCCAATCCAACTCCAGTCGGACAATATCTTCTTCTACAAGCTGCGATCCCGTCTGAACTTCTATGATCTCCAAATCGGTAATCGCCAGAATGCTGTGTCGAGCTCGAATAGGAATTTGCAGCACATCACCGGCTTGGATATGGAACAGCTTATCGTTAAGAATAAACTGACCTTCGCCGGAAATGACAGTCCATGCCTCACTGCGTTTGAAATGCATTTGGTAGCTTAAGTTCTTACCTGCATGAATACCGATACGTTTGGTCAGGATCTCCCGTCCGTCCCGCTTGATGTAGTCCAATACGCGATACCAGCCCCAGCGTCGCTCTTCATACATGGGACGCTGCTCCATATGCTTGAGAACATCTTTAACCTTCGGACTGCTTGTTTTGTCAGAGACCAGAATCCCATCGGGACTCGTTGCAATGATCAAGTCTCTACAACCGAGCACTGTAACCGGGATCTCCAGCTCGTTAACGAGATGTACATTCACGGAGTCCTCGCTTACAATGCCGTTTCCGATAATGGAAGTCTCGATTTCTTCCGTCAACGCATCCCATGTGCCCAAGTCTTTCCACGTTCCATCGAAAGGCAATACGACAATGCGTTCCGCTTTCTCTACAACTTCGTAATCGAAACTGATCTTCGGAAGCTTGTCATAGTTTTTCAACAGTTCTTCGTATTGAATCGGAAGTCCCTTATCAATTAAGATCTGAATAATATAATCCAGCTTGCAAGCGAACACGCCGCAATTCCAGAGGGCCCCAAGTTCGATCAAAGCTCGAGCTTTTTCCTGCTTTGGTTTTTCCTGAAACCGGGCCACCTTAGCGTAGTCCGTTCCTGCTTCTGTTTTATGTAACAGTGAAGGAACGATATAACCAAACTTTTCGGAAGCTTCTGTAGGCTTGACTCCCACTAGCGCTATATCGGCGTTTGTATCCCGGCAAACGTCCTCGAGCTCCTGAATTTTATTGAAAAAGCCTGCATCTACATAAGGATCGACCGGCAGTATACAAATAACTTCGTTCAATCCCGCTCCCGCTATGGAGTATAAATATGATGCGGCAAGTGCAATCGCCGGGAACGTATCACGACGCTCAGGCTCGATAATGACTGGGACATGTTCTCCAAGCTGGCTGTGAATGATGTCCGCTTGCCCTGTTCCAGTTGCAATATAAGCATGCTCGGCCAAGCCGCTGTCTTCTAATTGGCGCCAGACGCGCTGAACCATGGATTCCAGTTGTTGATTCGGATTTTTGAGCATCTTTAAGAATTGTTTGGATCTTGCTTCATTGGATAGGGGCCACAACCTCTTGCCCGAACCGCCTGAGAGAAGTATTAGCTTCATAGCCATCCCCTTTTACGGAAAACTATACATAACATTCCAATAGTTCTTTGTTCATTCGTTCCGCACTAAATTTTTCCTTATAAGCTTCATACCCATTTAAGCCCATCTCCGTTAGTTTGGACTTATCTAGCGTACGAAGTATTTCGATAAGCTGCTCGGGTTTGGATATATCGAAAATATACCCCGTCTTTCCATGTAAAACGATTTCCGGCAGTGCGCCGCGGTTGCTTGCGATCACTGCTTTTTTGTTCTTCATCGCTTCAACCGCTACGAGTCCGAAGCCTTCCCATCGGGATGGCATAATCAGCACGTCGCATTTAGCGTAATAAGAGTCCAGAAACTTGTTATCAATCCAGCCCAAATGAACAACATTGTCAGGGAATTTAACGTTTACATCCCCCAACACGCCGCCTCCAATAATATACAGTTGAATATTGGGGAACGTATTTCGGCTAAACACATCCAATAAAATATCTAAACCCTTCTGCTTATCGAATCGTCCTACAAACAGCATGTTAATTTTATCTTTGCTTGGAATTGCATCTAATTCCTGAATCTGTGCTTCTCCCGGTACGCCATTATAAACAACAACCGATTTGTCTGCGGGTATTTTGTATTCCAGCGATTGGTTGTATTCATATTGAGATATATTGATAATCACGTCTGTTTTCCGGGAGAGCACGCGCTCAACCCATGCATATATTTTTCTTTTCTTTTCAGATACATCCATCAAGAAAGACCATCCATGCGGACAATAAATGATCTTGACGTCCTTCTTTACCAAAAAATAAATCAATCTGGTAAATAACCCCGCATAAGTACTGTGAATATGAACGACATCCGGCTTGATTTCCTTTATCTTCCTAAAAATATGAAGTATCGCGGATAGAAAGTGCTTTGGATGCCTCTTATACGGGTACGTAAATATTTTTTCATCGGGAATGTCATACTTCTTTTGGCTGTTATAATCCGAAATTAAGACGTAAACGTCATGCTCTGGATGCTGATGTGCTACAACGCTGTTAATATACGTAGAAATTCCGCCATTCGCATATTCACTAATATGCAGAATTTTCATATGGACATATTCACGCTCCGCTTCCGCTCCGGATTACACAGCCGCATCGGAATAAATAGCCTGCGACACTTGGTTAATATTCGGGCGACCGACTGAGTAATAGTGGAAATTAGTCAGGGCGATCTTATCTTTGGTAAAAACATTCCTACCGTCGATCAGCACAGGTTGATTCATGATTTTTTCAATGTAAGCGAGATCCGCCTTTTTAAATTCGTCCCACTCCGTAAGAAGACAAAGCGCATCGCTGTCTGCTGCTGCAGAGGTCATCGCATCGCACCAAATCACGTTCTCGTAGTTTCCGCTTTTCCGGAAATTTTCCATGGCTACAGGGTCGTATGCTTTTACCGTACATCCCAAACGGGTCAGCTCACCGATGATCTCTATCGCTGGAGCATAGCGGACGTCGTCTGTATTAGGTTTGAAAGCTAATCCCCAGATCGCAATCGTCTTCCCGCTGAGGTCCCCCAAAGCTTCTTGAAGCTTCCTTATCACATTAAACCGCTGATCCTTGTTCACATTCACAACCGATTTCAGCAGTTTGAAGTCATACTCCACATTTCCGGCGATTTGAATAAGAGCATCCGTATCCTTCGGGAAGCAAGAACCTCCATATCCAATGCCGGCGCTCAGGAAGGCCGAACCGATCCTTCGATCGTAACCCATTCCTCTGGCGACTAAAGTTACGTCGGCGCCAACCTTCTCACATATATTAGCGATCTCATTAATGAATGAAATTTTCGTTGCAAGGAATGCATTGGATGCGTATTTGATCATCTCCGCGCTTCTCACATCAGTGATCAAAATATTATTCGCCAATTTGCTGTGCAGTTCTGTAAGCTTTTCCTTCACCGTTTCACTATCCGTACCGATAACGATTCGATCCGGATGGAACGTATCGCTGATCGCCGATCCTTCCCGCAGAAACTCCGGCACTGACGCCACATCGAACGGAAGTTCTGTCAACGATGCTATAATAGAACGAATATGTTCATTGGTACCTACAGGTACTGTACTCTTCGTCATAATAATTTTGTAGCCATTCATCGCTAGAGCAATTTCTCTTGCCGCTTGTTCGATATATTGAAGGTTTGCTTCACCGTTAGGCAAAGAAGGCGTTCCAACAGCTAGGATGATGATCTCCGCGTCTTGTACCGCTTCAGGTACATCATGTGTGAAAGACAATCTGCCGGCCGCTGCGTTCTTCACCATCAATTCCTGCAAACCGGGTTCATATATCGGAACTTCGCCGTTTCTTAGCTTCATCACTTTCTGAATATCCTTATCCACACAAGTAACCTTATGACCTAAATCCGCAAAGCAGACACCCGATACCAATCCGACATAACCCGTACCGATTACTGAAATATTCATATGGTTCCTCCCTATCTTGGATCACATTTGCAACCCTTTTGTTTTTCTAACTTTCAAATAATCAAGCAGCCTCCCTCGAACTCCTGCAACATTGAGCGCCCATACTCCAAGCAAGTAGACTAATATAGCTACCGTGATCTCAATACAAATTACGAGCGGACCTTGATATTGAAGGAATGGGAGTAAGGCAGCAATCATGAATAGTGAACATAAAATAATTTTCAAAATATCACCGTATGGGATAGGCAAATGAAAACATTTGCGCCCAAAAAACCAGCTAAGTACGACAGCTGCCGCTGTTGCAGCAATGGACGCATATGCCGAACCGGTAACCCCCCAAAGCGGTATGAATATTAAATTTAGAACGACATTCAAAATAGCGCCAACAATTACCGGAAAGATTTGAATCATCGTTTTATTGCCTAGCTGAAAGGCTTGGTCAAAATAAAATTGTTTCAACCCCATCAGAAAGTTTCCAACTATGAGCAACGGAAGCAGCACAGATACAGTGCCTGCAAACTGGCTGCCAAAAAACATTTTGGATATAGGCTCAGCTAGCAGGATTACTCCCATCGTGGCTGGTAAAGAAATTCCCAGAAGCAGTACAAGATTCATTCGCAGCTGCTTCTGAGCCTCATCCACACCTTCCGCTTCCAACTTCTTTACGACCAATGGAAATGCGCTTAGATTTACGATCATCATTATGGTAAATAAAGACTGATTGGCAAAATCCGAGGCAACAGCGTACACGCCTGTTGCTTCGGTTCCGGAAAGCCAGCCTAATAAAAATCTATCCGATAACTGCATGACAAAAGCCATAACAAAAGTTAACGTAAGGGGTAAGCCATAAGAAAGTAGCTGTTTCATAACAGCTTTATCCAGCTCTTTCGGCCTTATGCTTCCCCATTCCCTGACAGTCGGGCCAACCAGAATGATCAGCGTGCCTACAAGTAGGCCTGCAAGCAGCCCGATTTCGCCCCACCCCAGCCAAATAAACAGTAAACTGAACACAAGACACAAAAGGGTTCGACTGAAAGTAACAAGGCCAAAAGCTTTCGGCTTAAGCTGCGCCCTATAATCGGTTTGAACAAATTCGAACCAGGCTAGCAGCCATAAGTTTACTAAACCGACTAAGACATACATGAAGTACTGGTATTGTAACGATAGCAGAAACACGAATATTGCGATAATTGCCGTCAGGCAAGTCAAGCCAACGAATCCCGTTGCTAATGTACTTCTAAAAACTCGTCTATCAGCTTCCTCATGTGCCGTGGAGAACCGAAGAAGCCCCTGACGAAGCCACTGAAAAAACAAGGCGTTACATAAATTCACTCCGGCTAGAACAAGTGCATATTTCCCGTATTGGTCCGGTGTCAACATTCGTGTATATATCATGATGGACAAGAAACTGATCAATCCAGGAAGTCCCCGGGCTAAAAAATACATTAACGTGTGCTTAAAGAGCATACTTTCTCCTATCGCCGGATGACTTTACTGCCAATTAAACCAATTGCTTTGATTGCTCTTCGAGCCAAGCTGCAAATCGGCCAATACCTGTTTTGAAATCAGTTTCCGGATTGTAACCTAATAATCTGCGAGCCTTTTCGATATTAGCCCATGTTCTCGGTACATCGCCAACCTGAGGCGGCTTCCATTCAATTAATGCCTCCTTGCCAATCGCTTCTTCCAGGGTTTTCACAAGCTGCATCAGGCTGGTCGGCTGGTCATTTCCAAGATTAAATACTTCGTAGCTGTCAAGCTCGAAAGACAATGCGCCTCGAATACCCGACACAATATCAGCTACATAAGTGTAATCGCGGCTTGTCGTCCCATCGCCGAATAAGCTGATCGGTTCGTTATTTCTGATCTTCTTAGCGAAGCTGTGAATAGCCAAATCCGGTCGCTGTCTTGGTCCATATACCGTAAAGAAACGAAGCGCTACGATGGGCAGCTTGAAGCAATTGCTGTAGCTGTGACACAAGGCTTCGCCGGCTGCCTTCGTAGCTCCATACGGAGAAGCTATTTGCAAGGTTGGATCCGTTTCGCTAAACGGAACTTGGTCATTCAGACCATATACGGAGCTAGAAGATCCGAATACGAATTTCGAAACACCATACTTCACTGCAGCGTCAAGCAAATTCACAGTGCCAGTAATATTAACCTGTGTATAGTCATACGGGCTTTGCAAGGATGGCCGGACACCGGCTCTTGCCGCCAGATGAACAATCGCATCCGGTTGGATTTGAGCGATCAGCGCGTCCATTTCATCTCGATCCCGTATGTCGGCTTCGAACAGTGAATATCCAGAATGTAACAGATGTTCTTTTCTATTGTTTTCCTTAATGCTTCTATCATAGTACGGATCAAAATTATCAATGACTGCAACTTCAACCTGATCTGCCAGAAGCGAATCAATCAGGTGACTTCCGATAAAGCCTGCTCCACCGGTTACTAATACTTTTTTCATCTCAAACTCCTCCTACGGATTCCTGTAGCGTCTTCATTCTTGCGTAGTGTTCATATAAAGCGATGTACTCTTTGGCTGTAATGTTAATGTCATAAGTCTTTAGGAACGTCTCCAGATTACCCGTTAACCGCGTTAACTTCTCCGGATTACGTATCAAATCAACAAGTATTTCCAATAAATGATTCGGCTTCGCAGGATCGAAGATATAGCCGGTTACTCCGTCTTGAATGCTTTCCGGAATCCCCCCCCGATTCGAACCAATTACCGGCTTTCCATAAGAATAGGCCTCCAACGAAACTCTTGGCAGCGGCTCGTGCCAGAGCGAAGGAACAATCACGGCGTCGGCTTGCGGCAGCACGTCATGTGGCTTAACAAAACCTAGGAAAGTAATGTTAGACGGATATTCTCCCCGTTCTTTCTTCGCCGAGATTTGCGCGTCGTTAATATTACCCGCTAACAATAAGTCGGCTTCGGGTAAAGATTGAAACGCCTCGAGAAGCAAGTTAACACCTTTCGTCGCTTCGATTCGTCCCATATAAAGAAACTTCAATCTACGCTTGTCATCTCTGCCATCCGTTGAAGTTGGTTCAGGAGCAAGCTTCCTGAGCTCGGCTCCATTAAATATTCTGGAGGAAGATATGCCGCGGAAGTAGCCTTCTTGCTTATGCAGGTCTACAATGAATTGAGAGTTGCCTGTTAGGTGCTGCACAAGTCCTTTGTTCGAGTAAGACTTCTTGAAATCCGTGTACATAGAACAGGTCTTACATCTGCCGGAACAATTATCTTCTCCTGTAAACATGGTGCCCTTCACACACATCAGTGAATAGTCACGCAGTGTGTGGATGACGGGTATTGCTTGTTCCTTGGCACACAGCCACGGAACAATGGAAAAGCCCGTCAAATTATTCGTATGAATAATTTGCGGGCTTTCCGCAGCCAGAATTTCATTAAACTTATGCTTCATAAGTGGATTATAGATATCAATTGCATGCCAGATGCCTTTGGATAATGCGGGTTTGTTTCCTGATTCAATTCCCCAATACAAATTTCGAAACCGAAGGTAGTACACTTTGATTCCATTTACAATATCCGTGTAATCTTTTTGCTTCGTTGTGCTTACTACGACCGGTGTATGACCTTCGCTAGCTACTTTCTCTGCCAACAGTTGTACCGATTTCTCGGCTCCGCCAATCATATTAGGGTGGTAGAGAGTATTTACCAGCATGATCTTCATGTTAAGCTTGCCCTCCCCCGCTCTGACAGCGGTAAAGATTGAAATGGTTCAACTGAGTGGATCTTGTTCCCATCGCCGGACAACGAGCTTCGAAGCGATTGAGTCCGCTCCACTTCCTTTGCAAGAAACAACCCCAGGGCTAGAGAGAACCAGTAAGAGTAGTTCAGGTTATCTTGGACAAAATTCGAGACAAACAAGGCAAATGATATCGTTAATCCGATCAATACCGTCTTGTCTCTCGATGTCCTTCCTCTTAGCTTCCATAATATGATGGCATACAAACTCAGGTGAACCAGGGCGGCAAGCAGTCCCCCTTCGACTAAGAACGTAATAATCCCGTTCTCCGTTACGGTCGGTATTTGATATACCACATTACTGCGTGCAATCGAATATACCGTTATTCCTTCAACCGTCTCTCCGTAATTACCATAACCGATTCCCAACCACATATTTTCTTGGAATAGGCGTTTCGCATTTTCGATAATTTTTTCTCTTACTACAACTGTGTCTGCATAAACCAAACTATCGGATGTGACCTGCTGTTCTTTTCCAAGGATGTAATTAGTTACAATTCGAATTTGATCGGGAATATATTGTGGAAATACATTCAGCACCCCAATTGAGACAATAACAATCGATGCACAAATTGTCATCAGGCTCTTCCTAGATACTGGCTTCAGCATCCAGGCAATAACCAATAAGCTAATCGGAATACTTAATAGCAAAGTCTTGATTTGTAGAAAATAAAGTCCGGTAATACTGAAGAACATGAGAAGGAGCGCATCTCGAATCTTCCTGGAATAGCAAAGATTCCAGAACAAGATGGGTATGGCAAAATTGTACATAATATTGTAAGCTTGCTTATCTAACATTAACTGGTGCCTTATATTTAGCAGCCGACCATCCGTAGCAACAGTCATTGCTCCTATTGCAAATACCTCTATTGAAAGAATGACTGTTAAAATAATAACTGTGTTATATAGTTTGGATATACCTTCTTTAGTTAATTGATTAATCAGTACACCGATGACAAAGTAGAAAAAAGCGAACTTAATCATGGTGATATTCATACCATTTTTAAAACTGCCAATAAAAATCAAAAGTATACAGATATATATCAGCAGATAAAATAAAGGGTACGACTTAATTTTTTTATTCATTGCAAGTTGAATCAAATAGACGACAACAATTAATATGACAGGGACTAATGTCAACGATGAGCTATCTAATGGAACGACTTTATTTAACACCCCCGATAGCATGGAGGTGAGCAAACTTAAAATAATAAGTAAATTCAAGCTCGCTGCTCCTCACTTGTTTACTTGTAAACTAACTTACAACTTCTTGTAAGATCGAATACGTAAGACGAGTACATTTCTCCCAAGAATACATCCCCGCTCTTTGCAAACTCTTCTGAACCAGCCCGTCCCTTAACTGCCTGTCACTCATAAGTTTTTTTATGAGCTCACCAAGTAATGCGGGATCATTCGGATCGCAGTATATGACCGCATCTCCGCAAACCTCAGGCAACGAAGCCGTATTCGACACGATCACAGGGCATCCAAATGACATCGCCTCAATAGGAGGGATTCCAAATCCTTCATAGAAGGATGGAAACACAAAGCACGCCGCCCTCTCATAGAGCGCCTTTAACTCTTCGTCGCTCACATACCCCAGCTGAATGACATTGTCCGGTACCGAAAGCTCTGCATCGGCGAATACCTTTAAGTTGGTCCCGCCTGCTATAACAACGTCAAACTCGCGGGTATCCAGATTTTGGATTGCGGTCAATATCGCTTTGAAGTTTTTGTTAGGGTTGAGGCTGCTTACAGCGAGCAAGTATGGTTTCTCTCCAAATTGATGCTTTTGGAAGACGGATGAATCAGCCGGCAATTTGTGAAGATGCTCTTTGCCAAGATGGGTCACGTGAATCTTATCTCCGTGGATCTTACAATAACGCACCAATTCATCCTTTGAAAATTGTGACACAGTAATGATTCTCTTCGCGACTTTCCCCAGAATCGTAAACAGCACTTTATACCACAAACGGAACGCGGTTGAGAAAAAGTGCTTATTAACGAATACGGACGCATCATGGAGGGTAACGATTTGCGGAACTTTCAACAGCGGCCCCGTATTGCACAAATTCACCAACAAACCTCCGCCACAATGAAAGGGCAGCTCGAGCTGCTCCCAAAGATGCCCTCTCAAGCGGCCAACCTTTTTAAGCTTGATATGTTTTAGGGGCAGTTCGTATCGCAGCTCTTTTGGAGCAACCAGAGTAAAATGAAATGCATCTGGGTCAATTTCCCCATTATCAATGAAATCGTCAAGTTGTTTAACGACTTCAATGGCATATCTCTGAACGCCGGTCGTCCCCTGTGTAAGAAATCTTCCGTTAATATAAATCTTGTTCATAGAAATGCTCCTCATTTTTCAAGCTATCCTGCTAAAAAGCATCTTTTGAGCCGAGCAGCACCTTCACTGTTTTAAAAATAATTTGGATATCAAACCACACGCTGCGTTTTTTAATATACTCCAGATCAAGTTCCACCATTTCAGCAAACCCTACGCTATTCCTGCCGCTTACCTGCCAGAGCCCCGTACATCCCGGTGTTACAAGCAGCCTTTGCATATCGTATGCAGTATACTCCGCCACCTCACGTGGCAGCGGAGGTCTCGGTCCAACTAGGGACATATCTCCCTTAAGGACATTAAATAACTGAGGCAATTCGTCAATACTTGTTTTTCGAATGATTTTCCCCACTTTCGTTATACGGGGGTCATCTTTCATTTTAAACATGGCACCGCTGACTTCATTGAGGGCAAGAAGTTCCTGCAATTTTTCCTCAGCATTGGTCACCATAGAGCGGAACTTATACATTTTAAATTCCTTTCCATTCTTACCGACCCGCGTTTGGCTGAACAAGATCGGCCCTTTCGGATCCTCAAGCTTAATTAATATGCTGACAATTACGAATACCGGAATTAGCAGAATGATTCCGATCAGAACTAACACAATGTCAATGAATCGCTTTACGGCCAAATAGCCTGCGCGTTCGTCGGCAGTATGCTCTGTGAGTGGTCTTGGATTGTATTGGTTTGCTTCGACAGCAGCCTTTAACTCAGGCACACTCATTTCAGCATCCCCCTATCAAATGTTAATACGTTGACGATCCAAGATATTCTCCAATGCTTTCAACAAGGGAACCTGCAGATCTCGATTCATGAGCGCATAATCGAGTGTCGTCAAAATAAATCCAAGTTTTTCTCCTACATCATACCGTGTTCCTTCGAAATCGTACGCATATACGTCTTCAACTTCGTTCAGCTTCTGGATCGCATCAGTCAATTGAATCTCACCGCCGGCACCCAGCTCCTGCTTTTCCAGAAATTCAAAAATCTTTGGAGATAAGATGTATCGGCCCATTATCGCCAAATTGGATGGCGCAAACATTTTTTGAGGTTTCTCAACAAATCCGCGTACTTGGTACAGTCTGCCGTGTCTCTCACTAGGATCAATAATTCCATATCGGTTAACCTCGTCTTCAGCCACCTCTTGGATACCGATAACCGAACTGTTAGTCGATTCAAACTGCTGGATGAGCTGAAGCAAACATGGAGTTTCCGCTTTAACAATATCGTCTCCCAATAAGACCGCAAAGGGCTCGTTTCCGATAAACTTCCTTGCGCACCAAACGGCATGCCCTAATCCTTTCGGTTCCTTTTGCCGTATATAATGGATGTCGACCATTTTCGATGAGCGCTGAACTTCTTCCAATAATTCAAGTTTTTTCTTTTCCAGCAGCTTTTGCTCCAGCTCAAATGCATTGTCGAAATGGTCTTCAATCGCTCGTTTGCCCTTGCCGGTTACAATAATGATATCTTCAATACCCGATTCTACAGCTTCTTCGACAATGTACTGAATCGTAGGTTTATCTACAATTGGAAGCATTTCTTTCGGCATTGCTTTCGTCGCTGGCAAAAATCTTGTACCAAGACCGGCTGCTGGGATAATAGCTTTACGAACTTTTCTCATCATACTCCACTCCTTAGATTTTTCTATTTGAGCATTTTGCATAATTCCGTTTTTGAAAATTAGGTGGCAGAATCCAGGGCCTAGTAGAA
>NZ_JBHLWN010000051.1:0-86167 GCF_042432825.1 Paenibacillus chartarius | reverse complement strand
CTTGAATTAATAGTACCTTATTTCCCTAGATACTCTCCAATCCAATTAGGGGGCTTAATAGAAATGACGGATCGGCAGACCCGTATTTAACAGCAAAGCGGGAAATCAGGGCTTTTTCAGGACAACTCGGGAAAAATAGGACCCTACGGAACCTTTATTTGGGGCCCCGGCTAAATAACATGCAAAATAACACCTTCAAACTCCCTAATTCCTAGGACCGTATAAAGCACGATGTCATGATTGTTGAACATAGGCCGCAAGGTGTACCTCCAACTGCAGCGGCAGGGCGCTTGCGCTTACATGCCCGTATTCGCCTTAACAAGAATTTCATCATACTTGGCGTCATCGCGCTTCGCCGACAGGAACGTGCCGAGGAAAGCGCCGAGGAAGCCGACCGGAATCGAGATGATGCCGGGATTCGTGAGCGAGATAAGCGGAGTGCCGACGAGAATCGCTTTGCCCGCCGCCGGGTCCCAAATGTTCGGGCTGATCGCCACGAGCAGCAGCGCACATCCGAGTCCGGTCAGCATGCCCGTAACGGCGCCGGCCGTATTGAAGCGTCTCCAGAATACGGTGAAGACGAGCACCGGCAAGTTCGCGCTGGCTGCGACGGCAAAGGCAAGGGATACAAGGAACGCGACGTTCAGCTTCTGGGCGAACAGCGCCAAAATGATCGAGATGATCGCTACGCCGACGGAGGCGAGCTTCGCCGACAGGACCTGCTCCTTCTCGGTAGCCGCTCCTTTGCGCACGATATGGCCGTAGAAGTCATGGGCAAACGCGGATGCGGCGGACAGCACGAGCCCGGCAACGACAGCCAGGATCGTAGCGAACGCTACGGCGGAGACGAAGGCGAACAGGAAGTCGCCGCCAAGCGCTTTTGCGAGCAGCGGAGCCGCCATGTTGCCGGCTGCGTTCGCTTTGACGATGGCGTCATTGCCGACGAAGGCGGCGGCGCCGAAGCCCAGGAAGATGGTCATGACATAGAAGATGCCGATGATCCACGTAGCGACGACAACGGATTTGCGGGCGGTAGGAGCGTCCTTCACCGTGAAGAAACGGATCAGGATGTGCGGCAGCCCCGCCGTTCCGAGCACGAGCGCCAGATTGAGCGAGATCGTATCGAGGCCGTCCTTGAATTTGTTCCCCGGATTGAGGAACGCTTCCTTGAGCGGCGTAGCCGTCTTCATATGCTCGAACATGGCGAAGACGCTGAAATCGAATTTGGCGAACACAATCAGCGAGATAATGAACGTGCCCGCCATCAGCAGCACGCACTTGATAATCTGCACCCAGCTCGTCGCCGTCATCCCGCCGAACACGACGTAGACGGTCATAAGGGCGCCGACGATCAGGACGGAGGTAATATAGTCGAGGCCGAGCAGCAGCTTGATCAAAGCGCCGGCGCCGACGAGCTGCGCAATCATGTAGAAGATGGAGATGGTGATGGAGTTGAGAGCGGCGACGCCGCGCACGGTCTTGTCGTTAAAGCGTGCGGCGATCATGTCGGCCATCGTATACTTGCCGAGATTGCGCAGCGGCTCCGCAATCAGGTACAGAACGACGAGATAGGCGACAAGGAAGCCGATGCTGTAGAAGAAGCCGTCGAAGCCGGACAGGGCGACCATCCCGGCGATGCCGAGGAAGGAGGCGGCCGACATATAATCGCCGGCGATGGCGAGACCGTTCTGCCAGCCGGTCAGTCCGCCGCCTGCGGTATAAAACTCGCTGGCCGATTTCGTTTTTCGAGCTGCATAGTAAGTAATGACGAGCGTCCCCGCAACAATGATCAGAAAGAGAAGGAAGGCTGTATTCATCCCTGCACCTCCTGACGGGCTTCCGTTTTGATCTCTTCGGCCAGAGCGTCGAACTCGACGGATTTGCGCGAGTACAAGGAACAGAGCACCCAGGTCATAATAAACTGCGCGAAGGCAAACACCCATGCCCACGAGATCGGTCCAATTGCGTTTTCATTGAGCACTTTGGAATAGGAAGTGAGGATCGGCAAAATAAAATAAAACACCAGAAAAAAGATGGACATCGGCAAAATAAAGCGTTTCTTGCGGGACATCAGCTCACGGAAGCGCGCGGATGCCGCAATTTTGGAATAGGAAGTGGCTTCAGGCCGGGCTTTCATGGGGACTCCTCCTTGTATGAACGTTTATTTGTCTGCTCCGACTATTCCCTTGTAAGCGCTTTACAAGCATATCATGGCAAACGGAGGATAATGCCCAACCTGGCTCGAAATGTCGGAAACGAGGCGTTAACGCCACAAAACCGCACCTGAATTACATGCCCTGCAATCGATGCATCAGCTCCTTGGCGGCCCCGCGGGAAAGAGGGATACGGCTGTGCCGGGCGTCCTTCAGAATCAAGTTGTAGGCACCGTTAAACCACGGCTCGATCTCTTCGATGCAGTCGACATTGACCAGGTGGCTTCGGTGGGAGCGGAAGAAAGCATACGGACCGAAGCGGAGCTCCAGCTCCTGTAACGTCTGGCGTGCAGTATGCACTTGTCCGTCCGCCATATGGATGAGCGTCCGTTTCTCTTCCTTCACCGCATAGGCAATGGCAGCCGGGTCGATCACGAGCATGCGGCTGCCGTCCTCGATCAGGAGCTTCGGCTTCACTCCTGCCGCCGGCGGCTTGGCGTGAAGCTGAGCGGCCTCCGCGGGCAGGGGCGGGGGGAGCGCTCCTGCCGCGGAAGCCGGCCACGCCGGCGTTTCCGACAGCCTTGCCCGAATGCGCTGCAGCGTCTTGCGCAAGCGCTCCTCTTCGTAAGGCTTGAGCACATAATCGACCGCTTCCAGACGGAAGGCGTCAAGGGCAAACTGTTCATAAGCCGTAGCGAAGACGATATAGGGAGCGGAGCCCTGCCGCTGCAGACGCTCCGCGGTCTCCACCCCGTTCAATCCCGGCATATGGATGTCGAGGAATACGACATGGGGCCGCTGCAGCCTGACCAGCTCCAGCAGCTCCGTACCGTTGTCCGCACACGCAAGAATCTCGACATCGTCTTCCTGGCTAAGCAAATACATCAGCTCATCGCGAGCCAGCCGTTCATCCTCGGCAATCATAACCTTCATCAGGCACCCGCCCTATACTGGATTTGGTGATGGAATCGTAAATTCGATGCGGGCCCCGCCGTCCGGCACGTTCGCAAACCGCAATCCGGCCCCCGTCCCGAAGAGATGAATCAACCTCTGATTGACGTTATGCAGCCCGAGCCCGGTGCTCCCGCTGCTGGGCAGCGGCATAGCGCCCAGCTGATCCAGCTTGCGTTCGTCAAAACCCGAGCCGTTGTCCGTAATGACGATATGTACGCCCTGCTGCATGCGCTTGCAGGCGATGGATATTTTCCCGGTATCCGTCTTCCCCTTGAAGCCGTGCTGAATGCAATTTTCGACCAGCGGCTGCAAGGTGGAGGGAGGGATGCGGACCGTTTCCAGGCCCGGGTCGCACCACAGCTGGACCGACAGCTTCTCCTCGAAGCGAATTTGCAAAATGCCCAAATACGCCTGCAAATGCTCCAGCTCCTGCTCCAGCGGCACCAGTGCGGACTGCATCATCGTCAGATTCATCCGCAAATAGCTGCCGAGCTTCACGGTAACGCGTCTTGCCGTATCCGGGTCGATCCGGATCAAGGTCACGATCGCGTTCAGCGTATTGAACAGAAAATGCGGATTGATTTGCGCTTGAAGCGCTTTCAACTCGGCATCCTTCATATGCCCCCGCAGCTGCTCGGCTATAGCCATATCGAGCTGAATGGAGATCAGCTTGCTCAGCCCTCTGGCCAGCGCTTCTTCGACAGGCCGAATCTGGCGCATGCTCTGGAAGTAGAGCTTGATGAGCCCCGCCACCTTGCCGCCGCTGCGGAACGGAATCACAATCGCTGCGCCGAGGGCAGGGTGATGCGGCTGGATTTGCTCCTTCGTTCTGGTTACCTGAATTTCTCCGGTCAGCAGAGCGATTTGCGAGACATAGGTTTGAATCGGCTCACCCTTGACACGGTGTTTGGGGGAGATGCCCGCATATGCGAGAATGCGCTCCGTATCCGTGACGGCGACGGCATCCGCGCGCAGCTCCCGAAGCAGGAGGTCGGCGGTGGCGCCCGCCGTCGTGTACGTCAGCCCCTGCTTCAAGTAAGGCAGCACCAGCTCGGCAATGTGAAGCGCTCTCTGGGTCTCCAGCGCCGCCGCCCGCTCTTCCTCGCTAATGGCAGCTTGAATCATGACGACGAGAATACCGACACCGATGCTGTTCGCTATGACCATAGGGACGCCGATCATATCCACAATTCGAATGGCGTCGGCTGACGACTCATGGACGATTAGGAGCGCTCCCATGGCGACAATCGGCGGAAACACGCTGATGAACAGCGCCTTCACCGGCGCGATCACGCGCTCTTCGGCGAAGAAGCGGGCAATGAAGCCGGAGATCAGACCGACGAGAGGCGAGATGAACAGGTCCGGCAGCCCTGTCAATCCGCCCATCCATGCGGAGTGAAGTCCCGACAGGAGCCCCGCGCCGGTACCGACCCAGGCACCGCCAAGCAGACCCGCCACAATAATGCCGATCAGTGCGGAGTCGGCCATCGCTTCATTCCCGGCTAAGGCGCCTGTCAAGAACGCCGAGCTGAAGCCGTCCGGCCCGACGGTAACGCCTGCGTAAGTGCCGGCGATGCTGACGAAGCCGAAGAAGACGGAATAGAGCAGCCCTTGTCCGAACCCTTTGCCTCTGTCCAAGAAGTAGCGGAACTGGGAGGTCCGCGTAATCATGAAGGTCACGATCAGCAAGATGCCCATCCGCTCGAAAAGCAGCAACGTCAAATATTCCATGGCTTCACTCGCTTCCGTCCGTTCCGATGCTTTCGCTCAACGATATATGTATATGCTTTTAGCATAGTCGCCTTCACACCGTACATCAACCGGTCACGAAGAAGAAAATGACTCGTCATAGCTGGAAAGTAACTTCTGCGTGCAATTCGGTTGAACTATAATGATTTTGTTTTACCAGGAATTAACCGATTGGGGAGTGCAATCATGCTAAGAAGAAAGCGCCGGACGATGTGGAAAGTCATGCTGGGACTGCTTCTATTGGGAGCGGTTTGGCAGGTTACAGTTACAGCGGAGGCAAAGCCGATTCAAGTATACGTCGATGGCGAACTTCTGACCTTCGAGGAGGCGGAGCCGGTCATTGTGGACGGAACGACGCTCGTTCCGTTCCGGACGCTGTTTGAAACGCTCGGCTTCGAGGTTGAGTGGAACAGTGGCGCGAGGCAGGCGCTTGGCATCCGGGACGATCTGATCATCGAGCTTACGATCGACAGCAGAGCCGCCAGGGTCAACGGCGAGCCGGCCCTCCTGGAGGTTCCGGCCCAGATTATGAACGGCAATACGATGGTACCGCTGCGGTTCGTCTCGGAGAACAGCGGTTACGGAGTGACGTTCGCGGATCGAGGGGCGTCGTATGCGATTCAAGTCAGCAGCGACGGCAGCGGTGAAGGCATGGGCGACAACGGCAACATCGGCAATGATGGTGACCCGTCCATCGGCGAGCCCTCCGGCGGGGCCGAGCCATATGTCGTCAAAGGCATGGCTGTAGACGGTCAGGGCAAGCCGCTCGCCGGAGCGGAGATTGTCGCAGATAACTTGCTGCTCTACAACAGCAACGCGATTGCGATTACGGATGCGGAAGGACGCTATCGCATTGAGCTGCCGCCGATTGCCGTCACATGGAACATGAGTGCAAGCATTAAGCGCAAGATGAACGGCGGCGAATTCGAGGTACAACTCACGCCGGATGTCGATCAACCCTTTGCAGGCAACACGGGAGCCGTGCGCAATTTTACATGGGATTCGTCCGCTCCGAGACCGGAAGGCTGCTATTCGTGCGCCGGCAAGGTACTCCTCTACATGGCGGACTATGCGGACCCTGACGATCCGCTGCTGCCGCCGCCCGACCGCGAACGCGTCGAGCTGACGCTCATTCCGGACGGCCCGCTGCTCGACGGCAGCTCTGGTAAGACAATCACAGCTTACGGCGAAAATTCCGGGGACGGATTCGGACTGCAGGACGTTCCGTTCGCGCGGTACACGATCTCGGCCCGCTACGTACCGGATGACGGTGAGCCCCGTACGATGCTGGTCAGGGTAAGAAATAAAGGGGAGTACGTTGAATCGGTTACAACCGATTTCCAATCGATCACATCGGGGATTCATCACATTGAACTGGATGTGAAGCTGCCCCCGAAGGGGTGACGGTAATCCGTTTCAACCCGCAGCCTCGGCCAATGGTAACGTAATCGTAAAGCAAGTCCCTTCGAAGGGTTCACTTTGCACGTCGATTTCTCCGTCATGCGCCATAATCAGGCTCTTCACGATCGCCATGCCTAAGCCGGTACCGAACGGCGTGGCGTTCGTGGCCGTGCCGCGGTAATACTGGTTGAACAGGTTTTCGAGCGTGTGCTTGTCCATGCCGGTTCCATGATCCGTTACCGTAATCCGTACGCGGCGGCTCCCTTCGCGCCATATCTCAATCCCGATACGAGTGCCGGGCGGATTATGGATGACGGCATTCATGATCAGGTTCTGGAAAGCACGGTACAGCAGCCGCCTATCCCCGAATACCCCCGGCACGTCCTCTTCCTTCCGCACATTCAGCTCATAGCCGGCAGCCCGAGGGTCCCTCCTGACATCCGACACCAGCTCCTCCAGCAGTAGCCCGACATTGATTACCTCTCTGTTCATCGGCAGCGCAGACCGGGCATGATCCATCTGAAACGATAAGCTCAAATCGTGAATCAATTCCTCCATATGCACCGATTTGTTATGAATTTCCCGGGCGAAGGACCGGATCTCCTGCTCGCTCCATACGTAATCCTCATTGATTAACAGCGCCGAATAGCCCAACACATAAGTGAGCGGAGTCTTCAAGTCATGCGAAATGCCGGCAAGCCAGCTCCGCTTCGCTTCCTCCAGCTGCTTCCGTTCCATCTCCGACCGTTTCAGCGTTTCCGCCAAAGCCAGCAAATGGGCAATGACCTCTTTGTAGAGCGAATACCGCCATCTCAGCTTACCGGCTCTCGTATAGATGCCGTCCATCCAGGGGGGAGGTTCATAGCTGCCCTGCGACAGCCGGAAAATCCATGACAGGAGCACGGTGAGCGGACCGCCAAAGTACCAGCTGAACAACACGCCGCAGACAAGTACGCTGCAACCAAGCGTGATCAGCACCAGGCTATCGTAGCCGGGCGAATCCTCGGCAATTTGAAACAAAGGAAAGATCAGCTCGATAATCAGGCCGACGGCGATCCCCATGCCGAGCACCCAAACAAGCACGCCGGTCAGAAAATACGCAATCCATCTAAGCTTGATCTTCATCTCGCACTCCCTTGGCCGGAGGAATGAACTTGTAGCCGAGTCCGCGCAGATTCACAATGATTTCCGGGGCTTTGGGATCATCCCGAAGCTTCTTTCTGATTTTGGAAATGTGCATCGCAACGGTTTTTTCTTCCCCGTAGCCGGAGCCGCCCCAGACGTATTCGTAGATTTGCTGCGTGCTGAACAAACGGTTCGGATTCCGGCAAAAGAAGCTGAGCAGCTCCAATTCTTTCGCCGTACATTCGGCCGGGACGCCGCCGACGGTGAGCGTTGCATCCGCCGTGTTCAGCGAGAAGGTTCCGAAATCGTACATTTTGCCAGACGCTTTCTCTTTCACGGACGACTGGGAAATCTGCTGTCTGCGGAAGAAAGCTTTCATTCTGGCGACAACCTCGAGCGGGTTGAAGGGCTTCGTGATATAATCGTCACCCCCGATACCGAGTCCTGTAAGCTTATCCAGATCCGTCCCGCAAGCCGTTATGAACATAATCGGCGTTTCGGTATGCTTGCGGATGTCCCGGCACAGATCAAACCCGTTGCAGTCAGGAAGCATCACATCCAGCAGGATCAGATCGAACGTGCGGGTCTTGATCCAGGACAGCGCCTGGCTGCCGGTCGTACAGCGGGTGATATCTTCGAACCGTTCCTTCCGAAGCGTAATTTCCAGCAGGGTAAGGATGCCTTCCTCGTCGTCAATCAACAGAATCTTCTCTTTGCTGCTCAAGCGATGTTCCTCCCAAACCCAATTCCAAATATTTACTAGCATTTTATCATAGAGAGCTCGCCCCGTTCCTCTGATTTACTTTCTCACTACGGCATCCTGTCTTCGAGCAGGGCTCATGGTCTCGATTTTCCGTTATTTTTACTTTGTTTTTACTTTCGGCGTCTACGCTAAATAGAGAGAAATCAAACCGCAGAGGGTATGGAGGGGATTCCGTTTGGAGCTGATTTTGAATGGAGTTACGAAAACGTATGGAGCCAAACAGGCGTTACAAGGCATTACGCTGCGGCTGGGGCCGGGAATCGTCGGATTGCTGGGTCCGAACGGCGCCGGCAAGTCGACCTTAATGCGGCTGCTGGCCACGATCGAGAAGCCTACGGAAGGGTCGATCCTATGGGACGGAGCGGACATCGCCAAACACCCGAACCGGCTGCGTGAGGTGCTGGGGTACTTGCCGCAGCAATTCGGTGTGTACCCGAATATGACACCCGTTGAATTTCTGGAATACATCGCCGCGATGAAGGGGCTGTCCCGGAAATCGGCGAAACGGCGCATTCAAGAGCTGTTAGAGATGCTGAATCTGGGGGCGGACAGCAAGCGGCTGCTGGGGGGATTTTCAGGCGGTATGAAGCAGCGGGTCGGGATTGCCCAATCCTTGCTAAACGATCCGTCGCTGTTAATTGTCGATGAGCCGACAGTGGGGCTCGACCCGGAGGAGCGGATCCGGTTTCGCAATATATTGTCCATGCTGGCATCGAACCGGATCGTCATCCTATCGACGCATATTGTTACGGATATTGAAACGGTCGCCCCTCAAATCGCGGTCATGCTGAAGGGAAAGCTGGTTCGATACGCCGAGCCGGAGGAGTGGCTGCAAATCGTGGAAGGCAAAGTGTGGAACGTTGTCGTCCCGTCTTCGGAGCTTATCCGCATTCAGGAAACGTATCCGGTCAGCGCCGCGATCCATCGCCGGGACGGTGTGCACGTACGGATCGTCTCCGAGAGGGAGCCCGATCTGCCGGCGGCCCTGCTGCCTCCTGCCCTGGAGGATGCTTACTTGTACACGGCATCCAAATGGGAGGTGACCCCATGATTCGGGGCCATCTCATCAAGCAAATGCGCAGCTCCGCCTTTCTGGCCGTCATCGCCATCAACCTGCTGCTCGGTTATGCCTGCGTACCGGCCTCCTCTGCGGGCTACGAAGTGTTCTACATCGGGGGCGTTCGCGGCATTTACGATTCCGCATGGCTGGGCAGTATGGCTGCGATGCTGTCGGCGATGCTGCTGTGGCTGTTCGGATTTTATATGCTGCGAAGTCAAGTGTCGGAGGATGCCCGGCTGCAGGTAGGTCAGATCATCGCCGCCACCCCCGTCAGCAAGCTGCGCTATTTGACGATGAAGGCCGTCAGCAATTACGTTGTTCTGCTTGTCCTTGCCTTGTTGTTTGCGGCCGCCTTCATGTTCATGCAGCTGCTGCGGGGGGAGGACAGGCAGCTCGAGCTTTGGGGGTATGCGGCCCCCATGCTGTTCATTACCGTACCGTCGTTCATACTGCTAGCGGCCATCACCGTGGTTTTCGATGCGATTCCGGGCATGAAGGGGACTTTGGGCAATATTTTGTTCTTCGTCCTTTGGCTGGCAGGCGGGGCGGTCTCGATGGAAGCCACCGATCCCGCGCATGATTTGTTCGGCATTCATGTCGTGCTAAGCCATATGGCGCAGGATGCGGCGGCCCACTTTCCTCATCTTCCCGGCATTCAAGATGCAGGCAGCTTCGGCTATTACAAGGTCGCAGGGGAGACGCCGGTCTTTCGCTGGGAGGGGGTGCCGTGGGGGCTCGATCTGCTGCTTTCGCGTATGGTGTGGCTGCTCGCGGCAGGATGCCTGCTTCTTCTGGCGGCTGTCGTCTTCGACAGATTCGCTGCCCTGCGTCTTGCGGTAAAGCCGAGCTTCCTCCCGAATGCAGCAGTACGGGACAATCAACCGCCCCCGGCAGTGTTGTCCGCCGCCGTGAAGTCAGGCGTACCGATGGGAAGACTGGTTCTGGCCGAGTTGACCGTGATGCTTCGCCATATCCCCAAGTGGTGGACCATGCTGCTAGCGGCGGCGGCAGTTACCGGCCTGCTCATCCCTCCGGACCGCCTGCAGGGCTGGTTGCCGCTTCTCATGCTGGTTCCCCTGCCCGTATGGTCCCAGATGGGGACGAAGGAAACGTACTATTCGACCAAGGAGCTGGCTGCGTCCAGCTGCTCATCGCTTCGCAGACGGTGCGCGGCTTGGATGGCCGGTATAGTCGTGTCGATGATAGCCGGCTCCGGTGTCCTCGTCCGCTATATGCTGGATGGGCAATGGGAGCATGTACTTTCGTGGGGGACCGGCTCCGTCTTTGTCCCGACGCTGGCTCTCGCATTGGGGTCTATCGGCGGCACGAGAAAAGCCTTTGAAGTCTTATACCTGATCTGGTGGTATGCCGGACCGATGAGTCGCGTGTCCTACTTGGATTTCTTGGGCATATCGGCGGGCTCCGCAACCATCTATGTTTCAGCGACGCTTGTGATGCTGCTTTATTTTTTGATTCAGGGCATACGGAAGGGGAATTTGCCGAAATGGGGGATCGTTCGATGAGAGGACAGCTAATAAAACGAGTCGTTTCGTTCAGATCGGCCTTAGCGGCCATTGCAATTATCGTTGTCTCCGGCTGCCAGCCGGCTGCCGAGCCGACGGTCGGGACGTTCGAGGAAAGCCAGGTACAGCGAATCACAGTTCAAACCGATGCGAATGCGATCCGCCTGCTGCCTTCAAGCGGCCGACGGATTACCGTGCGGTGGGATGCGAAGCAAGCGCTGCCTGCGGTGCTGAAGGATGGACACCTCCAAGTGACGGTGAAGCCGCCGGAAGGGATGATTCATTTCGCTCAGCCGGAACTGGTTATCGAGGTCCCGTCCGGGGCCGTCGAGACGATCGGCCTCTTGTCCGTGTCGGGTTCGATCAGCGTAGGCGATGTGAGAGTCAAGGAGCTTGTAATCACCACCGATTCCGGCGGAGTCGCCGTTGCAGGATCAGCGGATCATGTTCATGCCAGCACCCGATCGGGCGAAATCAAGTCCTCCTATGCAGCGACAGCTTCCCCCGATGGCGGCCAGCTTGTCGAGCATGGTTCGGAGAAGCAGGGGGGAGGAGCCGCCAACGTAACGATCAAATCGACCTCCGGCAATATTGAGCTTCGTACGAACTAATGTGCGGGGAACTCTTTCCGGCGTCCAAGATCGCCTTGCGCAAGGCAAGCCCGCCGGCAGCCAGAGCTGCCAAGAAACAGAGTCCCGCGGCGACCGGCCACACGGACCATTCCAGTATGGGCCGGCCGAGATACGTTTGCCAGCCGATGGCTGCCAGGCCGAGCACATAGGCTGCGCCGGTAACATGGATCAGCGTGCTTCGCGCCCGGTCGGTCAGCGTCGTGCGTTCCGCCAGCCAAGCGACGACAGGCACCGCCTGCAGCGCATGGAAGCCGAGGCCGTGCAGCCACATGATGTTACCGTGCTCGCCGACGAGCCGGCCCTGGTTCATCGAGATCCAGATGCCCGCGGCGAACGAGAACAGCACGGCGATCATCGCATAGCGGATACCGGTTACGAGCTTCGGATGGAGCTCGAGCGATCTGCGGCGGAAAAATTGTACGGCCAGCACCGTATAAAAGACGACAAGCAAGAGCGCAACAAGGGCGAACAGGATGCCGACGGTTTCGTCAAATACCGTACCATTCTTCGCGAACCTCGGGTTGACGCCGCGAAAGTGCTGGATATTTTCCGCAGCGTACGAGTACAGAGCGAGCGCTATGTAAGCGCGGCGAAACACCGCTCTTCCCCGCGCGCGCATACCCGAATAGGGGAGAATCGCCGCGGTCGAAAGAATAAAAACCCCGAGCGCCGCGTTAAACGAGAAGGCGTCCGAAATACGGCCTTCCGCTCCTACTGCCGATCCGTACAAAAGCATCCACACCGCACATCCGGCCGCGAGGAGGAGCCCCAGCGCGCCGATGCCGACGAGCCAGGCTTCCCCTTCGAACAGCCGGACGTTCGGGCGTCCCGGCCGTGTCCGGTGTGTCCCTGAAGCAGCACGGCTCCGGTATTTTTCGTCATAAATCAAAGTGCTCATCGTCAGCTCTCCTATCTACCTTCGATCGTCATCATTGATTTCCATTGTAGAGGAGAGCTGCATATGGCAAAACATACCAAAGTCCAAATGTGTTCCTGGCAGAACGTCGTGCTCGATCTCGTTCTCTAGACCGATGCGGGCTACAAGGACCCCCGAATCACCTTCTTATAATGCAGCACCGACAATATCCCGAACACGGAGTACAGCACGGTATACAGCAGCATCACCGCAAACATCGGCGTCCACAGCTCGGTACCGAACAGGAACCAGCCGGATTGGACCGCGAAATAGCTGTGCACGAGGCCGACGGCTAACGGAATGCCGAAGCTCAGTACCTGCTTCATGCGGATTCCGGCCAGCAGATCGCCGGGGGAGAAGCCAAGCTTGCGGAGAATCGTGCAGCTCGGCTTCTCTTCCTCGCTCTCGTCCATCTGCTTGAAATACAGGATGCAGCCGGACGTGATCAGGAACGCTAAGCCGAGGAAGGCGACGATGAACATGATCAGTCCCATGTTGGCCTTCTGCTGCGTGCTCATATCGAGGCGGGATTCGAAGGCGAAGTCCTCGTCCGGAAGCTCCAATCGGTGAAACGCTTCGTTGGCGGCGGCAAGCTTGCTCTTGTCGGCAATATCTACACCAATGTAAACGGATGACTTCTTCTGAATTTCCGGTGCAAGATCCGTCTTCAGCCGTTCGAATACGGCCGCATCGACGATAACCGTCGGCTCTCCTCCGTTGGTGAAATACCAGGAGAGGATGAACTCTTTTCTCAGCTCGGTGTAGGACAAGTCAATCGTGTTCTGCGCACCCATCAGCTGAATGGGGCCCGAATTCTTGATCGTCATGAATTTCTGAATGATGTCGCTATACCCGCTGAGAACGGCTTGCCCCTCCGCCATATCTCCGACATTCGCCGACGTATCGGCGATGACCGACACCGGGAGCTTGCTCGGATCGATCAGGAGGCCGGAGGGCTGGTTCTCCACCGCTTTCGACAAGTTGATATAAGCCTGCAGCGTTTCGATCCGGGTCTCGCGGTGCTCGATCCGCTCCGCATCCAGCGCGGCGATGAACTGCTCCGCTTCCTTCGGCCCGGTGAAGGCGAAATGGGCGGGCACGCTCTGCTCCGCAGTTTTCTCCGCCGAATAGTACGAAATATAGCTAAGCGACAGCAGTCCGATTGCCAGCGCCGACAGCGTTGTAATGACTGTCAACAGCAGCGCGTTCGACCTCATGCGGAACATCACCGAGGACAGCGACAGCACTTCCCGGACCGTGAGGAGGCCGCCTTTGCGCTTGCGGATTTCATGCAGGATCAGCCGGACGGAGCCTTTGTAGAACAAGTAGGTGCCGACGATCACCGAGGCCAGAATAAACGACATGGCAACAAAGAGCTCCGTCGTCGTCGTGTAGTCCCCGCTGAACAGCTTGGAAGAGACGTAGTAGCCCGTCACGATCATGATCAGCCCGACAGCTCCGATCACGATCTCGGTAACGGTAATGCGGTACGGCTTATCCTCCGTCTGGGACCGGAAGCGGAATAAACCGAGGATGCTTTGCCGTTTGATGAACGTGTAGGACACGAGCATGATGAGCACATAGATGGCCGCAAATACGGCCACTGTCTGGACCAGCGCCTGATTGGACCAACGCAGCGAAGCGAGCGCCTCCACCTCGATGATTTTGAACAAAATCATCAGGACCAGCTTCGATACGGAGAAGCCGGCGAACACGCCGGCGATCAGTGCGCCGAAATACAGGATGCCGTTCTCCACGCTCAGGATGCGGAAGATCGTGCCTTTCGTCATCCCGATCAGCTGCAGCAGTCCGATCTCCTTGCTTCGCCGCTTGATGAAGATATTATTGGCATACAGATTGAAGACAGCCACGATCGCGACAAGCAGAATCGATGCGGTTCGGATGGCGGCGGCTCCTTTGATGCTGCCCTTCATATGCTCCAGCGCCGGATCGTACTGCAGCGTGACGAAGGCGAAATACAGCGCGACGCTGAAAATCAGGGCGAACACGTAGAGATAGTAATGCTTCAGGTTGGCCTTCAAATTTTGCCGAATGAGCTGACTAATGTTCATCCTGCACCCCGCCCAGCACGCCCTGCGTCTTCATGATGTCCTGGAAAAACGACTGCCGCGTTTCCTGTCCCCGGTACAGCTGCGTGTAAATATGCCCGTCCTTGATGAAAATCACTCTGCCGCTGTAGCTGGCCGCAACCGGATCGTGCGTAACCATGACGATCGTGGCGCCCCTGCGCTGGTTCATCAGGCTGAGCTTGTTCAGCAGGTCGGAGGCGGACTTCGAATCCAGCGCCCCTGTCGGCTCATCGGCGAAAATCAAACCGGGCTCATGCACGAATGCCCGGGCTGCGGAGGTACGCTGCTTCTGCCCGCCGGAAATTTCGTTCGGATACTTATCCTTCAACTCATAGATGCCGAGCTGCTCCGCAACCTCCCGGAATTTGCGCTCCGCCTCCGCCCGGGATACTTTGGCGACCGAGAGCGGGAGCATAATATTTTCCTTTACGGTTAACGTCTCCAGCAGGTTGTAGTCTTGGAAAATGAACCCCAGATGCCGCTTCCGGAAATCCGCCAGCTGCTTCTCCTTCATACCGGTAATGTCTTGGCCTTCGATGCGGATCGAGCCTCCGCTCACCTTGTCGATCGAGGAGAGCACGTTGAGGAGCGTCGTCTTGCCGGAGCCGGACGACCCCATAATGCTGACGAACTCGCCTTCCTCTATGCTTAGATCGAGCCCTTTCAATACTTCCTGCTTATTGTACTTGTTGCCGTAGCTTTTATGGATTTTGACGGCTTCCAAGATGGCGGCCATGCCGATTCACTCCTTCCCGTAGATGATTTCATTATAAGCATGGAGGGGGCCGCTTTCGTTTGATTCGGCTAACAAAACAACATCGGCATGTGACAAAGCTGTCACATGCCGGTCATTTGCGTGAACGCATTCCGCTTCGGAAACCGGAGGGTGAACGACGAACCAGCCCCCGGCTCGGACTGAACTCCGATAAGGATGTGTAAAGCTTGCGCCGCCGTACGGGCCAAATATAGGCCCATGCCGGTAGCGGCGCCGTCTGCGTGATGGCCGGTCGACGTGAACCCTTTGTCGAAGATGCGGGGCAGATCCTTGGATTCGATGCCGCGCCCGGTGTCCCGGATTTCCAGCACCGCATGCCCGTCCTGAACGAAGCTGACCACGGTAACGTCCGAAGAGGCTTCGCTGTATTTGACCGCATTCGTCAGCAGCTGCCGGACGATGAAGGCGAGCCACTTGGCGTCGCTGAGCACTTCGCGCACCTCCAGGTCCATGTCGAAGCCGATGCCCTTGTGAATACACCACGACTGCAGCGTCTTGATTTCCGCGAATAATACGGCTTCCAGGTCGACCTGCTCAATAAGCAAATCGTTCTCCATGAAGGGCAGCCGCTTCTGATGCAGCTGTTGATCGAGCAGCAGATGCAGGCGAAGCCACTCGTACAAGAGCGGGGCCTTCAACCGCTCGTCTTCCATTCTATCGATCATGAGGCGCATCGCAGTCAGCGGCGTCTTCACATCATGAATCCAGGACAGCAGCTCGTCCTTCTCCTGCTCCAGCATCGTCAGGTGGCGGGAAGCCGATTGCCGGAGCCGTTCGGTCTGGTTCGTCAAGGCGGCTTCGGCGATGCGCTCGAACGGGCGCTCCGCCGCGGCGAGGCCCGTAAGGTCGAGCTGCTCCTCCCATTCCAGGAGCTGCTTATAGTATCGGGTTTCCCGGTGATAGCGATAAATGAAGAAGCCGATGAAGCACAGCGCCGATAAGAACACGATATACAGCACGGAGCAGAGCGGCATCGCCGCATCCAGATAGGCGATCAGGAGCAGCAGCAGCTGCAGTGCGGCGAAGAACAGCAGCCAGCTTCGCCGTTCGGCGAGATAGGTTTTAATCATGGACGTTTGCCTCTTCGACGGCCATATAGCCTTGGCCGACCTTCGTTTCGATATAAGGCCCCAGGCCGATGTCGTCGAGCTTCTTCCGCAGCCGGTTCACATTGACCGTGAGCGTATTGTCGCTGACGAACCGCTGATCGTCCCACAAGCTTGTGATGATCTGCTCGCGGCTGACGATTTTGTTTTTATGTTCGATCAGCAGCTTCAGGATGTGAAGCTCGTTCTTGGTCAGCTCGATCGAGCCGGCCGCATTCGTGACGGTATTGTTTTCATAATCGACCGCAGCGCCGCACCACGTCTTGAGCCTAACCGGCTCCGCTCCGTAGTTGTGCACGCGGCGGAGGATGGCCTGGATTTTGGCGATCAGCACGTCGAAATGGAACGGCTTCTGGACGAAGTCGTCGGCGCCGAGCTGCATCGACATGACCATATCGGACGGGTGATCGCGGGAGGAGAGGAACAGGATCGGTACGTTGGAATGGGCCCGGATTTGGCGGCACCAGTGGAACCCGTCATATTTGGGCAGCTGAATATCGATAATGACGAGATCCGGGTTGACGCCCGCGAATTGCTCCAGCACCTTGGCGAAATCCGTAATGCCGTGAACGGTATAATTCCACTGCACGAGCCGTTCTTTCAGCTCCTGGAAGAGCGTCGCGTCATCTTCAATCAATAAGAGCGTAAACAAGGACAGTCACCACACTTTGCAGATCGGTATCATGTCCATTGTAATGGAAAATAAATCCCTATGCGACAACCGCAGATGTCCGCAGTCGGGCCGGAAGAGTTGTCCCCGGGTAGGGCCTATGATATATTTCCCAATTATAGGGGCAGTCTAACGGGGAACCTGAATGAGAAGGATGGATATCATGCAAACTGCGGGAACGCTTTACGAGAAGGTCGGCGGAGAGGAAGCCATCGGCAAGGTGGTCGACTATTTCTATGAGTTGGTGCTGGCCGACGATACGGTGAATCATTTCTTTAAGAACACGGACATGGAGAAGCAGCGTATGCATCAGACCAAGTTCATCAGCTTTGCCCTTGGCGGCCCGAATCAGTACACCGGCCATTCGATGGCCAAGGCGCACGCAGGGATGAATTTGCAGGAGGAGCACTTCGCGGCGATTGCGAAGCACCTGCACGATGCTCTGGCCCACTTCGGGGTGAGCGAGTCGGATATCGGTCAGGTGCTCGCGCACGTGTCAACGCTGAAGGACGATATTTTGCATAAGTAAGGTGATCAGGTGCGAAGCTGCCGTGGCGGTTTCGCGCCTTTTCGTTATTCCTCGAACGCCGAGGCCCAGCTGTCGTGAAGCCATTTTTCCGTAACCCGCCCGTTGTCCCATAGGATTCCTTGCTCGAAGGTGATAACCTGCCCGTCGGGTCCGACAATGACCCATGCGTAATCGTCATGCTCCTGCCGGTAACACTTGTATTTCATGCCGGATATGACGAGAGAGGCGCCGGCTTGACTAAGGCCGTCATGGATGCGAATCGTTTCGTCATGGCGGTCGATCCAGAGGTTCTGCAGCCGGTCGAATAGTCCGGGTTCGAGCTTGTTGAGGAAATCCCGGGCAGCTTCTCTTGTCATTTCGGGACTGGGGAGTGCGCCTGCGGTAAACCTTCGGTCCATCCAGGTGAATCCAAGGATCGCAGGTGCGTCCATAGCGACGACGAAAGAATAGTGCTCCCCGCCCCAGCCAAGGTTGTCTTCAGAGCTTTTCTCGTAACGGAACACCCAGACGCCGGCCCCGTTCTGCTTGCGGGGGCGGGCGTGCCGAAGGGTATACCCCTCCGGGATCGGCAATAGGCGGAGCGCATGCTCCAACGCTTGACTGTAGTCCAGGGAAGACGCAGTGCGGCCGGATTGGGCAGGCTGCAGATTCATCATGGGCGGTCACCTCATATCAGAATTATGGTTGTTTATTTACGTAAATTGTAACATATCTACAATATAAGTCAATAAAGCGCGAAACAAAAAGACGGCCTCCGAAGGTTCGGAAGCCGTTTCTTTCCTTAAAGCTTGCATGAAATGCTATCCCTCTTTGTAAGCCTGCGGGCGGGAAGGGGGCCGGGTTATAATGATTTCGCCAAGGCCTTTCGTTGATTGCGAAGTTTGCCGAGCAGCAGCACGCCGGCTACAACGACTACGGTTAGAACCCATTTCAGCAATGAGTTTTCGGCGAAAAACGTCTTCAGGAACGGCTCGTCGGTAATCATCTTCGTAGCGGTCCAGGCAAGCACGCCGGAGCCGATGTAGATAATAATCGGGAACCGCTCCACCCAGCGCAGAATCAGCGTGCTGCCCCAGACGACAATCGGGACGCTGACGAGCAGGCCGAGCACAACCAGTACGAAGTCGCCATGAGCCGCGCCGGCAACCGCCAGTACGTTGTCCAGTCCCATCACGGTATCGGCGATGATGATCGTCCGCACTGCGGCCCAAAGGCTGGCAGCGGCACCGACATCGTGCTTCTTCTCCTCGACGAGCAGCTTGAAGGCGATCCAGATGAGCAGCGCGCCGCCCAGCAACAGCAGTCCAGGGATTTGCAGCAGCCAGACGACGGCGAGCGTGAGCAGCGAACGGATGGCGATGGCGCCGAACGTTCCCCAGAAGATGACTTTCCTTTGCTGGTCCTTCGGCAGGTTCCTCGCCGACAGGCCGATGACAATCGCGTTGTCCCCGGCAAGCACCAAATCGATGATAACGATAGCCAGCAAGGCGGACCAAAAGTCCGGAGACAAGAAATCCATAATGAACACCCCTCGTTTGGTTGATTCGATATAGGATTCAGTACGAGGGGCCGCCATTTCCGGTTTCGCGGAATTTTGGGATTTTTCAATATTGCCTATTAAATTAAGTATCTAAGATAGATATAGACGGTAGCCATTCCAATCGATAGCAGCATGAGCGGAAATCCGTACTTCATAAAAGTGACGAACCGGATCGGATAGCCTTCCTTCGCCGACATGCCGGCAACGATCAGGTTGGCGCTGGCGCCGATTAACGTACCGTTGCCTCCGAGGCATGCGCCGAGCGCGAGACTCCACCAAAGCGGCTCGAGATTGGATACGCCCATGTTGCCCATCTCTTGAATCATCGGGATCATCGTAGCGACGAACGGAATGTTGTCCAGGAAAGCGGAAGCGATCGCACTCAGCCACAAGATGAGCATGGAGGTGGCTGCCGGGTTCCCTCCTGTGAGCTCAATGGCCTGAGCGGCCAGTTTGGAAATAACTCCGGTTTCCACCAACCCGCCGACGAGAACAAATAATCCGACAAAGAAGAAGATCGTGGTCCACTCCACCTTCGTGAAGGCCTCCTCCATGGCGTGCTCGCCGGTCAGCAGGAGCAGCAGAAAGCCGCCGGCCAAGGCGACTGTCGCCGACTCGAGATGAAGCAGCTGATGCAGGAAGAAGCCGATTACCGTAAGTCCAAGCACCGACAAGCTCTTGATCAGCAGCTTGCGGTCCGTGATGAGCGCCTTCTCGTCTACAGCCATAATGCTTTGCTTGAGCTCCGGCGTCGTTTGAATCTGTTTGCGGAACAGCAGCACGAAGATCGGCAGGATGACCGCCATAAGCACAACGACGAAGGGAGCGAGGTTATAAATGAAAGCCATAAACGTAAGCTCCTTCACGGCGCTGCCGATCATGATGTTCGGCGGATCGCCGATCAGCGTCGCGGTGCCTCCGATATTGGAAGCGAGAATTTGCGTGATCAGATAAGGCACCGGCGGTACTTGCAGCTGCCGCGTGATGCTGAGGGTTACGGGCACCATTAACAGCACCGTCGTTACATTGTCCAGGAACGCGGAGCCGACGGCCGTAATCAGGGCGAGATACAGCATGATGCGTACCGGATCGCCGCCCGCCTTCTTGGCGGAGATCATGGCCAAATACTTGAACAGTCCGGTCTCGGCGGTAATGCTGACAATAATCATCATACCGACGAGCAGCCCCAGCGTGTTGAAGTCGATGTGATGCAGAGCGGATTCTTGATCGATGATGCCGAGGACGACCATCAGGACCCCGCCGATCATGGCGACAATGGTGCGGTGCACCTTCTCGGCAATAATCATGCCGTAAGTCAGCAGAAAAATACCGATAGCGATAATGGCTTGTTGTTCCATAGCGACCTCCCGTTTGAAAGTATAGGACTAGTGTTCCCGGAAAATAGAAATTCCGCACAACAAAAAGAGCCCGTGAAAGGGCTCAAGCTCAGAAATGAATAAAAGGAGCCCTTGGTGACAGGCTCCTCCGATTTCATTCCGATATGCGGTTATTCCAATATCAACTTATGCTTTCATGTTCCGGGATATGCACTTGCACCATCAATGTACCCTGTCTTCGCGTTTCTGTCAAGTCAAGTCTGCGCTCTCGTCAGCGGCAGCGTCACGCAGTGAATGCCTCCCCCAAGCTTGAAAATTTCGTCGACCTCCACCGGAATGATTTGAATGCCGTGGCGGTCCAGCAGCTCGATCGTGCGGACGCCGGATGCCGGAAAGACGACCCGGCCCGGGGCAACCGTAAGGGCATTGATCGTGAGCGGGGGGTCCTTCGGGTCGACATGCAGCAGCGTAATGCCCCGCTGATGCAGCTCGTCCAGGAACCAGAACGGCAGCAGCGCCGTATTCACGAGCGCCCTGCTGTGATCGATCATAAGGAAAGCTTCGTCCAAGTGAATGATGGTTGACGGCAATTCGATGACCAGCAGCTGGATGTCCTGAATCGCGAGAATGTGCCGGATTTGCTCGATTCCCTCCAGATTTACGCGCTCCGAACGGCCGATCAGCGCCGTCGCGTCGTCCAGCATGGTGAAGCTTCCGCCCTCAACGAGACCGTGTCCCTGGATCATCCCGAGAATCGGCATGCCGATCCGGCTGAACGTTTGCGCCGCAAGCCGAATTTCGCCGTACCGCAAATACAGCGCCATGCGGGACAAAACCACGCCGCCGGGGATGACAAGTCCCAGGTCTCGGGTAAACAGCCGCTCAGGCCACCCTTCCGCTATTCCTTCCAGAGGGAGGATCTCGATCCCTTCTTTATGCAGAACCCGGGATAACCCGTCAAACTGGGCCTGAAGCTTGTCCGGATCGGGAAGCCCGCCGTTATCGTCATCTTGAAGACTATGGCCGCGGATTTCGTGATTGAAGACCGACCCGGCCTCGATTTCGCGCGCATGGCGATGAAGATGCAATACTTCCTTGCCGGGGCGGTGCATCAGTATTTTCCCGATCCGTCCGATGTCGTTCGAAACGCCCCAGCCGTCACCCCAGATGTCCCGCAGCAGCTCCTTATCGTGAAAGGGCTTGTTGACCAGACTCTTGGACATATATTTCGCGTTCCCGTCCATAACGAATCTCCTCTCTGCGGAAGTCGTACCTCCTAGTGTTGCCGGGCGCCGCTCATTCTAGCCGGGGACCATACCTGAGCCGGTTTGGAAAATATTGCATAGTTCGCTCCGGGCTGGATACGATAACCAACGACATCGATTAATGGAGGGGCTTCTTCGTGGCAAATATGAACAAGAATGGGGACGGCACAGCCGTCACCGGAGTCGGGGGCTCGGAGGACACCCGCTTTGCTGAAGGCGAGACGGCGGAAACGCTGACGAATCGCCAAGGCCATCCGATCGCGGACAATCAGAACGTCCGTACGGTCGGCAGCCGCGGACCTACAACGCTGGAAAACTACCACCTCTTGGAGAAAATCTCCCACTTCGACCGCGAGCGTATCCCGGAACGGGTCGTGCATGCGCGCGGAGCCGGAGCGCACGGCTACTTCGAAGCGTACGGCAAAGTGGGCGACGAGCCGATCGGCAAGTATACGAGAGCGAAGCTGTTCCAAGAGGCCGGGAAGCGGACGCCGGTGTTTGTAAGGTTCTCCACGGTCATTGGGGGCGTCCATTCGCCGGAGACGCTGCGGGACCCGCGCGGGTTTGCGGTGAAATTTTATACGGAGGACGGGAACTGGGATCTTGTCGGGAACAATCTGAAAATTTTCTTCATTCGCGATCCGATCAAGTTCCCGGACATGGTGCATTCCTTCAAGCCGGACCCGGTCAGCAATTTGCCCGATCCGGAACGAATGTTCGACTTTCTGTCACAGACGCCGGAGTCGACGCACATGGTCACGTTCGTGTTCTCGCCATGGGCATTCCCGCGAGCTATCGCCAAATGCAGGGGTCCGGCGTGAATACGTACAAATGGGTCAATGCGAATGGAGAGGCCGTGCTGGTGAAATATCACTGGGAGCCGCTGAAGCAGGGCATCAAGAACCTGCGGCAGCATGAAGCCGATCACATCCAGGCGACGAATTACAACCATGCGACGCAGGATCTGTACGAAGCGATTGAGCGCGGGGATTACCCGGAGTGGGAGCTGTGCGTGCAGATCATGAGCGATGACGAGCACCCGGAGCTGGATTACGATCCGCTCGATCCGACCAAGCTGTGGGATCCGGAGCAGTTCCCGTTCCTGAAGGTCGGCCGCATGGTGCTGAACCGCAATCCGGCGAACTATTTTGCCGAGGTGGAGCAGGTGGCATTCGGTACGGGCGTGTTGGTGGACGGGCTCGACTTCTCCGACGACAAGCTGCTGCAGGGCCGGACGTTCTCCTACTCCGATACGCAGCGGTACCGCGTGGGCAGCAACTACTTGCAGCTGCCGGTCAATGCGCCGAAGAAGCATGTGGCGACGAATCAGCGGGGCGGCCAGATGGAATACCGGGTCGATATGGCACCGGGGCAAAATCCGCACGTCGACTACGAGCCTTCGACGCTCGGCGGTTTGGTCGAGGCGCCGAAGCGCGGTAAGGATCACGAGCCGCATTACGATGCGAAGCTGATCCGGGAGAAGATTCAGCGGACGAACGATTTTGCCCAGGCCGGCCAGACGTACCGCGCTTTCGACGAGGTGGAGCGGGAAGAGTTGATCTCGAACCTGGTGGGCGCGCTGAAGGTGTGCAGGCCGCATATTCAGGAGCAGATGATCAGCCATTTCACGCAGGCGGATGCGGATTACGGCAAACGGGTTCGCGAGGGTCTGGAGCGGGCGAAGCAGGAGATGGGGCATACCAGCTCGGCGGCTGCGGATGCAGCGGCGAAGAGGGCGGACGGTATGGGCCATGAGTCGGATCGGTATTAGGAGTTGGTGGACAGCCTGCCGTGTGGCGGGCTGTTTTCGCTGCATTTTCGCAGTAATCAAAATCAGGCAAGCTAGCTGTTCGAGGGATTCCTGTATGTATGCAGCGAATCCGTCAAACAGCCCGGTATGCGGAAACTTTGGGAGCTATAACGGTTTCCGAAACCGTTATTTGGCTCGAGACTTGATGTCTTACAAGTTTAGCGGGTTTTGGAGGCGTTATTTTCCAGCAGTCAGGGAAAATCAAGCCTAATTCAATCAATTGGCATTCGATAGCGCCACGAAAGTCCTCTATTTTGAATGAAAAGGGCGATAGCGGTAAAATAGGACCCTCAAAATCCGCTAACGAACGGCATCACCCTCCAGCAAGCAGCTCTACCGCCGGAAGCGTAAGGAGCCAAGCTAGCTTAAATAAATTTTATTTACAAAATGTAACGCAGATCACGACAACGTTGCCTAAATCCCGTTATACTGATACGGAACGTAACAAGTTGACGGAGGAATGGCATGATATTTACGAAATTCAAGGTTATGAAGAACCGGTTGGCCGCTATCCTGGCCATGGCACTACTGTCGACATCGGTGATGCCTAATGGAGCGGTTGCGGCGGATACCGCCGCTATGGCAATCGATGGGTCGTCGGCGGTGACTGAGACGGTTTACAGCCCCGATGACGGGATAGCCGCACCGAAGCCGCCGCAGCTGCCACAGCTGCCACAGCTGCCTGTGCAGCCGCAAGTCCCCGCTATTTCCAAGTTTGCCGTCAGTCCGTTATCCTGGAACCTGCTCGGCAAGCTGAATCGCAGTTTCATGTCTATGGTGTACGCAACAGCGGACACGCCGATCACGAAGCTCAGCGCAGATGAACGATACTTGGCGTTCATGACCTATAAGCCGGAGGATGAGCACGGGTCCGGACAAAAGATCGTCATGGTGCAGGATCGCCAAACGGGGCAATACCTGCGGATACGCACACCGGATCGGGAAGGTTCGGTCATTCGGTATGATATGACGCCGGATGCGCGATATTTTGCCTACACGTACGGAGAGAACACCATAAGCGGACGAACGAAGGTGTATTGGTACGACCTGCAGTCGGATGAACTGGTAACGGTGAACGGAATCAGCTCGACCAACGAATGGCGCTCGGGGGATGGTGAATACGTTTCCATCAGCGCAGACGGACGTTTTGTTGCGTTCGATACCGAAGCGAATGGACTGGTAGCGAACGATGTGAACGGGGAGCGGGACGTCTACCTGTACGACCGCCAGGCGGCGGGAAATAAGCTTGAGCGAATCAGCGTTCCGAAGGAACAGACGTGGAACAATGACAGCTGGGCGCCATCGCTTAGTGCGGACGGAAGCCGGATTGCCTTTGTGTCCAAGGCCAAGCTGACCGACCTGGAAGATTACATCGGTACGGAGAGCGTCTACTTGCTGGACCGCCATGCGTCCGATCCCGCAAAAGCGCTGCAGCGGGTTACGCAAGGGACGGGGCCTTCGCTCAGCAGCGACGGGCTGAAGCTGGCCTTCACGAGCTATCGCGACGACCTGGTTTCCGGCGATACGAACAATTCGAAGGACATTTTCGTCTATCACACGAACGAGAATATGTTCCGCCGGGTATCAATGCAGACGGACGGCTCCGAGCATACCGGAGACAGCGACCATGCTTCGATCAGCAGAAATGGGGCTTATGTCGCGTATGAGCTGGAAACCAACAGCAGTCGTGATGAGACCGAAGTATATGTAGCGGATAGCGAGGGGCTGACGTCGAGCAAGGTGGACGTGCCGGGTACGCCGTATCCGCTGCTGAAGCCGAGCAAGAATCCGACAGTGAGCGACACGGGCAATACCGTTACGTTCTACTCATTCTATACGGAGAATATTGCAGGGGTTGAGTTAACGCTCTTTGATTACTTTATCGCTACGAACGGAACCGCGCCGGAATGGCCGGCTGGCAGCGAGCTGACGGCATCCGGCATCGGGACCGATACGCTTACGCTGAGCTGGCCGCAAGCCGTCGACCCGGACGGCGTGACCGGCTATGCGATCTATAGGAACGGAGAACCCGCCGCCTACGTACCGGCTTCCGCGGGCCGGAGCTATACGTTCACGGGACTGGCGCGCGAACCGGATGCCGACGACGTATTCCAAGTCGACGCGATCGACAGCCGTTATCATATGAGCCTGAAGGGGCCGACCTATACCTGGGAGAACGGCGGAGGAGAGAATCCGCCGCCGACGGAGCTGCCGCTGAACCTTATTTGGACCAGAGAGAGCGGACCGCAGCGGGGTCCGCTCGTGCAGGGGGCAAAGATCAATTTGATCGCCACGGGAGACCCCAATCGGGCTGCAGCGGTGGAGGTATCCTACAAAGCACGGGGCGGCGGCACGGTGCAGGAATTTACGGAATCCGTTCCATTGATGCAGACTGCGGGTGTGCCGGGCTTGTATAAGGGAAGCTTCCAGCTGACCGCGGATACGACGGAGCTTAGCAAGCTGAAGCTGACGCTGACCGGCGGCGGCAAGGTGCAGGAGAAGACGGCTGACGATCTGCCGGTCGCCGTCGGCGGCGCGCTGAAGCTCACGTTCAGCGGTGCTTCTCCGGCCGAGCTCCAAGGCGCGATCCTCACGCTTCTGCATCCGACGGAAGGGGAAGTACCTCTGACGCTCGCCGAAGCGCTGCGTGGACCGGTCGAGGGACTGTGGCCTAGCGACGACTACGAGATTGTTCTGCATACGTCCGACTATATGTATGAAATCGGCCGACTCGAGGGTGTGCGCGTAGAGTCCGGTCGAGTGGCGGAAGCGACAGTCCCCGTATCGTTACCGGCGCGGGTTCGGGTGAAGGTGTTGAACGAGGAAGGGAAGCCGGTGCCGGATGTGCCGGTAACGCTATGGGACGAGTACCGGCAGCAGCTGCATATGGCCTCGACGGGAGAGGACGGGATGACCGATTCCCGCGACGGCTTGCTGCGCGATCAGACCATAACGGCGGAAGTCGATTTGAGCAAGATGTACTACGAGCTTGCTGCCGCCGGCCCGCTGAGCCTGAAGCTGGGTGCCGGTGATAACGTGCTCACCGTGCACGTGATCGCTCCGGATCGCGGCAATCTGGAGCTCACGGTGAAAAATCCGGCAGGAGAGCCGGTGTACAACGCTTACGTGACTGCTACTGAAACGTACAAGGGCATTACGAATGTGGTGAAAGGACGCACGAGTCTGGATGGCAAAGTCCGGTTTGAGCATCTGGTTGCGGGAGACGTCGTGCTGGAGGCGGCGGAATACTCTTACTATTACAGCTCGGGTCCGATTACGGCGGCGGTTCAGCCGAGAACGACGACACTGCTCGATATCCCGGTGAAGCAGCCCGACCGCGGCGTCATCAATCTCCGGGTGTTCAAGAAAGCGCTGGATACCGAGTGGCAAGGTCCGCTGAACATGGAGAACGAAAATTTCTTATCGGTTATCCAATCCAGGTTCGGCTGGGTGCGCACCTATTACTCCAATGCCGTCACACTCGGCGGCAGTCCGGGTACGCCGGTGCAAGTCTGCGTATCCGGTGCCATCTATGCGTATGTGAGCTCCTGTAAGGAAGTCATCATGGATGACCAATCGAACGCCACAGCGGAAATTCGGCTGGAGGAGACCGGCGCACGGGTGCAGGGCCGCGTGGAGGTCAGCCGCAGCAGCTATTACTCCGCATCCGTTTACGAGCTGCTGCCGAGCGGCGGCAAGCGATGGATTGATTCCGTGTGGGATGACAGCTTCCAATCCGATCCGTTCCAGGTGAACGTCCCGCGGGGCGGCAGCTACCGCATGCAGATCACCCGTTCGAGCCGGGATCAGGACTACAAGTGGCGTTACGAGTATGCAACAGTGGATTTCACGATCGCGCAAAATCAAATCAAGAATATCGGGACGATCGCGTTCAGTCCGACGAGCTATTTTGCCAACCAGTCGGGGAACTCTTTCTCGGCGGAATCGACACAGGCGCTGCCGGGCAGCACGATCGGTCTGAGAGCTGTATACAGCAACGATACCGGTAAAACTGCGGCGGATGCCGCGCTGCTGCTTGATATTCCCGAAGGGATGACGATCGTTGCCGACAGCCAGGGGCGGCTGGCGGTCAGCGGCGGGAAGCCGGGGGCGGCCGTCGAGGGGGGGACGCTTCGCGTGCCGCTTGGCGATGTCGCCGACGGCGAGCAAGGTGCAGTCTCGTATAAGCTTCGGATCGACCCGTCGTTTAACAAAAATAACGTGATGGCGACGGCGCGAATTCAAGCGAGTCTGGATTCGCAGAGCGTGGAAGAGCTGCTTGGCACCATCCACCTCGATGCGCCAAGAATTACGCTGGACGCGCCTGCGCGCGTATCCGACCCGGGCATGCAAACCGTCGTTAGCGGCTATGCGCCTGCAGGAAGCACCGTCCATATTTACGATACCGAAGTGAAGATCGGCACAGCGACGGCAAGTATGTCCGGACAGTGGAAAGCGCCGGTTACTTTGAACGATCTCGGCAGCTCGAGTCTGCATGCGCTTTGGGCGACGGCGAATGTCAACAACGTGGAGCTGCGCTCGAATAAAACGTACCTTCAATACGACAGCAACGGTCCGCAGCTGGTAGAGATGGCCTTCTCCCAGGCGCCGGCCGGGCGCTGGATATCGGTAAAGACCGGGCAGGAAGCGCCGAATATCGTGTACACCGTTGTGCCGGGGAATCCGTTCCAGTTTGATTTTAAATTCACAAATCCCGATATGGTTGAGAATGTCCGCATGTACATGGACGGCCAGGAAGGGGAGCCGGTGCCGGCCGAGCGGCAAGGCGACTTGTTCCGGGCGGTCGTGCCTACGACGCACGATGCGCTGGGCGGCATCTATGTCGACTATGACGTCAAGCGTCCGGAGCGGACATATGACGGAAGTCTGCCGAATCTCGATCAGCTTCGAGCGTCGCTTCCGCCGAAGATGAGAGATTTTGAAGTCGTATCGGTGACCCCGTTCCAGCTGACAGGCGGGAAGTACGCGGGGGCGGTCCAAATTCGTTTCCCTCAGCTGAACAATGCGAGAATGAGCGTCACGCTTACGGTAGATCCGGAGTCTAGCTACAAGCCTTCCGCCGAGGAGCAGGCGGCGGCGCAGCGCTCCGGTGTGCCTGCCGTGCAAACGGCTTACGAGATGGCGGAGACGGAGAAGTCGATGTCCGTCACGATGAAGGGCTACATGCCGCGCAGCTATATAGTCCCGGAAAAGCTCGCCTCCCTTGACATGCGGACTGCGGCGTTCGCGAGCGGCGGGAGTTGGGGGGATACGGCGGAATATTTTATGGAGATCAAGACGGAAGTCGATGGCGTGAACGACTCCATCTCCGAGGTGAAGGACCAGTTCGAGGGCTATCAGGAATACGCGGAGAAAATCAACAAAATCATGTACAACGTCGAAAGCGGGCTGGACTGCCTGGACGAAATGCCGACGACGGCCAAGGAGGCCGGTAAGGCGCTCGCCGCCGTCGTGCTTGGGGAAGTGGCGAAGACGGCTATGAACGCGGGCGTCGCCGCCATGGCGCTTACCGGCCCCGGCGCGGCAGTCGCCGGCGTAGCGACGAGCATCATCGAGGATAAGATCGATAACTATGTTGATGAGCAGATTGACGCCGTCGGCTCGGGCTACAATGAGTGCAACGACAATCCGGATAAGCGGAAGAAGAAGGGCCGGAAGCTTCTGAGTCCGAAGTGGATCTACGATCCGAGCGGATACGTGTATGAAGCGGTCAAGAGCAACCCTCTGGAGGATGTGACGGCGACCGTAGAGGTTCTGGATGAGCGGACTGGAACGTGGCAGAGCTGGAACGCCGGGGAATACGATCAGGGCAACCCGCAGCAGACCGATAAGGCCGGCAAATACGGCTGGGATGTGCCGCCGGGCAAGTGGAGAGTGCAGTGGAAGAAGGCCGGCTACGAGACGCTGTACAGCGCCGAGCTGGATGTGCCGCCGCCGCATACGGAGGTGAACGCCGGTCTCGTATCCCGGGATGCGCCGGTGATTGACACGGTTACGGGAGTTACGTATGAGGGCGGAAGCTATGTAGACATCGTACTGTCCAAGTATGTGAAAGTCGTACCGCTGAGTGAAGCCGCGGTTGCGGTTACCGATGCGGGGAATACGGCTGTTCCGGGTACCGCGAGCTTCATCGGAGCCGAGGCTAGCGCTTCCGACCCTGCGGTGATGCTCTCGCGTACGATTCGCTTCGTACCGAAGACGCCTCTCGTGAAGGATGCGCGATATTGGCTCACGATGGATAGGAGCTATTTTACGAGCTATGCGAACACCGCGTTAAGCGCGGAGGCATTGACGCCGCGGGAGTTCCATGTGACGGAGCTGGATCAGGCCGGACCGGTCGCGGAAGAAGCCTGGGTGGAGAATGGAGGCCGAACGATCCGCATCCGGTTCAATGAGCCGATTGGCTTGACGTTCGACGCCGGCAAGGTGCAGCTCGCCGGTTCGTCCGCATCGATCGTATCGGCGGTGACCGCCACGGTGTACAGCCAGACCGATACCCGTGAGGCGGTGCTGGCTCTGAACGTTCCGCTGACGCTGTCGGGAACGGAAACGTTGAGCTTGCAGGGCGGGGTTGTACCGGATCTTGCCGGAAACGGCTCGGCGGAACGGACATTGACGCTGCAGGATAAAAGCAGTGCGCTGTTAAGCGGATTGACGTTCGGCCAAGGAAGCTTGTCGCCGAGATTCGGGGCGTATATAACGACGTACAAGTTAGAGCTTCCTTCGGGAACGAAGCAGCTCGGCGTTACGGCGACGGCTGCGAATTCCGGCGCACAGCTGACAATAGGGGCGGAATCGGTGAAGAGCGGAGAAACAAAGTCTGTGACGATCCCGCAGGACGGTATCATCCGGATTCAGGTACAGCAGGAAGGCCGGAAGGAAACGACGTACACGATCCAAGTCACCTATTCGGGGCCTTCGTCCGATCCATCCGATCCGTCTGACCCGTCTACCCCCGGAGCTCCCGGAAACAACGCAGGGGGCGGCTCGGCAGGCTCCACGAAGGACCCGTTGAACCTTGGCGACGGAGCGCGGATGGAGAAGCGCTCTACGGCCTCCGGCGGGATGGCGCTCCTGATCGAAATCGAGAAGTCTGCCGTGGAAGCGGCCTTAAAGGACGGCAAGAAACAGCAAAAGCTGTATGTCGACATTAAGGAACCGGCCGATGAACTCGTCGTGCAGCTTCCGGCCGGGGCGGTGAAGCAGCTGGCTGCGGCACAAGCAAGGCTGCTGCTCCAAACGGCCTGGATGGGCGTAGAGGTGGATGCGTCAATGCTTCGTATGGATGAAATCGCTGACGGAGCCATCGTACGATTGACTGCCGCTAAGGCAGGTGCTTCATTGACGCAAGCTGCCTCTGAAGCGGCTCGTCTCCAGAATGAGTCGCTGCGGCTGCTGACCGATGTCGTCACCGTGACGGCCGAGGCCCACAGCGAAGGGAAGTCGGTGAAGCTGTCCTTCGCAGCGCAGCCAGGCTACCAAGGTCAATTGAGCGGTAAATCCACATTCGGGCAGCCGGAAGTATACCGGTATGATGAAGCTGCCGCCAAGTGGACCTATGTTCGCAGCAAGAAGAGTGCGGACGGAAAGCAGCTGCTGTTTGATATGGAGCCGGAAGCGCCTTACTCTGTCATGAGCCTCGAGCGGCGGTTTGCCGATACAGCCGGACATTGGGCTGAGCAGGACATCGATGCGATGGCGCGGCGGCTGCTCGTCAACGGCGTTACGCCACAGGAGTTCCGTCCCGAAGCGACGGTAACGAGAGCGGAGTTTGCGGCGATGCTGGTTCGCGCGCTCGGCTTGCCGGTGCCTGCAGGGGGAGCCGATACCGCCGCGGCGTTCACCGATGTGGACAGCGGCGCATGGTATCGCGAAGCGGTGATCGCCGCAGCCTCCCACGGTCTCGCAACCGGCCTCGCCGACGGACGCTTTGGTCCGGATGACACGATTACCCGCGAACAGATGGCCGTTATGATCGGCAGGGCGCACGAAGCGCTGAAGCTGAAGTCGACGGGCAGCACGGCATCCGTACTGGATGCGTACACCGACGGCGGGAGCGTTCAGGGATGGGCGCAGGAGCAGGTCGTGCTGGCGCTTCAGGAAGGTTACATGCAAGGCATGACGGCCGATACCTTCGCTCCTCAAGGTGTGACGACTAGAGCGCAAGCCGTCATTGTGCTTGGCAGATTGCTGCGGAAGCAGGAGCAGTAAGCTGCAAAGCGGCACGAGGGACGTAAGAGCAGCTAAAAGACCTGATCCGGGAAAGGCTTCGGATCAGGTCTTTATTTCAGCTTTCGACATGTAGGTATCTCCAACATGTTGAGCAGATGGATTCATGTAAAAGTGCAGGTTCTTGTATTTACGCAGGCTTCTGGCGGGCATACGAAGGACCGGAGGCAGAGCCTCCGGTCTTAATCAACATACAGCTAACTCTTCCGGGTCGTATCCACATCGATAATATCCAGCAGGAACACAAAGATCGGAATGCCGACGATCAAGCCCCACACGCCCAAGTAGTGCTCCGAGAATACGAGAACGATGAGGGTATAGAACATCGGCAGGTTCATTTTGGACGACATCAGCTTCGGATTCAGCAGGTAACCTTCAATCGCATGCAATACGGCGATCATAGAGATCACGTAGAGGACCATCATAATGCCGCCCAAGTTGTAGCCGATAATGCAGAGTGGAACCAAAGATACGATAAAGCCGGCGACAGGAACGAGACTGAGCAGGAAAATCATGATCGACAGGGCAAACAAATACGGAAAGCCGAGGATCCACAGCCCGATTACGGTAAACACGGTGTTGCAGAGCGCGATCAAAATTTGGGCTTCCAGCACCTTGCCGAAGGAGAGCACGAACTTCTTCGCGAAATACTCCAGCTCGTTGTACAGCCATGAAATTTTGCTGTCTTTGAGGCGGGAGGTGAAGGCGGCAATGCGGTTCTTCTCCAAAATAAACACCAGACTCAGAATCAGCGACAAGACGAACGTCGCCCCCCAGTTGCTGATGCGCATCACGTATTCGAAGCTTTGCTTCACATAGAGCTGCAGGTTGAGATCCTTCACCCACATGACGATGAACCGGGCCACTTCGTCCTCGGGAAGAGGCGCATTTCGGAAGCTGAGAATCAGATCCTTGAGCTGCCTGATTTGGATAACCGCCGTCGGCAAGTAGTGGGCGATCGAAGTGACAAGCAGTGCGACCAAAGCGAGGTAGAGCAGCACGACAATGATTTTGCTATTGATCGGAATGATGCGGTTGATCGGCCGGGACAGCGCTTTCTGCAAGCTGTTCATCACAAATGCGATCAGGAAGGTCAGCAGGACGATATTGAGCATATCTTTGATGAGGAAGAGAAGCACGCAGATCAGCGCAAGGATACCGAATCTTCTGACAGACAGGTTCGAAAACATTTGCTTCATAAAATCCATCGGCAACGGTCTCCTTTGAGGGTAGCCTTACAGGTTGCGCGACCAACCAGACGGCAAGAATCAGAAATAGCTGCATCGACAGAAACAGCTGTCAGGTGACAATATCTATACTATACGACAAAATACTAGAGCCCGCTATCACAGCTTAAACCCGACGAGAAAAAAGCCCCCCCCATACCCGGAGAGAGGCTCCTTCACGTGACGGCTCACGCTGTCTTATGTTTGGCTGATTCCGCTACGGTAAACGCGCTCGTCCTGAAGGACGGCGAAGCCGTTTATCCTTGCATGACAAGCTGATATAGTTCCTCCATATCGTTCACGACTACATCGGGGCGGGCAGGACCCGACGGAGCGAATCCGGCCGCGCTTGAACGGCTTTCAAGCACCTCCGCGCCACCTTCTGCAGCAGGACCGGGGGCGCTGCCATTTGTAATCCACACCGAGCGCAGTCCGGCCTGGCGGCTTCCACGAATGTCCGTCTCCAGGTTATCACCGACCATCACGCAGCTGTCAGGAGCGGCGCCGCAAAGCTGCATGGCTTGCTCGAACATATACGGCTCCGGCTTGCCGATACATTCCGCTGTTTTCCCTGTGACGGCCTCAATGGCGGCAAGCAGGGAGCCCGTCTCGGGAACGCGCTCGCCGAACTGCCCCGGGTGATATCGGTCCGGATTGGTCGCAATCAGTCTCGAGCCATGGCCGATGTCGGCTGCAATGCGCTGCAGCTTGTTGTAGTGAAACTCGGTATCGCGCCCCACGATCACCACATCGGCGCCCGGGGCATCCCACGCAATCGGGGTATGTCCTGCTTCGGCAATATTTCGAGCGAGACTATCGCTGCCGATCGTCTTGACAGAGAGCTTACCGTACTTGTCCCGCAGATATTTGCCGGCAATATCGGTTACCGGAAGGATGCGGTCATCGGGAACGGTAAGTCCCATCGCTTCCAGCCTGGAGCCGATTTCAGCCGCACCGAGCCGGGAGTTGTTCGTCAGGAATACATAGGAGAGACCTTGCTGCCGGAGCCGATCCAAGAGCGGGACGACGCCTGCGGATAGCCGGTCGCCATGGTAGATGCAGCCGTCCAAGTCAAAGAAGTATGCTTGCATTCTCGGGAGAAAACCATGCTGTGCCAAACTCGTTACCCTCCGCTCTTATTTCAGCAGCGCGTTTGCCTGAGTCGCCGCTTCTTTGATGGCTTGATCGACCGTCTTCTGCTGAAGCAGGGCGGCTTGAATGTTGTCCTGCACGATTTTGTATACCTTCGAGCCGGCCGCACCCGGGAAGTTGTACCAAGGCACCATGTTCTCGACTTGATTGTAAGTCACTTTAGCAGCCGGTACCTCTTTCAAGTAGTTGCCCATCAGTTGCGGGTCCTCCAAGGCGCTCTTGCGCGTGACCATGTAGCCGAAGCCTTGCGCCACCATGGCTGTCGCTTTCGGAGACGTGGCGAACTTGACGAAATCCCAAGCGGCTTCCTGCTTCTTCGGATCCTTTGACAGAATGAACAGGTTGTTACCTCCTGCAGGAACGACGCGCTTGCCGTCCAGTGAAGGGAAAATGCCGGTACGCAGATCGAACTGCGACTGCTTGCGGAAGCCGGTCAGCGATGCGGTTGTATCGACATACATCGAGATGTTGCCGGCCTGGAAGCTTTGCGACGCCTGCTTGCTGTCCAAGTTCGGCATCGACTTGTCGACGTTAACCAGATCCACCCAGTACTGCAGCGCTTTACGGCCTGCATCGGAATCGAAGCCGACCGATTTCAGGTCCGAGGACATCATCTGGCCGCCGGCCGTTTCCGTCATTGCCTGATACATCCAGTTGCCGGTTACTTGATAGTTAAAGAAAATCCCGTATCGCCCGTTCACGGTCAGCTTCTTGGCCGCGTCCCGCAGCTCCTGCCACGTCTTGGGCGGATGGTCCGCATCAAGCCCGGCTTCTTTAAAATGGTCGGCGTTATAATACAGGATCGGCGTGCTCACGGCGAAAGGCATGGCGTATTGTTTGCCGTCATCGCCTTTGCCGAGCTGAAGCATCTGCGGGAAGAAGTCCGACAGGTCGGTTTTCTCTTTCTCGATAAACTGGGATACCGGCACGACCGGAAGCGTCCCAATAGCGAAGCGGGTATATACATAGCCGTTCGTGAATACGTCCGGGAGCTGTTTCGCGACTGCTTGCGCCTGCAGCTTCTCGATAATGCCCTCGTAGGAGCCCTGCACGAATACCGGCTTGACGCGAACCTTGCTTTGCGATTTGTGATACTCCTCAATCAGCTTGTCGATGTTGTCGCCGGCGTGGCCGTGAAGGAATTCGATTTCGACGACTTCATCGCTCTTGGCGGCAGCGCCTGCTTGTCCGCCTGCGGCCGAATTGGCGGAAGAAGCGGACTCACTGCTGCCGCAAGCGGACAGCGTCAAGGCGGCGGATAACGAAACGGCGATTAGAGGGGTTCTAAACATTTTTTTCATAAGTGTTGTTCCTCCCTGGGTTATATGTAGTGGGGCAATTACCCCTTCAAGCCGCTATTCATAAAGCCTTCGATAAATTGCTTCTGGGCCAGCAAATACAAGGCGAGCACGGGGACCATCGAAAGCGTGGCGACGGCCATCGTCGGCACCCACTCCAGCGATTCCTCCTCCCGGAATTGGACGAAAGCGACCGGGAGCGTCTGCATGCTCTTATCGGACAGAATCAGCAGCGGCCAGTGGTAGTCATTCCAGTTGCCGACGAACAAAATGACGGCCAAAGCGCTGATTACCGTACCGGACAGGCGCAAATATACATGCCACAACGTGCCCAGCGGTCGGCAGCCGTCGATCACGGAGGCTTCACCCAGCTCGCGCGGAACGGTCATGAACGATTGCCGCAGCAGGAAGATAGCGTAGCCGCTCGCGAGATGCGGGACGATGACGCCGGCAAACGTATTCAGCCAATTCAGCTCGTTCACGATCATGTAAGTCGGCACCATCGTTACCTGCTGAGGGATCATCATCGTCATAAGAACGAAGAAGAACAACGCATCCCTGCCGGGAAAACGATATTGGGCGAACGCGTAGGCGGCCGCAACTCCGACAACCAGCTGCCCGAGCGTCTGCAGGCCGGCGGTAAACGCGCTGTTCCAGGCCCATAGCCCGACCGGAATGTCCCGGAGTACGCGCATATATCCGTCCAAGTTCAACTGGTTTGTCCAAAACAGCGGGCCGGCAAACACATCCTGCGGAGCCTTCAAGGAAGTGGCCAGCATCCAGAGTATCGGGATGAGGCAGATGAATGCGGCCGCAAGCAGGAAGAGGTGTTTCGTTCCTTCCTCGACAAGCCGTAGCGTACGGTTCATGGCGGAAGCTCCTTTCCAAAGATGAATTATTGGTAGTGGACTGTGTGATTCGACAGGCGCAATTGGATGATCGTAAGCACTCCGACGAGAAGCAGCAGAACGACGGACGATGCCATCGCTACGCCGATATTGAAGAACTGGAACGCTTCCTGGTAAATCTGGTACACGAGCACATTCGTCGCATTGTTCGGTCCGCCCCGGGTCATAATCTGGATGGTTGCGAACACCTGGAAGGAAGAGATGATGCTCATAACCAGAATGAAAAATGTTACCGGCGACAGTAAAGGCAGCGTGACGTGCCGGAACTGCGCCCATCGTCCTCCGCCGTCCATCGCAGCCGCTTCGTATAGTCTGCGGTCGATCGACTTCAAGCCGGAAATGTACAGGACCATGTTGTAGCCGAAGCCTTTCCAAATCCCTACGATGGCAAGCGCCCACAGAGCGGTTGCCGGATTGTTCGACCAGTTCGGCCCATCGATGCCGAAGCTTCGCAGCAGCACGTTAATAGCCCCTACGTCCGGGTTGTACATTAAGCTCCATACGATACTGATAACGCCAATGGAAGAGACGACCGGCAGGAAGAAAATCAGGCGGTACAGCTTCTTGCCCCGCAGCAAGCTTTCCACCGTCAAGGCCAGCAGCAGACCGAGGCCGATGCTGAAAGGCACGGTGTACAGCACGTAGAGGGCCGAGTTGCTCAAGGAAATCCAGAACACTTCGTCCTTGAGCAGATGTTGGTAGTTGGCGAGACCGACGAACTTTTTATCCGGACTAATGAGGTTCCATTCCTGAAAGCTCAAACCGACCGCGAACAGGAACGGGAAAATAAAGAATATCGCATACAACGCAAACGCAGGCAGCAGGAAGGCAAACGGAATCCACAGCTTCGGGAGCAATCTGCGCCACCGCAGCACCGATGTCCGTTGAGTCCGTTTACCGCTGAGCGGAATAGAGTTTTCCAAGCTGCATCTCCTCCTTCCATATTTGATCCAGTGCCGAACCGTCCGCGCTGCCGAGCTCTACCCCGATAAGGCGGGCGATCGTCGGCGCGATGTCGACGAGCCGGATTTCCGGCAGGGTAACGCCTGCTTGAATCGAAGGGCCAGCTGCAACGAATATGGCCTTCAGCTCGTCCCTCTGCGGCAAGTATCCGTGCATCCCTTTGAACTTGGTAAGTGGACGGATGACTTCATCGCCTTCATGGCCAAAATGTACAAAGCTATCCATATCCGCTTCGAAGGCGAAGTCCGGGCGGAACGTATCGAGCTCTCCGGGAGCGGGAAGGCCAAGAGCGGGAAACTGCTCTTGCTCGAATAGCCGGCCGACGCCTTCGGCCCGCTGCAGCGTCTGCCGCACTTCGGCGACCAACGCCGCCCGACGGTCAGGGTCCTCCTCGAGCACATATACAAAGCCCGAGCCCCCGTTAGAAACAGCAATCACTTGGCTGCGGCCCGGCTGCTCCGTGTTAAACCAGCCCTTCTGCCGGAACAGCACGTTCGGATAGAACGTCTTTGTCGTGTCTACGAAGCCGTGGTCGGAGACGACGAACACGTCCGTCATATCGTGGAGGTCGTTGTCCTCCAGCGCCTTTAACACGTCCCCGATCCGTTCATCTACGTACTCCAGCGACCAATAGGCTTCCTTGGAACGGATACCGTAATCGTGCTGCAGGCTGTCCGGCAGCAAATAGTGCAGCTGCAGCAGGTTCGGCCGATGAATGCGGATCGTATATTTGGCGATTTCGGTCGTCAGCCAATCCTGCATAGGTCCGCGTGCATGGTCCCGGCTCCATTCGCCGTATCGTTCCATCGGCAAGCCGGTGGCCTTGAGCTCCTCCCAATACGAGGCAGTGCACAGAGAATCGAACAGCTCCTGCTCATAGAACTCAGGAATGTTGAAATCGATATTTTTGGCGCCGCGGGTGACCGGCCAGCAGATGGAGGCGGTCGTCCAGCCCGCCCGTTTGGCCGCATCATACCAGGTTTCGCAGCGGAGAACGTCAGGCTGATCGTACATTCGGTCTCCGAAGAACTCGCCGACGCGATGCTTCGGACGCTCGACGGTCCAGTTGCCCAGCACGCCATGCTTGCGGGGATACGTCCCGGTCACCATACTGGAGTGAATCGCCCAGGTTGCCGTCGGGAACACGCTCTCCATACCTGCCGCGACAACACCGCTGCCGATAAGCCTTCTGACGTTCGGCATGCGTACGTTTGGATCTTGCAAGTAGTAGTTCGCCATACCGTCGATGCTGATGATCACTACATGTCTGTTTTGCTTGGATTCGGCGTTCATGTTCATCTAAATCCCTCCTGGTTATAGTTCAAGCGGACAGCAAAAAAGAGAAAGCGCCGACAACAAACAAAGGACTATGTCCCTGTTCGTTGTTCAGAGCTTTCTCTTCTCCCTCACTCCAAACTTCGATATATGCAATTTGGGCTAGACGGCGGCTGCCCGCAAATCTGCGAAAGTAAAGTTCCATAAGCTCGCATCGCTGACTGATAAGCTGGTTGCCCCGGCATGAAGACTTTCCGCGGCTTCTTCTCTCGTTTGAATCAAACCGCTGGCCACGATCGGGGTATCGGGCATTGAATCTGCGAACGATTGAATGATTTTGGTCACGACCCCGGGCATCAGCTCGATTGCATCGGGCTGAACGTTAGCGGCAAGCTTCAGTCCGTTCCGCAGCGCTAAAGAATCAAGAACGAACAGATGAAGGATGCCGTAAAGACCGGCTCGCTTCGCTTCCTTAATCAGATGGCTCTTCGGTGTGACGATCCCGTCGGCACCGACGTAATCGGAGATGAAATCGACACTTTCCTTGTCCGTGCTCGACAGGCCGCGAATCAGATCCAGATGAACGAATGCACCCTTCTTAGACTCCTTCGTCAAACGGACGGCGTGGATGATTTCCTTAACGTTGCCGCCCATGAAGAAGATGTTCTCAACCCGGCTGTCCAGCGCCTGTTGGACGTCCTCAGGTGATCGAACTGCTGCGATAATCGGGTTATTGCCTATTTTGTACAATAAGGACATGGAGGGAAGGATTCCTCTCTATTACCTAGTTATCTACAATGTTAATAGCCTAGTGTTAACTAGGTATTAATTGAAATCATGAATTTTATCAAAATCACATAAAAAACCGGCTGCCCGAGGCAACCGGTCTCCCTTATTTCTTCACAATCGGAATCCATACTTCGCAGCGGTAATCGTCCGCATTCGGGTCGCCGGGCGGATAGACTTCCATTTCGGCCGTTCCGGCATGCTCGTAGCCTGTGGCCGGGAACCACTCCTGGTAAATGCGCTGCCAAACTTGTTGAATCGCTCCCGGCATAGGGCCAACGGAAGTGAATATCGCCCAGGTAGCCGCAGGAATGCTGCGCACTTCGAATTCAGCCGAGGCAGCGTCTCCTTCCACAGCGATCATGTACGTAAAGTCTTCGCCTGTGTGATCCATACAGATGCCGAGGATTTCCTTGGCGCCTGTAGTTATGATCAGCTTATCCTCACTGCCGTCCGCTTTGAACTCGCCCCAGAGCTTCGGAATCTCCCGCAAGTTCTCGCCGTCCTTGCACGTTAGGCGAACCGCCTTGCCGATTACCGGGAATGCGGCCTTGTCTATGATTCTGTAGTCCATTTCCTTATCTCCCTTCAAGGATAGATGAAAGGTAATGCGGGGGAACGCTTTGAGCTTGACGCCGGGCTCGCGCGCCGCGGAGGGAGTGATCCCGTGCGCCTTGCGGAACGCCTTGGCGAACGCCTCTGGCGACTCGTAGCCGTATTTCAGCGCAATGTCGATCACTTTCGCCGAAGAAACCGCCAGCTCTTGAGCGGCCAAGGTCAGCTTGCGCCTGCGCACATACTCCGCGACCGTAAACCCAGTCAAGATGTGGAACTTCCGCTGAAAATGAAACGGCGACGAATAAGCGACCTTTGCAATTTCATTGATATCGAGCGGTTCCTCCATGCGGCATTCGATCAAGTCCAGCGCATCCTTCATTCGCGTCAGCCATTCCATCCCGATACCTCCATGTCATGATCCTATCACGCCGTCCGACTCTCTTCCGGTCATTCCGTGCTCGGAGGTGACAGGTACGAGAGAATAAGGAAGTTAATTTTACTATAGTCGAAGATCAAGAAGAGTGCACGAGGTATCGCGTAAGGAAAGGAGAATCGACTGGACGAAGGCGGCAAGCTGGTGGGATAGGCGGGAATTGGAGGCTGGATAAAAGGCAGTCGAGCGCCTTGACATTCCTTTTTGCATTGCAATGAAGGCTGCTCATGCTGCGGTGCATCCGTATGTGAAATCGGAAGGGACAACCCTGCTTGTCAGTCTCTCGCTCTTGCTTCCAGACATACCTGCCGCAACGTTCAACAGCGTTGGCATCGCGGTTGGCTTTGGCGCTGGGTACCTGCTTTGCAAAGAATTGAAACGAGCCTTTACGATCAAGATGTAGAGGATTTTGTTAATGACCGGTCGAACCCAGTAGGGGGACATTTTGAAACGAGGGTGAGTCGTACATGTCGATGACCATACAAGACGTTATGGACAAGCTCGAGGCGATGGGCTCGCATCAAACGAAGCAAATCTTCCTGCGCCACGGAGCGAAGGAGCCGCTGTTCGGCGTCAAGGTAGGCGATCTGAAGAAGCTGGTGAAAGATGTCAAGAAAGATCAGGACTTGGCCAAAGCGCTCTATGAAACGGGAAACGGCGATGCCATGTACCTTGCGGGCTTGACCGTCAATCCGAAGGCGGTTACCAAAGAGCTGCTGCAGGCGTGGGTGCGCAAAGCGAACTGGTATATGATCGCCGAATACACCGTAGCCTGGATCGCCGCCGAAAGCCCCTATGCGGTGGAGCTCGCCAAGGAATGGATCGAATCGCCGGAAGAGATGGTCGCCACGTGCGGCTGGAGCACCTATGCGAATTACATCGCGATTACGCCGGACGAACGGCTTGATTTGGGCGAGTTCCGTGCTCTGCTCAGGCGGGTGGAAGAGACCGTCCATCAAGAGAGAAACCGGGTGCGCTACGTGATGAACGGATTCGTCATTGCGGTCGGCAGCTACATCACCGAGCTTCATGCCGAGGCTGTAAGCATCGCGGAGAAAATCGGCAAAGTGGATGTCCATGTAGGCGATACCGCATGCAAAGTGCCGCTGGCAGCGGACTATATCCGCAAAGTAGGGCAAGCCGGCAAGCTGGGCGTGAAGAAGAAGACTTGCATTTGCTAAAATATAGTGCGTAAGCCGTGACTTTAGATAGATCATTGCAGCAAGAAGGCGGAGGGCAGTCAGCATGCAAATGTGGATGAAGAGTGCAATAATCGGGCTTGCCGTCGTTGCCGCCACGGGTACGGTCGCGGGCATGGCTCCGGGCGAAGCGGCTGCGGACGAAGTGACGGTGGCGCCGCGCGAGCTGACGACCGTGCTATACAATCCTTTTATGGGCTTCGCGCCCCCGGCCGACCAAGGACCGTACCGCCAGCCGCATAAGCTGGTGTATGCGGTAGTCACATGGCGGGAGCTGGAGCCGGAGCGGGGACGGTATGATTTTGCCGGGTTGGAGCGGAGGTTCAAGCTTGACGAATGGGGCAGGCAGGGCGTACGGGTCATCTTCCGGTTCGTCGCCGACTATGCAACCGACAAGGCCCACCGCGACATTCCGGATTGGCTCTATGAAGAGATTGGGCGCGACGGGATCCAATATGATGAAGAGGTCGGCAAAGGATTCAGTCCGAACTATAGCAACGAGACGTTCATTCAGCGGCACAAAGAAGCGATCGCCGCGCTGGGAGCGCGATACGATAAAGACCCGCGGGTCGCCTTCATCGCACTGGGCAGCCTCGGGCATTGGGGCGAGTGGCACACCTACAGCAACGATACGATGAACATTCCTTTCCCTCCAATGGCGACCTCTGACCGTTATGTGAAGCATTACCTGGAGGCGTTCCCGACGAAGCGGCTGCTGATGAGGCGGCCTTACCCGATTGCCGGCGGACACGGGATCGGCTTGTATAACGACATGTTCGGGAGCCCGGGGGCGACGGCGGATTTCGTGGATTGGTTCGAGAACGGGTACTTGTCGCTGCTGGCAGGCGACGTCAGGCTGCCCGGCATGCCGGACTTTTGGAAGCAGGCGCCGAGCGGAGGGGAATTCGCCAACGCCGGACAGGTACGAAGCTACGTGCAAAACGGCCGGGTGAACGAAGTGCTGCAGATGGTGGAGCGCAGTCACGTCTCCTGGCTCGGTCCGAGCAGCCCTGCGGGACTGGAGGTAAACGCCGCCGAGCAGGCGAATATGGATAAGCTGCTGAAGCGAATGGGATATCGGCTGCGCGTCGCCGAGTTGAGCTATCCGGAATCGGCCGTTACAGGCGGCGAAGTTCCGGTATCGCTGAAGATGCGCAATGATGGAGTTGCTTCGTTCTATTACGACTGGCCGTTAGAGGTGGCGCTGGTTAGCGGGCAAGGCGAGACGGTGGCCAGCGAGCGGGTGACGGGGCTGGCACAGACATGGCTGCCGGGCGAGACGGCAAGCCATGTCGTGGTTCGGCTGCCGAGCCGTCTGCCCGAAGGCCTGTATTCGCTGCGGCTCGCGCTCGTCGATCCGGATACGGGGCGGCCGGGGGTCGAGTTCGCTATGGAAGGAAAGCAGGCTGACGGACGCTACGAGCTCGGTTCGCTGCAGGTGAGGATGCCCGGCGCTTTGGAGCGCCTGCGGGCATGGCTGGCCGGATTAGGGAAATCACTCACCTGATCGACCAGATTTATTCATTGAGTGCGAGGGACGTTTCATGTATGATGTTGTTTGGGTCGGCTCAGGGACGAGCACGAGCAACAAACGGCAACATGGCTGGCTGATCCCGAATACTCATAGAAATGAGAGATGCCGACATGACGTATCCAAGAGAACTGAATTATCGCATGCCCCCGGAGTGGGCTCCACATACACGCACGTTGATTTCTTGGCCGATTCAGGCCTCCATGGTTTACCCGGACGATTATGCCAACGTCTGCGGCGGCTACACGCAGGTGATTCGCGCCATCGCCGAATTCGAGCCGGTAGGCGTAGTCGTCAATGCGGCTGATGCCGAGAAGGTGCGCGAAGCGCTCCACCGGGAAGGTCCGACTGTACATCCGATCGAGCTGCTGCCGATCGAGCACAACGACGCATGGCTGCGCGACAATGGTCCGACGTTCGTCGTAAACGGCCAAGGCGAGGTAGCCGGCGTAAACTGGAAGTTTAATGCCTGGGGCGGCAAATATTCGCCGTGGGACCTCGACGACGCGGTTGCACCGCAAATTCTTGAGCATTACGGCGTACGCCGCTTCGATGCGCCGCTTGTGATGGAAGGCGGCTCGATCCATGTCGACGGCGAAGGCACGCTGCTTACGACCGAAGAGTGCTTGCTGAACACGAACCGCAATCCGGAGCTGCAGCGTGAGCATATCGAAGAAGAGCTCCGCAAGTTCGTCAATATCGACAAGGTGATTTGGCTGAAGCGCGGCCTCGACGGCGACGAAACGGACGGTCACGTCGATAACATCGCCTGCTTCGCGGCGCCGGGCAAGGTGATTATCCAGACCTGCTACGATCCTTCGGACGCCAACTATGAAATTACACAAGAGAACCTGAGCATACTTCGCTCTACAAAGGATGCCCAAGGCCGCGAGCTGCAAATCATCGAGCTGCCGCAGCCGCCGCGGGTGGACTTCGAAGACTCGCGACTGACGTTGAGCTACCTCAATTTCTATTTTGTGAACGGCGGCATCATCCTGCCGATCTTCGGCGGTACGGCCGCAGAGACCGACAAGCAAGCTGTCGCAGCGCTGCAGGCTGCATTCCCGGAGCGCCGCATCCGCACGGTAGACGGTATGGCCATCATTAAAGAAGGCGGCAACGTTCACTGTACGACACAGCAAATGCCTTAATTTTCAAAGGATAGGGGGAGAAACCATGAGAAAAGTAAAAGTAGCGGCTACGCAAATGAGCTGCTCGACGAATATTGAAGAGAACATTGCGAAGGGCGAGAAGCTGGTGCGGGAAGCCGCTGCACAAGGCGCGCAAATCATCCTGCTCCAGGAGCTGTTCGAGACGCCGTACTTCTGCCAGAAGGAAAAGTCCGACTACTACGTCTACGCCACGGAGCTTGAGCAAAATAAAGCGATTCAGCACTTCCGCGCAATTGCGAAGGAGCTGCAGGTAGTACTTCCGATCTCCTTCTACGAGAAGAAGAATTACGCCCGCTACAACTCGCTGGCGGTCATTGACGCCGACGGCACGGTGCTGGGCTTGTACCGCAAGAGCCATATTCCGGACGGTCCGGGGTATGAGGAGAAGTTTTATTTTAACCCGGGCGATACGGGCTTCAAGGTGTGGAACACGCGGTACGCCAAGATCGGCGTCGGCGTCTGCTGGGATCAGTGGTATCCGGAAGCGGCGCGCGTGATGGCGCTTATGGGCGCCGAGCTGCTGTTCTACCCGACCGCGATCGGCTCGGAGCCGCAGGACGGCTCGATCGACTCCAAAGACCACTGGCAAATGTGCATGCGCGGCCATGCGGCCTGCAACCTGATGCCGGTAATCGCATCGAACCGGATCGGCGTGGAGTCCGATGAGGATTCCTCGATTACGTTCTACGGCTCGTCGTTTATCGCCGGCCCGCAGGGCAACTTCGTTGCCGAAGCCGGCCGTACGGAAGAGACGGTGCTCGTTGCGGAGTTCGATCTGGATCAGCTCGAGACGCAGCGCATTGAGTGGGGCATCTTCCGCGATCGCCGTCCGGATCTGTACAAGGTGATCGCGACGTATGACGGGGAAAGAATGATTTAATATCGAGTGGAAGCCGCAGGCCTTTTGGTGCTTGCGGCTTTTTTGCGTTTGCTGCGCCGATATAGAAAGGGGCGTCTTCTCGGCATCGAACCGCCACAGCGTCCCAAGACCGCCCAAAGAGGGTCGTCTTCCGGGCACCGAGCCACCACGGAACCGTGATTTGTTTCATCCGCAGGATAACAAGCAAAATAACACCTTCAAAACCGCTATCCAGGGCAGGCGCAGGCCGCCGTCAATTTCAGCAATTGAAAAGAAATCCCGCCCACGCAGAACTGCTATATTGGAATCGGAGGCAGTTCAAATCAAGCTGGGAAGGATGAGAGTAATGGCAACGCTGATACCGTTTTTATTTTCAGAGGATGCGAGGGCGCAAGCGGAGTTCTACATCGGTGCGCTCGGCGGGGAGATCAACTCCGTCATGACGTATGGCGATGCTCCCGAGCCGATTGAAGGGCTGAAGGACAAAGTCATGCATATGTGCTTTACGGCCGCCGGGGTCACGTTCTTTATGGCCGATTCCATGACGCCATTAACGCGGGGAAACGACATCAGCTTGAATCTGCAGTTTAAAGCCGAAGCCGAAGGCAGAAACGCGTTCGAGAAGCTCGCAGCCGGCGGCCAAGTGCGGCAGCCGCTAGAACCGGTTTTCTGGGGCGGGTCGTACGGCGAAGTGGAAGACAAGTTCGGCGTCTTATGGATGATCAGCTGTTAAGCGGAAAATAATGATCGGAGAATAGGGCTGCTGCGGCAGCCCTATTCTCCGTATGATCAGAAGGCACACATTATCTTCTCCAATGATTACCCGACAATAGCCTCCGCCTCGATCTCCACAATCAGACGCGGGTCGATGAGCGCCTTCACTTCAACCATGGAAGCAGCCGGCCGAATGTCGCGGAAAAATTCGCCGTGAGCTCTGCCGATCGACTCCCATTGGGATATATCCGTGACAAACATACGCGTGCGCACGACGTGGGATAAGTCCGCGCCAAGCTCTTGAAGCGCCTTCTCAATCGTCTGCAGGATGAAGACGGTCTGCTCATACGGGCTGCCTTCCCCGACGACCTCGCCATCCTTCATGGCCGTTGTACCGGCTACTTCGATCCGGTCACCTACTCGAATAGCCCGGCAATAGCCGACGACCGGCTCCCAAGGAGACCCTGTGAACACTTGCTGCCTCTTCAAATTCATGAATACCACTCCTCTGCAACGTTTCTTAGCTGTGAATTATACAATGGGTTCCGGCAAAACAGTGCAAGAAAATGAAACAGCACTGCGACGGATAAGTATGGTACGATACAGGAAAGCTGTGTTTGGAGGAGTATGCGGATGGGCTGGGAGTATGTGCATGATCAGGACGAGTTCTCGGTATCGGTAGATAAAGAGAAAGGGCTGGCGATGCTGGAGCTGAGCTCTTCCGGGATTCGGCCGAAGTACGTCAGTCTGCAGCTTGAGCATGTGGAGCGGCTCGATGCGATCGTTCAAGCTCTGCAAGCGGTACGGCCGTATCTGAAATCGACAGCCAACAACGATTAACCGGAAAGCGGTGCATGGATTGGAATGGACAGGAGAGCGCATCATCCCGAAGCAGCTGAAGCCGACGAACGGGATGCTGCTGGAGCATGTGAGCCGGTATTATTTTGCTGCGCCGTATGCGAGAGGCCGGGTGCTTGATCTCGCCTGCGGCACCGGATACGGGAGCCACATGATCGCGAAAGAACGGAAGCGCGAAGTGACGGAGGTAGTGGCGGTGGATCTCGACGAAGAGACGCTGCGCTACGCAAAACGCGAATACCATCATCAAAAAATTACGTTCCTCCAGGGCGACGCCGCGGATCGTTCCCTTCCGGAGCGGCTGGGGCAGTTTGACACGATCCTCTGCTTTGAAACGTTCGAGCACATCGCCGACGAAGCGGCGCTGATGGACAACCTCTACCGGATGCTAAAGCCCGGGGGAATACTAGTGCTGTCGTCTCCGTTCGGGCGCGGCCGGGGGATGCCGACAAGCGAACCGTTCCATGTGCACCAACTGACGCCGGAGGAGTTCGGGGAGCTGTTCAAACGCTACGCCGACGTCGACATCTATTATCAGCGCGGAGTGACGTTCGAGAAGCCGCGGGACGGGGTGCGCTATTTTATCGGCATAGGGGTATGTGTGAAGTAAGTGAGCTTATCCCAAAGCGAAAATATTGTAACAAACGGACATCCAATTTTGTGAATTTTACATATTGACAAAAAATTATTTTTATGATATAATAATTATTTTGAGTATTGACCTTACTGGGGCGATTTGGTACAACTTAGAATGGATTGCTGCCCAATTCCCATTCCCAGGAGGTTAGCCGTATGAAAATTGCACCAGGTGTTCACATGCTTGAACTGGAGATCGACGGATTCGGAGGCAAATCGGTACTATGTCCGACGCTCATTCAGGATGAGAACGGGGCCGTACTGATCGATACCGGCATGCCCGGCTCGCTGCCGCTTATCCACGCCGCTATGCGGAAGGACGGCGTCGATCCCGCCAGTCTCCAGGCGATCGTCGTTACGCACCAGGACTTCGACCATATCGGCAGTCTGCCCGACCTCATCGGGCAATCCGGCAGTTCCCTTACCGTCTATGCGCATGAGCTGGACCGGCCTTATATCGAGGGGAAGCTGCCGCTGATCAAGACGACCCCGGAACGAATGGCTCCCGTACTGGAGAGGTTCCCGGATGAGGTACGACGCCAAGCTTTGGCGATGTTCTCGCAGCCTCCGAAGGCACCGGTGACCGATACTGTGGCGGATGGAGACGAGCTGCCGTATGGCGGGGGCATCCAGGTCATTCATACTCCCGGTCATACGGACGGACACATCAGCTTGTATGTAAAGCGAAGCAAGACGCTGATCGCCGCCGACGCCATGCTGATCGTGAACGGGGCGCTGCACCGGCCTGTCCCGCAAACGACACTCGATATGGAGGAGGCGATGCGCTCTCTCCATAAGCTGGCGAAGCTCGACATCGAAGCGATTGTCTGTTACCACGGAGGGCTCATCGCCGAAGGCGCAGGACAGCAGCTGCGTCAGCTGATTGCCGAAAGCCGATAATGCCAAAACAACCTAGCCTGCCAAAGCAGACTAGGTTGTTCCATTTTTCATGCCGGTCAGTGAATATCCCGCTTCTTGAACCGTCCGCCCTTCACGTCGTGAATGTTGCCGACGGCAAGGAACGCGTGCGAATCAAGCTCGTCGACAATCGACTTCAGCTTCGCTTCCTCCAGGCGGTTGATAACGCAGAAGACAACCTTCTTGTCATCGCCGGTATAGGCGCCTTCGCCCTGCAGGTACGTGACGCCGCGGCCGAGCCGGTCGATAATCGCATCGCCGATCACTTTATACTGGTCGCTGATGATCCATACCGACTTCGACTCGTCGAAGCCTTCGATCGTGACGTCGATCGTCTTGAATGCGATAAAATACGCAATCAGCGAATACATCGCATGATCCCATTGATACACAAACCCCGCGCTGCCGAGGATAAAAATATTGAAGAACATCACCGTCTCGCCTACCGAGAACGGCAGCTTTTTGTTCAGCAGAATCGCGACAATTTCCGTGCCGTCCAGGGAGCCTCCCGAGCGAATGACCAATCCGATGCCGATGCCGAGAATGATGCCGCCGAACACGGCCGCCAGCAGCGGATCGATGGTGATCGGAGGAACCGGATGGAGCAAGGTCGTGCCGATCGACATCACAAGGACGGAAAACAATGTGGATATCGCGAACGTTTTGCCGATTTGTTTGTACCCTAGAAATAAAAACGGCAGGTTGAGCAGGGTCAGGAACAAGCCGAGCGGCCAGCCGCTCAAGTGTGAGGCGATAATGGAAATCCCGGTGATACCGCCGTCGATAATGCTGTTAGGCACAAGGAAAATTTCCAGTCCGACCGACACCATGCAGGCTCCGAGGAAGAGAAACAAAATCCGGCGCAGCAGCTTGGCGTAGGAAAGCCTTGTATGTTTGATGGTGTTCTCATTCGCAGTATTCATAAGATACACCCCCCTTGTATATGATATCATAAATAATTCTTATAAAGAACCTGCGGACCCTGTCGATTCGTGGTTATTTTTGCCGAGGTTCGCCTTTGTCAGCTGCCTGTTCCTATGATAGGATAGGAGAAACCACCTGCATGTGCACGGGTGGCTTCTTTACTGAACAGCCGGGGGAGCCTGCATATATGGATGAGAAGTTCAATGCCACCATCGAGACTTGCCTCATAGCCGGGAAAATCATCCTGCAATCCGGCGGCGAAACGTACCGCGTTGAGGATACGATGACGCGAATCGCCGCTGCGTTAGGACTTCAGGATGCGCAAAGCTTCGTTATGCCAACGGCGATTATATTTACAGCCGACGGCGGCTCCGCGCATCCGACGACGCGGATGGTGCGCATCTCCGAGCGGTCGACCGACCTGCGGAAGGTGACGCTGGTGAACGCGATTTCGCGCCGAATCAGCAGCGGCGGGCTCTCCGCCGAAGAGGCGCTCGCCATGCTGAGGCAGATCGACGCCTCCGGTACGTCTTATCCGCTTTGGCTGCAGGTTGTTGCGGCTGCGCTTGTAAGCGGATCGTTCCTTATTATGTTCAAGGGGGAATGGTACGATTTTGGCGCGGCTTGCCTAGCGGGCGGAATCGGATATTACGGCTCGTATTGGTTCCATCGTCTGGTGGCGATTAAGTTTTTTGCGGAGTTTCTGGCGGCCTGGATCATCGGCGTCGTTGCCTTCGTCATGGTTCATTACGGAGCGGGGCGCGATCTTGATGCGATCATCGTCGGCTCCGTCATGCCGCTCGTACCGGGCGTGCTTATTACCAATGCGGTGCGGGATCTGATGGCCGGCCACTTGGTGTCGGGCATATCGAAGGGCGCGGAAGCGTTCCTGACCGCATTCGCGATCGGCTCGGGCGTCGCCTTTGTGCTGTCGCTGTTTTCCAAGGGGGTGGGTCTATGATTGCACAGCTGATAACGAGCTTTATCGCCTCGGCAGGGTTCGGAATTATATTCAACGTGCCGCGGGATACGCTGCTGCGATGCGGGTTCGTCGGCATGGCCGGGTGGCTGGTATATGTGCTTATGGCATACGAGCATGCTATCGATCCGATCATCGCGACCTTGTGCGCCTCCTTCGCGGTAACGGTGACAAGTCAGGTGCTGGCCAAGCTGTTCCGGACACCGATTATTGTTTTCAGCGTCGCCGGCATTATCCCGCTCGTGCCTGGCGGCATTGCCTACGATGCGATGCGCAACGTTGTGGAGAATCAGTACGACCAGGCGCTGCAGCTTGCGGCTAAGGCGTTCATGCTGTCGGGAGCGATCGCGATCGGACTCGTCTTCTCCGAGGTGCTCAATCAGCTGCTCATGCGCCGGAAGCAGAACGTGGGCTGATTTGCCGGGCGACTAGTATAGTACCGGTGTGCAACGGCAGCTGCATTAATGGCTAGGCGGAATTCCTCAAGCTAATTCAGCAATAAACTGCAATTTGTGTGGTTTAGCGGAAAAACTATTAATTTTTTGAAAAACGCCGATATGCCGCAATAATCAGGAATGTAAGCGGAGCCAATTGTGTTATATGCATCTTACCTTGCAAAAAAAGGCCGTCGCCTTAAGTAGATCGATCTGCTTAAGGGACGGCTTTTTTCTCTTGAAAGATTAGAAGCTCTTTGCGGCTTCCACGGCTTTAGCGATTGCGGCTTCTTTGATGGCTTGCGCTTTGTCCGGGAACGCGTTCATGCCTTCCGCGAAGATTGCTTGAACGTCGGTAATGCCGACAAAACCGAGTACCGTTCTCAGGTAACGATGGCCATTCTCGACTTCAGCTGCAGGACCCTCGGAGTAAATACCGCCGCTCGCCTGGATGTGCAGAGCTTTCTTGCCTCCGAGCAGGCCTACCGGGCCGGACTCGGTGTAGCGGAACGTCTTGCCGGCGACGCAGAACGAGTCGATGTATGCCTTCAGCACCGGCGGGAAGGAGAAGTTCCACATCGGGGAGACAAACACGTATTTGTCAGCGGCGGCGAACTGATCGGAAAGCTCGTTCAGACGTGCGACTTTGGCCTGCTCTTCGGCAGACAGAGCGGAGAACTCGGAGCCCGAGCGAAGCTTGCCCCAGCCGCTGAACACGTCGGCGTCAATATGCGGAATGTTCAGGTTATACAGGTCGAGGTGGATGACTTCGTCCTGCGGATTCGCCTCGCGGTAGCTATCGACGAACGCTTTGCCGACGGCCATGGAAACCGAGGTTTGATGGTCGTGCGGGTGCGCCGTAATGTACAGAACAGTAGACATGATAATTCCTCCTGAAAAAATTATTAACTTCACAAAAGTAAGTATAATGGAGTGTGCAACGTATTTCAAGTATGTAGGTTATAAAAAGTAATTTGATTATTTGTAAAAAAATCATACAGCCGCATCCAGTAAAGGAAGCGGCTGACGGAACACGGACGGGGGAATTATTCCGGATGGTTAGTAGTGGCGGAGCCCACGCTGTAGGGCGTTGTGACGCCGTCGTACATCAGATGCATGGACATACCTGCGGCCGCGTGCTGAAGGTTATGGCAGTGATCCATCCAGATGCCGGGATTATCGGCGCGGAATGCAAGCTCGAACGTATCACCGGGGGTCACATCCAGGGTATCCGACCACCATGGACTGCCGTCCGCCGGAACGCCGTTCCGCGAAAGGACGAGGACGTGGTGCCCGTGCAAATGCATAGGATGGTCGAAGAAGCTGCGGTTGACGATCGTCACTTTGACAAGATCGCCTTCCCGGACGAGGAATGAAGGCGTCTTAGGGAAGACGGCGCCGTTCATCGTATACAGCAGATCGAAATTGCCATTGTAGAAGCCCAGCTTCTGATCGAGCACCATCGTGAATTCGCGGTCAAAGCGGCTGTCCGCACCGAAAGGCGCGGCTTGCGGCGTTCCGTAATGAAGCGGATCGAAGGTCGCCAGCGCCGGAATCGGCGGCGGATTCCCTTGACCGTCGGGGCTCATCAGGAGACCGCTATCGGAACTATCCCCGATGCTCAGGAACACGGGCCGGTCCGGCATCGTAAAGGTGACATCATAGCGTCCGCCTGTTGTAAGCTCAAGCCGGGTGTTTTGCAGAATGCTCGGTTCGTGCAGGTCGGTACCGTCGATAGCGGCTACTTGGAACGGAACGCCAATCAGCGCATAGGTTCGGCGTGCCCAGTCGTCGGTGTTGAGCAACCGCAGGCGGACTTTCGTTCCGGCCGGGATGCTGGACCGCTGCAGCGTATCGGACGAGCCGATGGCCAGACCCGCCCCATCCCAAACATGGGTGACGACAGGAATATCCATCGCAGGCTGTGCCGGTGCCGAGGCGGGAATGGTGCCGGAAGTTTCAACGGTGCCAGTGGTGCCAGCGGTGCCGTTGGTGACAGGGATATCGGCGGTTTCGGGTTCGACGATCAGAGCGCCGAACAGTCCCTTCCGGACAGCTTCCGACGACACTTGGTGCGAATGGTACCAGAACGTTCCGGCTTGCATGGCGCGGAATCGGTACGTGTGTGTCTCGCCCGGCATAACGGCATTCTGCGTGACGCCGGCGACGCCGTCTTCCGCATTCGGCACATCGAGGCCGTGCCAATGCAGCGTTACCCCCGCATCGATATCTTCGTTACGAAGCGTCACCTCGATCAGCTCGCCCTTCTTCATTCGCAGCTCGGGGCCCGGCAGCTCCCCGTTAAACGTCCAGGCGTCAACCTGCTTGCCGGAGCTTAAGGTGACGACGGCCCGGCGGGCGGTCAGCTCGAAGCTCCGGTCCGGATCGCCTGTCTGAGGCCCTGTCAGCTGATCAACGGTCAGCTGGCGAGCGCGTGGCTCGGCAGCGTATACGGCGGGGGCGGCGGCTGCGGCGGCGAGCGAGGCGCCAGTCATGCTGTGAAGGTGTCCGGCTTGAACAGTACCCGCAGCTAAGTTATTGGCCCCGATGACAGCTGTACCGGGGATGCCGTCATCCACAGGACCCGCCATCATATTCAGCTCTCCGGGCAGCAAGCTGCTTTGGTAAGCCGCGTAGATCGGGTAAGCGGCGGAGGCGGCAACGGCCGCGAGGATGGCCGCACCGCTCACGGCCCGTTTCCAAAGCGGCCCCCGCACCGCGGCGCCCGTACGCTCGACAGCTGCGGCCCGGCTGCGTTGGCTCATCCATAGCGCAGTCAGAGCGACCAACACGGCGGCAAGCGGAATGGCAAGCTCCTGCCAGCTGAGAGAGGCAGGCGGGACAATCCTGAAATATAAGGCCGCGGCCGCTCCAAGCGCCGAAGCGGCGTAGGGAAGCGTCAGCCACGGCGATGCCGCTCTGCGAAGGAGCTTCAGCTCTGCGCTTGCCGCGGCGCTAGGGGCTTCGGAGGCTGCGACGGAGGTGAAAGCATCCATATCGGGAGCAGACTCTTTGGCTTCGAGCTTAGCTGCACTCCTGGCGGCAACGCCGGCGCCGATCAGAGACGGAACGGACAGCAGCCAGACAGCGGCCAAAGGAAGTAAAAGCAGAGGCGCCTCCAAGTAAAGTCGTTCTTCCCACAGGGCGGGCGGATAAGCGGACATCAGCATCCACATACAGGCCGCGGCGCCTGCGGCAGGGAGGAGGAGCAGGAAGGACCAGCCCCATTGTTTGGCGAGGCGGCGGCGAATCACACCTGTGCTTCCGCCGTAGACTATACGAGTGGCTTTGGACGCTGCGATCCAAGCCAATATGAACTGCAATGCCAGAGCCGGCAGCTCTAGGCCTGACCATAGTGAGTACACGTGAATATCCCCCTGAACGTCTAGCGTGATGGCTCCATTGTAACGTTCCAAGGGAGGCGTGCACACCGGCGCAGGTTGGAAGTCCGGCCCCGACTTTGGTTGGGGGGAGGATGGATAATGAAGCCGTTGGAGAGGGTCATGCACCCATGCTGATAGAAATCGGACATAGTTGCAAATCCGTACAGTATTATGGGGGCGCCCGAATCGAACTTCTTTTTTCGTGACCGATGATATTCCAGGCGCAAAATTGGCGATTAACGGTGCCGTCCATCCGGTGCCGGCCCCAAGCTGTACGCATGAATAGGAATCGGTATCGGCCGGGATGCGTGGGTGTACGGCTGTCTTTTGAAACCGGCCCATTCCCGCGGATTCGAATAAGTTTGAGCGAAAACCCATTCAAATCAGTCTAATTTCATGCGATTGGATTTAGGTTCAATTAATTATAATTGATTTTTCCAGCATTCTGTGCTTGCTAAAGCGTTCCAGATCAGGTAAGATAGTAAAGTATTTGAAGGTAACCCCTTTAGTTCCGCGTTTAGCAGGATTCCTCACGACAATCCTCAACAAACCTCCAAGCTTTTCTCTTACTCAGGCTGCAAGTAGGATGGACAACGGATCACGAATTCAACACTGGAGCGGTCATTGGAGCCGCAAGGACAGAAGAGAGGCAGGGCTTTTGTCGCTTACGTGCCACAGGTCAACATTGGAACTAGCTCGCGGTTTCCGCGAATACGATAAAGATCCCCGTACCGGTTCAGGTGCGGGGATCGTCCATTTTAGAGGGATATTTAAGCTTCTTCATTGTCGTCCTCATAAAATTCGTCGAGGTCGCGGCTGGCTTTGCTCTGGTTGCAGAGGTGGCAGGCGCACACGCAGTTGACGGGCGTCGTATGCCCGCCCTTCGAACGGGGCACGAGATGGTCGATCGTGTCGCCGTATTCGCCGCAAAAGAAGCACGTGTATCGGTCCCGTGTCAAAATATAGCTTCGAAACGACTTGTTCGTATAGATGCGCCGGATCGTATAGGAGTTGATGACGACGGCGGCGTGCTCTTCGACGAGATTGACGGCTGTGGCCAGGTCGGTATCCTGCACCCAGCGCCGGCCTTTGTCGGTGCGGCCGCGCATTTTGATGACGCCGGCGCGAGTCGGGCGCAGCACCGAAGCGTCCGGCCCGGGAGGCCGCGGCGGCGGCACCGGCAGCGGCCGGCGGACACGCCGCGGCGGGATGGCTGGCGCTTCCGCCGCGGGCGCGGGGTTGTCGCCGCCGGCGAGCAGCGCGCGAGCGGCGGCCTTGGCGCTGCGCCGGCCGCGGCGGCGGCGCCTTTTGCGGGGCGCGGCGGCGGGCTCGGCGGCCGCGCCCGGGTTTGGCGATGCCCCAGCGGGGGCATCGCCGGGGTGGGCGGCCCCGTCCAGGGGGGCCGCCTCCGGCGCAGCCGCGCCGGCGCGAGCCCGAGACCCGGCATCAGCCGGGTCCGGGGCGGGCGCCGCTGCGGCAGTGGTTGCCGCTGCCGCGGCAACGGCTCCAGGCGCGGGCGGCTGCGCCGTTCCCGCGTTCTTGCGGCGGCGCCGCCGGCGCTTGCGCGGAGCGCTGCCGGTAGCGCTTACAGCCGCCATGCGGCCAATTGCGGCATCCAAGTCGGACCGCCGTCGATCAATCATGGGCGGAGAACCGTCAAGTACGGCATGGCTGCTTGCCGCCGCCGAGTTGTCATGGCCGCTAGCCTCCACCAAGTTCCCATGGCCGCTTACCGCCGCCGAATTCTCCGGCAGGCCGCTGCTGCTCGTAGACTTCCGGTCATTCGGCGCCTCATCGCTCCAACCTGGTGACGGCTCCCTCGGCAGCTTTCCGGAGCTAGCCGCCGATGTGGCTCCCAGTGCCCCGACACTATCGACGTCCGCCCTTTCGCTCATGAAGCCGTTTCCGCGAAGCTCCTCTCTCCCGTAGCCGGACCCACGAAGCTCTCCACTCCCGTAACCCGTTCCGGGAAGCTCCCCACCTCTGTTACCTGTTACGCCAAGCTGCTCACTCTCACGACCGGTTCCACGAAGCTGCTCGCTCCCGTAACCGGCTCGCCCAAGCTTCCCGCTGCCGGAAACCGCTCCGCCAAGCGGCGGCTCCCCTGCCCGCAGCCGGCAGGTCCGGCAAGCGCCCCGGCGGCCGGTACGTCCGGACCTCCGTCCGGTGCGCCGCTTGAACTCGCTCAGCGGGTACCATTGACCGCAATGCACACACAGCTTTGATTCCGCTTGCACGGTAAGCACTCCGCCTCCCTGAGCGGTTTGCCGCTCATCTGTCTGCACCTCAAACCCAAATTCCGCCTGCCCGTCGATCAGTCCGTCGTGCGGACGACGTTCATGCTCTCTGCCTTGCTCTTCAACGAGCCTCTCTTGCCTTGCGTACCGACTGCTGCCTCCCGCATGCCGCTCTTCAGCCTGTACCGCACCGGCGGCGGGGCCGCCGTCCGAATGGGGAACCGGAACCTCCGAGAGCGGAGTATCGGATCCGTGCTTTCTTCTTCTGCGCGGCTCTTGCTCTTTGATGTCCATCCGTCATTTTCTCCGTTCCCGCAATGTCCTGTCTCTTTAGTATACACAACACCTGCGTTCTTGTAACTTCCGCTGCCAGAGCACAGCGAATTGCATCATCCGCATATACCTGCGTATCGGCTGTCCCGCATTCATAATTTTTTTTAAAACTGTCTCTCTCTCTTTTACGATAAAATTCCGATATGGTAGTTTATGACAAGGAAATGGGAGGGAGATACCCGGTGAGAGTGAGAAAGCTGCCGATATTGTTGGCTTTATTGTTATTCTTTATCTCGTTTATGAATCTATCGCCGACATACGCCGCCGATAAGCCGCGTGTGGAAGCGAAGAGCAAGATCGAGCAGCCGGTACTCGATGAGTTGGAGAAAAACGAGTACGTTTCGGTGCTTGTCGAGCTATCGGATCAAGTAGATACGGCGGCGGCAGCGAGAACGGCGAAGCAGCGTCTGGAAACGCAGAGCAAGCGATCGGGCCGCGCGGCGACCAGCTATGACAAGAAGAAAGCGGCGCATAGAGAGGTCGTGTCCTCGCTGAAGACGCTTGCGGAAGATACGCAGCAGGGCATGATCGGCTATCTTGACGTGCAGAAGAGTCAGGGCCGCGTGCAGGATTACAAAAGCTTTTACATCATCAATATGCTGTCTGTGCGGGCGGACCGGTCGGTTATACAGAAGCTGGCCCAGCGGAAGGAAGTCGTGAGAATTACCCTGGACGAGAAAATCGACATCATACCTGCGCCGCCCCCGGAGCCGGTCAAGTCTATGGCGGCCATGAAGGCAGATGCGGATTCCGGCCTGTTGGAATGGAATATAGGCAAAATTTTAGCTGATCAAGTGTGGAGTCTCTATAATGTCAAAGGAGCCGGGGTCGTTGTCGGTATCATTGATACCGGCGTCGATTGGACGCATCCCGAGCTGATGCGGAAGTGGAGAGGCTACAACCCGAACGATCCCGACCATCCGAACCCTGCCGGCAACTGGTTCGATTCGAACGGCAGCCAGCTTCCGTATGACCCGGACGGTCATGGTACGCATGTAGCGGGAACGATTTTGGGCTCGGATCCGAATACCGGCCATATCTCGGGCGTAGCGCCGGAGGCCACCTGGATTGCGGCCATGGGGCTGGGCGAAACGTCGGACATGATGGCGGCCTGCGAATTTATGCTGGCGCCGAATGGCGATCCGGAATTAGCTCCGGATATTGTCAACAATTCTTGGAGTATAAAAACCACTAGGGTGGTTGAGTATTATCGCGAGGTGATTCAGAAGTGGCGAGACGCCGGCATCGTCCCCGTCTTCGCCGCAGGTAACGAAGGGCCAGGAAGCTCTACGCTTACTCCTCCGGGCAATTACCCGGAGAGCTTCTCGGTCGCGGCTGTAGATACGAACAATGCCATCGCGTCATTTTCCAGCCGGGGCCCATCCCCGTACCCGGGCATCCAGAAGCCGGATATCGCCGCTCCCGGCGTCAATATCCGATCGGCAAAACCCGGCGGCGGATATAAGGTGAACGAAGGAACCTCGATGGCGGCTCCGCATATTGCCGGAACGGCGGCGCTTCTGCTATCTGCGGATGCCTCATTGTCCGTTGCGGAAGTAGAGGACATTCTGAAGGGGACCGCGACGCCGGCAACGGACAGCAAGTATCCGGCCTCGCCGAACGAGGCTTACGGCTATGGCGTGGTTAACGCACTTGCGGCAGTGTCCTCCGTCATGCCCGATCATGCCGGTACGATCAGCGGGCAGGTGCTGCAGGCCGCCAGCGATCTGGAGTCTCCCGAGCTTTACGTAACCGCCGATGTGGGAGACGAGGGTTTCGTCGGTTTGGAACAGACCGTAAGCGCTGTGGTGTATGACAATTATTCGATTCAAGACGTGCGGCTCAAAGTGGAGGACGGTCAAGGTGCGGAGGTGGCGTCCATTCCGATGGTGCGTCAAAGCGGGGGACGTACCGAAGCGGCATATACAGCGTCGATACCGGGTTCGGTAGTTCAAGCGCCGGGCATTCGCGTGCATGTCGAAGCCGTCGACGAGGCGGGCAATAAGGAAGCTTCGGAGCCGAAATGGATGAACGCTGAGTTTGGTCTGCTGCCGGGGCGGACGATTGATTTTGAACATAACGCGGGTCCCTTGAAGCTCGACGGATGGACGCGGGAAAAGAGCGTGAATCCGCTGCCGGCGGGCGGCGAGCACATCGCTTCGTCGTCAGGGGGTACGGCTAGCGAAATCGAACTGATGGTCGACATGCGGCAGCTGGATAAGGCTTATTTGCAATTCGACTCGTGGGCTAGCGGCGGAATGCTGTACGGCTATTATTCTATAACTGGCAAACATAGCAGGGCCTTCGAAGTATCAAGCGAATCATGGGAGCAAGTTTCTGTCGATCTCAGCGAGTTCGCCCGCCAGACGGAGCCCCTGCATATTCGGCTGATCAAACGATATCCGCAGCGATGGTCTATCGACAACTTGCGGATTGCGACGAGCGCACCGGAGAACCCCGCTTCGGTGAGCGGGAATGTTATCATCTCCCCGGTCAGTCAAAGCGTCGGCGGGACATCCGCAGCGAGCCTGGAGCCGAATGAAGCTGCATCCGCGCTGGCGGGCGTCAAACAAGTCGCCGCTGCCGTGTACGAGCCCGATCCTGTGGAAGCTTATCCGATCGCTGCGGAAGTGACGGTCGTTGAGACGGGACGCACGGTCCGCTCGGATTTTGAAACCGGAAGCTTCACCATGTATACACTGCAGTCCAAGAACGATCAGGACCGCTATACGCTCCGAGTGAGCGCGCCGGGCTTTAAAACGATAGAGAGGCAGCTGGTTGTTGCCGGCGAGCAGCAGCTGAACTTCGTTCTGGAGCCGATCACTTACGGACAGCTGACCGGACATGTCGTCGACAGCGTCAGCAGGATGGCGATTCCGAATGCGACACTCCGTCTGCGCGAATATATGGGAGTGCCGATTACGTATACGGGAGCGGACGGAACCTTCTCGATGAGCGATGTCCCCGACGGCATGTATACAATGCGGGTAACGGCGCCGAGATATCGCAACGCCGATATTCCGGTGGAGGTCGTCGGCAACGAAGTGAGGAACGTCGATGTCCGGCTCGAGGCTTGGAGCGAATCCCTCGATTCCGATCTTTTGGCGTACGATGACGGACAAGCGGAGCAGTTCGTGCCGTTCCAACAAGATAAGAATGCTTGGGCGCTGCGGATATCCCCGAACGGGTGGAGGCAGCTGCAGGGAGTGAGCTTCGAAGCGGGCTCGACCGGAGGGACGGCCAAACCGGGTATCGTGCAGCTCAGCGTCCACCATGTGGAGGCTTCGGGCGGACCGGGGGCGGCGATCGGGTCAGCGTTCGCGGAGGCCTTGCTGGAGGAAGGCTGGAACACAGTGCTGCTCCCGCAGCCGTTAGATTTATATGACGATGTTTTTGTAGTCGTTTCGAAGCCGGAGGCGGTTGGAGCCACTGCGCTTGGAATCGGACTGGACCGTTCCGCGGGGATTGCGGGCCGTACGTTTGCACGCGGCAGCGGAGGATATACGCCGGATGCGGAGAGCGATGCCATGATCCGGGCGATCGTCACGCCGGTGCTGCCGCCTTCGGCGGTGACCGACCTAAACGTTCAGAGTCATTCGAGCGATTCCGTGCAGCTGCGATGGACGAAAGCCGAAGGAGCGGCAAGCATCGTGGTCGAGGGCGCCGAGGAAGGAGGGGCGTGGACGGAGCGGCTAACCGGTCTGTCTGAGGATGCGGTATCGGCGGCCATAAGCGGATTGCTTCCGAATCGTGCCTATTCCTTCCGTCTGCGCATCGTCGGCGGCAAGAATGAAGGCTTGTCCAACGAGGTATCGGTTCGAACGGATGCCGTTCCATTCACAGGCCTTGGAGTCGGTGCTATTGCGTCCAGACAAATTCAGCTGAAATGGCCGGCAATCGGCGATGCAGCTGCATTGCGTGTCGTGCAATCGGCGGACGACGGCGCGACGTGGTCGGCCGCGGTAACGGATGTGCTGACGAGCACGTCGAATACGGCTGAAGTGAAGGGTCTTAGTCCCGCTCAAAGCTATCGCTTCCGTCTTGAAATTACAGGCGGGGTGCATGAGGGGCTGTCCAATTCCGTCCCCGCCGTCACCTCCGCCGAGCCGATCGCCGATCTGCGCATAAGGGAAGGCGGCATCACATCGAACGGAGCCATATTGGAGTGGACGGCGGCAGATGCCGCAATCTCGGTTCGACTGCTGCAATCCGCCGACTCCGGTATAAGCTGGGACGAAGCAAAAGGACCGGCTCTCGCCGCGGACGCTGCGTCAGTTCGTGCAGAGTCGCTTGTGCCGAACCAGACCTACCGATTCAAGCTCGTTGTGGAGGGCGGACCGAATCAAGGGGAATCCAACTCGATTGAGCTGACCACGCTTTCGGAACCGGTCGAAGCTTTCCGGGCGGACTCAATCGGCTATGACCGCGTTACATTATCGTGGAAGCGGGCTGTCGGCGCCGCATCGTATGACATCGATCGCTGGGACCCGGATGCAGCGGCATGGAAGCCCGTCGACGCGGTGATTGACATGGAGCAGGGAACGGCTGAGGTATCGGGTCTCGTCAATAATACTCCGTACCGTTTCCGGTTAACGGTTCGCGGCGGGCAATCGGACGGGATGACGGTCAGCGTGGAGGCAATCACCCTTGCCGCCGTAGCCGGCATCCGATTCGATTCCGATGAAACGCTGGTCCTCCGGCCAGGCGACGAGCCGGTTGCTTTGAAGGCCATCGTGGAGCCGGATAATGCCGCCGATCCATCCGTGAGATGGTCGATTACCGGCCCCGCTTATGCCGAGGTCACCGAAGACGGCAAGCTTTCCGCACTCCGCAAAGGGGAGACGGAGGTTACCGTAACAACGGTTCAGGGCGGCTTTCAAGCGGTTCGAAAAATTATGGTCGAGAACAGCGCTCCGATGCGGGGGAAAGACATTCCAAAGATGACGGCAACGGCCGGAGACAGTGCAATTCGACTCAATTGGACGCCATATTTCTATGATCCTGATGGGGATGCGCTGACGGTTCAGGCATCGGTCTATAACTCGAATATCGCCGACGCTGCCGTAGTGGGTGCGCATATCGCAATCACGCCGAAGCAGTCCGGCGAGACACCGGTGACGATAACGGTGTCGGACCCGGATGGGGCTACGGTTAAGACGGAGTTCATCCTGCGTGTGGACGCCAGGCCGGAGGAACCGGATTCGACGGGCGAAAACGGCGGGCCGATTGCCGCGGGGATTAAGCCCGCTCAGCCGGCAAAAAATAACGACAGCGAGCAGATCGTGTTAACGGAGATAACTCCGGATATGATCAGGGAGGATGGAGGGGCTGTGCGCCTGTCTGTCGTTGGCAACGGTGCAGCCGCCCGGGTCGTCCTTACCCCTTCGTTCATAGCCGATATGCAGTCTACCGGGGCTGAACTCAAGCTGATGGTGGAAGCGCCGGCAGGCTCGTATCTCTTACCGGTTTCCGAACTGCCGCTGGGCGAGTATGCCGCACGGCTCGGAGTGTCGTCCGAGCAGCTGCGCTTCGAGGTAGTCATTGCCGAGGCGGACGATAAAGACGTGGCGAAGTTCCGCAAGCTGATCGAAGCGGCGGGCGGGATGCAGCCAATCGGGGTTCCGCTGCAGTTCACCATGCGGGTTACCGGGAGCAGCGGGCAATCGGCCTCTATCGATGAACTTCCGGTTTTCGTAGAGCGGACGATCTCGGTGAAGGGCGAGCTGCCCCCAGCCAATACGATTGTGCTGTGGTATAACGAGGCCTCCGGGCAATTCGTGCCCGTGCCGACTACAGTCCGGCATGAGAACGGAATGAGCCGGGTCGTATTCAAGCGGAACGGTAACAGCATATATACGGTCGTGCGGGTTGAGCCCGTATCTTTTACCGATATGTCTTCGCATTGGGCTCAACAGACGGTGCAGACGATGGCCACACGGCAAATCGTAAACGGCACGGCGCCGGATCAATTCTCGCCGGACCGGCGGGTCACACGCGCCGAGGCGGTTGCCATGGCGGTACGCGCACTTGGCTTGGGCGCCGGTGAGACCGCAGCGTTTCGCGATGTGGCGAGAGGTGACTGGTACTACGGCAGTGTAGCGGCAGCCGTAAAGGCGGGCTTGATTTCCGGCTATGAAGACGGTTCGTTCCGGCCGGAGCAGCTCGTGACCCGGCAGGAGCTGGCTGTCATCATGAGCCGCATGGCGCATTATGCCGGGCAGGCATCGGATGCAAGCTACCCGGATGCGCTCCGTTCGTACGGCGACCGGGATCGCATCGCGGATTGGGCGAAGGAGAGCATGGCTCTGTGGGTGCAGTCCGAAGTGTTAACGGGCGACGGCTCCGGGCTGAAGCCGGAAGCCCCCGCCACGAGGGCTGAATTGGCAACGATGGTATACAGGCTGATGAAGCATGTGAAGTTTATGGAATAAGTTGTATTCGAAGAGGACCGTCCCCGTGCGTTGACGCAAGGGCGGTCCTCTTCGATTTGTTCGGTCTTACTTATGCGATGTGAATAGCTGTGAAGCGGCTGCCTCAGCCCTTTAACAAGAACGTGTGCCCGTCCTCATCCTTGAATTGGGCAAAAGTTCCCCACTGCATCTTCTGCAGCTCACCCTCGAACTGCACGCCGTTCGCCTTCATTGCGGCATAGGTGGCCTCGATATCGCCGCATTCGAACACGATCGACGGACGCATCGTATCGGCATCCTTCATCATGCTGCGCGGGTAAAGCACAAGCGCCGTCTGGGCGCCCTTCGGAGCAACCTCGAGCCAGAAGGCGCCGGGGCCCATCGGGGTCTCGCGGACAAGCTCGAAGCCGACCTTCTCGGTCCAGAACGTTTTGGCGCGCTGCTGATCTTCCACGTACACGGCGGCCGTAGCGATTTTTGTAATCATCGGGTCATCCTCCTAACTTATTGGAACAGCCGGGCTGTCAGGTTCAATCTATCACAGCCGTATCGTCTCCGTCATGTAAAAATACGACATCCGCGGCCCTCCCCAGAGAAGCTTGACGCACCCACATCCGGTATTGGATCGGCGTGATGCCGATACACCTTTTGAAGTCTTTGGCGAAGTGGGCATACTCATAATATCCATAGTAGGACATCACATCATACACGTCCAGCTCGGGATTGAACATCATCCGCATTCGGGCTTGAATAGAACGGGTCGCCATCAGCAGCCGCTTCGGACCGAGGACGGTCAGCTCCTGACAGCGGCGATCGAGCTCGCGGACGGAGCAACCGGCGGCCAGGCAAAGTCGCGTACCTGCGGCAGCTCAATCATTTGGGCTATTTCAGCACCTGGAAGGTCCTTGAAAACTCATTGCTTGACGGATGCACAAATACGGAATATAATTATCTTAAATTAAAGATATCAAAATTTGAAGGAGTGGATCGGTAATGAGCCAACAACAAACACAAGTACAACGGACATCCGGTATACATCACGTTACTTCCTTTGCGGGCGACCCGCAGCAAAACGTCGATTTCTATGCAGGTGTGCTGGGGCTGCGGCTGGTGAAGCGGACGATTAATTTTGACGCACCGGAAGTGTATCACTTGTATTTCGGCAATGAGGCCGGCGCACCTGGTACGGCGATGACGTTCTTTCCGTTCCCGGGAGCGCGGCGCGGCCGGGTCGGCGGCGGGCAGGTCGGGACGACGGTGTTCGCCGTACCGGCGGGTGCCGCATCGTTCTGGCGGGACCGGCTGGCGAAGCTCGGGGTGTCGGTGATGGAGGCGGAGCGTTTCGGCGAGAGCTTCCTGCAGTTTAGCGATCCCGACGGGCTGCGGCTTGAGATTGTCGAGCGGGCCGAAGGGGAGGCAAGCGAATGGTCGTTCGCCGGGGTAACTCCGGACGTAGCGATCAAGGGGTTCGGCGGCGCACTGCTGTACAGCGTGCACGCCGGGCAGACGGCTGACCGGCTGGAGCAGCTGATGGGCCTTACCCGCGTTGGCGCGGAGGGAGATTATATCCGGTTCCGGTCGGAGGGCTCTCTGGGGAATATCGTCGACCTGAGAGCGGCCGATATGCCGTGGGGCGCAGGCGGTGCGGGTACGGTTCACCATATCGCATGGCGGGCGAACGACGAGGCGGATCAGCTCCAGTGGCAGCAGCGGGTACGCGAGCATGGCCTGCAGCCTACGGAGGTGCTGGACCGGAACTATTTCCGCTCGATCTACTTCCGCGAGGAGGGCGGCATCCTGTTTGAGATAGCCACCGACGATCCGGGCTTTGCGGTCGATGAGGAGTTCGAGAAGCTGGGCGAAAAGCTGATGCTCCCGGACTGGTATGAGCCGCATCGGCAGGCTATTGAAGCGAACCTGCTGCCGATTCGGGTGCGGGAGCCGGAAGGAGTGGAACGGGGATGACGATGATCCATGTGTATGAGCCGGGAAGCGATCCGGCGGCGCCTACCCTGCTGCTGCTGCACGGAACAGGCGGTACGGAGCAGGATTTGCTGCCGCTGGCACAGTATTTGTCGCCGGCGTCGGGCGTGCTGAGCGTGCGCGGCAACGTGCTGGAGAACGGCATGCCCCGCTTTTTCCGCAGGCTGGCCGAAGGGGTGTTTGACGAGGAGGATCTCGTCTTCCGGACGAAGGAGCTGAACGAATTTCTGGACGAGGCTGCGGCACAGTATGGCTTCAACCGCAGCAGCCTCGTTGCGGTCGGCTATTCCAACGGCGCGAATATCGCGGGCAGCCTGTTGTTCCATTATGAGGGCGCGCTGCGAGGTGCGGTGCTGCACCACCCGATGGTGCCGCTGCGGGGGTTGAAGCTGCCATCGCTTGCCGGCGTGCCGGTATTTATTGGTGCCGGACACAACGATCCGATCTGCCGTCCGGAGGAGACGGAGGAGCTGGCCGGGTTGCTGCGCGGTGCGGGTGCGGACGTGGACATTCATTGGGAGCGGGCGGGCCATCAGCTGACGCGGACCGAGGTCGCGGCGGCGAGCGAGTGGTTTGCGCGGCAGTTCGTGCCGGGCGGACCGTCTGGCGGCGAGGCTTCGCAGTCTGACGCTAAGGGGTGAGTGCCGTGGTCATGGAACCAAGGGAGATGCTCTCGATTGATCCGGGACAGCAGGACGATCGGGCGAATTACCGGCTGCTGATCGGCACGGTCGTGCCGCGCCCGATCGCGCTCGTGACGACGCTGTCCGAGCAAGGGGTGCTGAACGCGGCGCCGTTCAGCTACTTCAACATCGTCGCGGCCCGGCCGCCGATGGTGTCCGTGTCCGTTCAGCGCAAACCGGGCGGCGCGCTTAAGGACACGGCCCGGAACGCGCTCGCGTCGGGCGCGTTCGTGGTGCACATCGCGGACGAGTCGTACGTGTCCGCGCTGAACATGACGGCGGCGCCGCTGCCGCCGGAGGAGAGCGAGCCCGCGCTCGCGGGGCTCACGCCGGTGGCGAGCGAGGCGGTCGCGGTGCCCGGGCTCGCCGAAGCCAAGGTGCGCCTCGAGTGCGTGCTCGAGCGCGCGATCCCGCTCGGCGGCACCGGCGAGGCGCCGGCGTGCGACCTGCTGATCGGGCGCGTCGTCCGCTTCCATGTCGATGCCTCGCTCTACACCGCCGGCCCAGACGGCGAAACGCGGCAAGCGCCACCGGACATCGACGTCGAGCGGCTCCGCCCGGTCGCCCGCCTCGCCGGCGACGATTATTCCCGCCTCGGCGAGCGATTCACCGTCGAACGTCCGCGCTAAACGCCGAAGCCGCGCTCCAGCCGAGCGCGGCTTCGTTACTTATACAACAGCCCGAAGCATGTTTACGATGCGGGCGATATCGTCCGGCCCCGTATTTTCGATCGATACGTCGATATGGGGCTTTTCCTGCTGCAGCCGTTTCAAGAACGCGGCGTAATCGAAATCGCCGTCGCCCGGCTTGCCGCCGATGAGCTGTCCGCCTTCCACGCGGGCATCCTTCAAATGCACCAGCACCATGCGATCCCGCAGCAAGCGGAACGCATCGTCCACAATCTGGCCGCGCTGAGCAAAATTGTCCGCCGTCAGCAGGTTAATCGGATCAAACACAACGCCGATATTGTTCGACGGCACTTCCTCGAGCAGCTGCGCCATCCGCTGCGGGGAGCTGACGGTATGTACGGCAACCGGCTCAATGCCGACAATGACGCCCCAACGCTCCGCTTCCTCGGCAAGCTCCTCCACCGACTGCTTCAGCACCTGCCACCCTCGCTCCAGGTACGCTTCCGGATCGCTGTCCCGATACGTCGTCAGCGAGCTTGTCTCCGTAGCGACAATGCTCGTGCCGAAGTCGCGGGCATAACGCAAATGCTCCTTGAAACGATCCAAATCGTGGCGCCGGCGCACCGGGTCCGGATGAATCATGTCGATGTAGCAGCCGAGCACCCCGACCCGCATGCCATGCCGGTTGAAATGCTCCGCGATCGTATTCGCCATCCCAGGGCTCAGCTTTCCGTTGCTCGTATCGATGTCGCCGATCGCCTTTGCCAGAGCCAGCTGCACAAAATCAAGCCCATACCCGCCAAGCTGCTCCACAAGCGCTTTCAACGGCATAGTGCCGCCCAAATGTGCCAAAGAACCGAAACCCATCTAGTCCGCCTCCACCATCTTCATTTTCTTGAGCCGCCCGCCCGACATTCTGCGGCATACCGCAGCAGCCCGATCTTTCCGCCAACGGCAACGGCCGGCCTGAATCCTATTTCATCCTTTTCATTATAACGGTTCCGGGGCCGGCAATTCCATCTTGTTCCGGAAGTTTACGCATCTATGAATTTCAGCAGAAAATGTTGCCGATGTAACAGACTTCACAAGCGTATCCGATATATAGTAGTAGCTACCAGTATAGGAGACAGAAAGGTGATACGCATGAAGAAAGGAACGATAGGGCTCGGCATCTTCGCACTGCTAGCTTCGTTGCTGCTGCCCACGAATGGGGCTTCCGCAGCGGAAATCAGCGTGGGCATCGCCAAGCTGCCTACCTCGGCAGGAACGACGGCGGGCGTCGTCACTACCAACGGCAATGCTTATTTATGGGGCGGGAATGATTATCAGCAGATTCCCGGGCAAACCGATATGAGAGTGACCTCGCCTAAGAAGGTATTTGATGCCAGAGTTGAGAACGACATTAGGGATCTGACGCTGGGCAACGTGCACATAGCATTGGTGAAGGGCTCTGATGGGACGGTGTGGACGTCCGGCGGCAACAACAATAAGCAGCTTGGCATCGGCGATTCGGCCCCAGCCCCGGGACTTAATCAGGTGCCGGGATTATCGGGGGTTGAAGCCGTAGCCGCAGGCAGGGAGCATACGCTAGCTCTAACGGCTGCGGGAAGCGTCTTTGCATGGGGCTTCAATTATTATGGACAAACGGGGGCCGATCCCGACGTTACGGGTGATGTAACGTCTTCCGTCTACGAGGTAAGCGGCTTTGACGGGGCGGTTGACAAGATTGCAGCCGGCGGCGACGCCAGTCTGGCACTGACCGTCAGCGGCGCCGTCTATGCGTGGGGAGATAACCGGTACGGTGTACTGGGCTCCAATGATACGACGATGAAGAACCCTGTGCCGAGAGAAATTCCGTTCGAGCTTGCCGAAGGCGAGTATATCGTCGATATCGCCGCCGGCGAGCAGCGCGCCGCCGCTCTGACAAGCAGCGGCCGTGTGTATCAGTGGGGGGTCCGGTTGGATGGGACTGACAATAACTTCGCCGAGCCGGTTCTAGTGAGTGGATTCCCGGGACCGGTCCAACAGATTAGCTGCGGATTCTCGCATTGTCTGGCGCTGATTAACGACGGAACGGTATACGGCTGGGGAAAAGGGGAAGGCTCCATGACGCTGCGGGATGCCTCGACGTATCAGCCGAATGCGATTCCTGTAGATCTCGGTTTGTCTACGGTACCCGTTGTGTCGAACATTTCAGCACGGAATGTGAATAGTGTTGTTGTCACGGACGACGAGCTTTACACATGGGGGAGAGGTGTTGAGGGCCAGTATGGGAACGGCGAATCCGGGATCAGCGGAATCGCTCTGAAGAAAGCTAAATTCCTGGAGGAATATCCCCCTGGCGACTATCGCAATTACATCGAACAAATTCTGGTCAAGGTGAACGGCGTGCCGATCTCGCCAAAAGAGCCGAACGAGCCGTTCGCCTACGAAGTGGCGAATACGGTGAATGCGGTCGACATCGAGCTGGATATGATCGGCTACCGGTACAGCTATGAAATTGTCGATAGCAACGACAGGAGCTTCTACTATCATATTCCTTTATTTGCAGGCATGAACGAGTTTCAAATTGTGGTGAAGGATAACTATGCCGGCTACGCCGAAGTCGCCACTATTCCGCTCGCCATTACCCGCGGCGCGGCGCCGGACAACACGGCGGGACCGAAGCCGATGTATGCATCCACAGCGCAGTATTTCGATTACAGGGAAGGCGAGTCGCGCATTCAAGAGGTTACGATCTATTTCGATCAGCCGCTGGATCCGGAATTTCTCACATACGCCTATGGTGACAGTATTAAGTACGATGGTGGGAGCAATCCGGAGGAAGTGTTCCTGAGCGAAGACCGGCGAACGCTGATTCTCCAGACTTACGCCTACTACGTTGAAGATACGTTAAACGCCCCGACAACGGTTACGATCGCGGAGGGCGCGGTGGTGAACATGTACGGCCAGGGCATCTCCGGGCTTGACGGTACAGCGATCCCGATTATACAGGAAGCCGAGCTGGAGCTTGTGCTGGACGGCATCGCGGCGTCCCAGCCAGAGGCGGACCCGGATCATATCACGGTCGGCAAGATGCTCGCCTACTTGAATGAAAATCCGAATCCGTTCGGGAGTTCCATCGACACGGCAAGAGGTGTGTTTACCCTGCTCTTGCAATATTTGTCTACACGTTATATCGAACATCTTCCACCACTGCCGCCTCCGGTCTAACCGCCATTTCGTAAGCGAAGCGCTCCTTTCCCAGGGGCGCTTTTTGCACTTTAGCTCCCGTCCGCACATAACCTTCATGCAAGAGAGGAATAGTAAGCCATGGTACTTTCCCAGCTAACATCCATTTCCGAAGGAGGAACAGCGCAGCATGAAGCGGATGATACAGTATGCCGCGGCGGTGACGGCGGCGGTGCTGCTTGTATTAGGTTTCGTAGGCATGAAGTCTGTGATCGAAACACGTCTGATGCCGGTGCTCTCGTCCCGTGTCATACCGGCAGCGGACGAGGCTGCCGCCCAGGCGGCGGGAGGCGGCAAGCCGTATCATTTCGGCTTTGCGAAGAGCAAGAACGGCAAGCTGCCGTCGATCGCGCGGGAAGGATTTCAGAGCTTGCTGGAGAAGCATGGCGCCATCTTCCTGGGGGATACGGGCAAGAAGGAGCTGTATCTGACGTTCGATAACGGATACGAGAACGGCTTTACGGCGCAAATTCTTGATGTCCTGAAGGAGAAACAAGTGCCGGCGTGCTTCTTCGTTACGGGGCATTATGTAAAGGATCAGCCGGAGCTGGTTAAGCGGATGGCGGCCGAGGGGCATATCGTAGGAAATCACTCATGGAGCCACCCGGACATGTCGGCGCTGCCGCCGGAGCGCATCAAGAGCGAGCTGGACAAGGTGAAGGAGGCGGTCGCAGCGCTGACCGGACAGACGGGGATGGCGTATTTGCGGACGCCGCGGGGCATTTTCAACGAACGGACACTGGCGGTTTCCAAGGAGCTCGGCTACACGAACGTATTCTGGTCTATCGCCTATAAGGACTGGGATACGAAGGCCCAGCGCGGGAAGTCGTATGCGTTCACGCAAGTGGTGAATCAGCTCCACCCGGGCGCCGTCATTCTGCTGCATTCGGTTTCGAAGGATAACGCCGACGCGATGGGGGCGATCATCGACGAGGCGCGGCGGCAGGGGTATGAGTTCAAGAGTCTGGATCAGTTGACGGTGAAAAATTATTAATAAGGCAAGCAGGCAGAGACCGGGATCGCAGACCCCGGTCTTTTTTGCCGCCATCCGCTATTTACCGATGCCGCCGAAATGAGTACAATAGTTGAATTATATCGCATCAAGAATAAAGCTGAGGTGAACGGTAATGAATGACGAGAAACAGCTGCCGGTCCGGTCCGAACCGCGGCAGTCTAAGGCCGGGCTGGTGGCCATTCTGGGCTCTCTGGCAATGATGGGGCCGCTAACGATCGATATGTATTTGCCGGCGCTGCCTTCCATCGTTACGGAGTTTCGAACAACGGAATCATCCGTCCAGCTTAGTTTAACGCTCTATCTAATCGGACTTGTGGTCGGACAGCTGCTGGCCGGCCCGATCAGCGACATGCGGGGCCGGAAGACGCCGATGCTGGTCGGCTTGGCTCTCTACGCGGTTTGCTCGGTTTGCATTGCGTTCAGCTCCGACATTTGGTGGCTGATCGGGCTGCGGGCCTTACAAGGATTGGCCGGCGCTGCGGGGATGGTCGTTTCGCGGGCTGTGGTGCGTGATTTATTTTCCGGTACGGAGCTTACGAAATTTTTCACGCTCTTGATGATCGTTAACGGAGCGGGGCCGATTATCGCGCCGATCATTGGCGGCCAGCTGCTGCGGTTCACGTCTTGGCGCGGTGTGTTTATTGTACTCGGCGCGGTGGGTGTCGTGATGTTCCTTGCGGTGCTGCTCGGGCTGCGCGAGACGCTGCCGGCGCATCGGCGCTCCGGCGGGGGAGTCGGGCAAACGGCAGCGGTGTTCGGGACGCTGCTTCGGGATCGGGTGTTTATGGGGTATGCGCTCTCGTCCGGCTTCGTGACGGCTGCATTATTCGCTTATTTATCGGGGTCTTCATTCGTTCTGCAAAATATTTTCGGCGTTTCCCCGCAGTTCTACAGCCTGATCTTCGCAGTGAATGGTCTCGGCTTCGTGCTGGCCTCGCAGGTGACGGGGAAGCTGGTAGGAAGAGTGGCCGAGATCAAGCTGCTCGTCAGCGGATATATCCTTGCTGCGGTCGGCGGCTTGCTGCTGCTCGGCACGCTGCTTGCCGGGGGCGGACTAGGCGGTGTATGGCCGGCCTTCTTCCTCATCGTGTCCAGCGTTGGCGTCGTCGGCCCGACCAGCTCGTCGCTCGCCCTGCAGAACCAGGCGAAGACGGCGGGCAGCGCGGCGGCTCTGCTCGGGGTACTGTCGCTCCTGTTCGGTGCGGTGACGTCCCCGCTTGCGGGCATCGGCGGCGGCCATACGGCCCTGCCTTTGGGGGTGCTCATTGCGGCTACCTCGCTCAGCTCCGTGCTGTGTTATGTTTTGCTGATTCGCAGGAATCAGGTCGGGGCTGGGTAATATTCGTTTCTTTTCATAGATAGAAGAGGGCAAACGCCGTCTCGCTGCTCCCGTAGGGGCCGCGGGCGGCGTTTTGCTTTGTGTAGGGATTGTCCCGTTCGGGGCCGCCGGCAAGACCTTGACGCCGTAATCCGGATGCCCGTTAAAGAATGCCTAGGGTTCGCGAAATTTGTCGATTGATGTATACAAATTGGGAGGTATTCAATCGATATGTGAAGAATGTGTAAATTTGAATAAGTAACTTCTGGCAGGAGGGAGTCACAGCGCTTCATCATCGCTATATTAATTAATAGGCAGCAAGAGCAGACCTAAAGGGAGGACACCATGTTCAGCGGAAAAAAAGGTAAGGCAAGCCGGAGGTTCATCCGGTTCGGCATCAGACAAAAATTGTTGGCTGTATTTCTGGGAATACTAATCGTTTCTATTGCAGCCTCGGGGGTATTAGTCAATCTCAAGGTAGGCGAAACGCTTGAGAAGCAGGCCCAAACTGCGGCGTTGGATACCGTCTCCAGCCAAGTCAACGTCATATCCGGTTTGTTGGATAAAGAAACCCTCTTGCCGAGTTATTTAACATCGACTGCGGAGGTACAGAACCTGTTGACTTCCGGTAAGGATGCCGATGCTGTCTATAATATGCTGGTTAAATATTCGGAAGGCAAGAAAAACCTGGAACGGATATTTATTGTCAATAAAGACGGGACGATGGTCAGCAATACGGATAAAAGCTTGATCGGCGCAAGCTTGAAGGAACGGAGCTATAACGTTGCGACGATCCAATCCAAGCAAGGGCAAATTAGCGAGACATTAACCTCCAAATCGACGAACACGCAGATTGTCGTTATTACCCATCCGATCATGGAGAAGAATGGCGACAAGATTTTGGGCTATATCGGCACGTCGATTTACGCTGAAAGCATGGCCTCGTATTTGAGCACTTTAAAGCTCGGCGAGTCGAAAACCAGCCAAGCCGTTCTCATCGACGAGAAGGCCAACTATATCTATAATGCCGATAAATCGCTGATCGGGAAGCCCGCAGAAACGGAAACGTTCAAACAAATAGCCGAAAAGGTGAAGGCCGAAGGGGCCATTCCGGTTTCCTCCATCACTTACACGGAGAACGGGGTGGAGCGGATTGCGATCGTGTCCTCCATTCCCAGAACGAAATGGGCGCTCATTCTCTCGCTGGATGTTTCCGATCTGAAAAGCTCCGCCAAAGGGATGGCTGCTTACTTGCTGCTGGTCGGGCTGATCATTTTGCTGGCGGCGGCAGTCGTCGTCTACATGGTTTCCCATAACATCGCTTCCTCTATTTCCATGGTCACGCGCTTGATCAACAAAACGGCCGGGCTCGATCTGACGGAGGATGCCTCATACGCCAAGCTCCTTAAGAACCGGGATGAGACGGGAGAGATGTCCAGGTCGATGATGGAGATGCGGGAGGCGCTGCGCTCGATGGTCGATTTGCTGAAGCGGTCGTCCGAGCAAATCAGCAAAAACACGGACGAGGTCAGTTCCTTCATTGACACGGTATATACGAACTCCAACGAAAGCTCGGCGGTAACCGAGGAGCTATCGGCGGGGATGGCCCAGACGGCGGCTTCTGCGGAGGCGATCTCCCGCTCGGTAACGGAGGTCGTCGCGTTAATGTCGGATATCTCCAGCAAGGTGAATCAAGGATCTCAGCTGTCAGCGGAAATCATTCAGAAAGCGCATGAGCTGAAAGCGGATGCGGAACAGTCGACGAACCGTACCAACGGGATATACGATGATGTGAAAGTGAAGATGGAGCATGCCATCGAACACTCGAAAACCGTGGAAAATATTAATGCACTGGCCGACGTCATCCTGGGAATCACTTCCCAAACGAATCTTCTGGCTCTGAATGCGGCGATCGAAGCGGCAAGAGCTGGAGAAGCCGGTCGGGGCTTTGCCGTAGTGGCGGGGGAAATCAGGAAGCTGGCGGAACAGTCGTCGAACACGGCAGCCAATATTCAGAAGATCGTGGCGGAAGTCAATACGGCGGTAGGCAACATGACGAGCAGCTCCGAGACGATGCTAATGCTGCTGGATAAGGATATTCGAAACGATTACAGCAAGTTTATTGCCAGCAGCGAAAAATACAATTCCGATGCGACGACCATATCGGCGATGATGGCCAACATTCAATCGTTGTCGAACCGTTTGGAGGAGGCGCTTGGCCAAATCAGCAGCTCGGTCAAAGGAACCGCAACGACGGTGGACAGCAGCGCTAAGGGGATTAACGAAATCGCCGCTTCGACGGCGGAGAACGTATCCCTTGCCGAGCTCGCGGAACGGAAAACGAAGGAGAGCATTTCGAACGCGGAAGCGCTGAAGGAGATTGTGGAGAAGTTTAAATTGTAACGTTTTGCAGGAAGGGCGCCGGGGAACCGGCGTCTTTTTTTTTGCTTTCCGTGGGAATATTTTGCTGTATATGCTCCGGTTAGCTGAGGTGGCGTTAACTGGGGGGATCGAAGCCGAGGGGCTGGCACCACGTTTCACAGCCGGCATAACGCCGTGGCGTTAAGCTGGAGGATCGAAGCCGAGGGGCTGGCACCACGTTTCACAGCCGGCATAACGCCGTAAACGCGCTCGTCAGTTTAGGGCGACAAGGGGGCTATCCTTGTGCGCAGGTCTGCCATTCTCAGCGGGGATGGCATGCCCTTACGGACGCTGCAGCGCGGTTGCCTTGCCACATTCGTCGTGGAATAATTCTTCGAGCTAAGGTGAATGCAATAGTGCAGGAATAGTGCTCTAACTCGAGCCCTATGGAAGGAATGCATGCAGGAAGTACAGTAATATTCTGTGAATTGCGTGAGAGAGGTCGTTTCGGGTTCAGAAGCCTGCATTTTTGCACCAACGAACCGCAATAAACAATTCCGCTCAATAGATTCCTGTATATTTGCAGGCTTACATATTCAACCACTACAAGCAACCGCTACAAGCAATAAGCAATCACCAAAAGTAACCGCTACAAGCCAAACATTATAAGCAACCATTACAAGCAACCATTACAAGCAATCATGCTTCAATTTAGGTTGTGGAGTCACCCGGACATGTCGACGCTGCCTCCGGAGCACATCAAGAGCGTGCTGGACAAGGCCAATAAACTGCCTAAATTTCCCCTCCGTAAAGCCGATGATTTTCTACCCTGTCTGCCGAGTCCGCTATGGTAAAGTTAGTCCCTGATAAGAATTCATTAAGGAGCTGACGATGATGAGCACGATCGTTTCTTTCCCGCCCGATTTCGTATGGGGCGTATCCACTTCGGCTTATCAAATAGAAGGAGCTTTGCAGGAGGACGGACGCGGGCCGAGCATTTGGGACGAACTGGCTGCCATACCGGGCCGGATCTGGAACGGCGACGACGCGGAGGTCGCCTGCGACAGCTATCACCGCTACGAGGAAGATATCGCGCTCATGAAGGAGCTGGGCGTGAAGGCATACCGGTTCTCCGTGTCTTGGCCGCGCATTTACCCTCAGGGCGACGGGCCAATCAACCCGAAGGGCATCGAGCATTACAAACGCTTCGTCGCGAAGCTGCTGGAGAACGGGATCGAGCCGTTCTGCACGTTGTATCACTGGGAGCTGCCGCAGGCGCTTCAGGAGAAGGGCGGCTGGGAGAGCCGCGGCACGATCGATGCGTTCGTGCGGTTTGCCGAGACGATGTTCCGCGAATTTGACGGCATGATCAAGCACTGGATGACGTTCAACGAGCCGTGGTGCATCGCCATTAACGGCCACCTGCTCGGCCGCCATGCTCCGGGCATCCGCAGCTGGCCGTCGGCCCTTCAGGTTGCCCACCATGTTCTGGTAGCGCATGGTCTTACTGTTCGCAAGTTCCGCGAGCTTGGCACCCAAGGGCAGATCGGCTATGCCCCGGACATGTACTGGTACGAGCCGTTCTCCCGCAAGCAGGACGATGTGGATGCGGCTTATCGTGCCTTCTCCATTTACAACTGGTTTGTCGAGCCGGTGTTCAAGGGCACGTATCCGGACCGGATGAAGGCGTGGTTCCAGACGAAGGGAGCCGAGCCGGACATCCTTCCGGGCGACATGGAGCTTATCGCCGAGCCGATCGATTTCCTCGGTCTGAATTTCTACGGCGGCAATATCGTCCGCAGCAAGCCGGGCAACAATTATCTCGATCTCGAGCACGTCGACCTTGGCTATGAGAAGTCGGACAAGGGCTGGTTCATTTTCCCCGAAGGCCTGTACCTGATGCTGAATTGGATCACGGATCATTACGGCAGCATCCCGATCTACATTACGGAGAACGGGGCGTGCTTCAATGACGAGGTGGTGGACGGCAAGGTCGACGATGGGCGGCGAATCGCTTTCCTGCAAAATCATATCGCCGAGCTGGGACGCGCCATCGAATCGGGGGTGAACCTGAAGGGATATCTGACGTGGTCGCTTATGGACAATTTCGAGTGGGCATTCGGCTATTCGTGCCGCTTCGGACTCGTCCACGTCGACTACCGCACCCTGAAGCGCACGCCGAAGGAGAGCTATTACTGGTATCGGAAGCTGATCCGGAAAAACTGGCTGGAGCTGGAGAGCCGCTAGTCCGGCTCGCCCGGCCGAGCCGGCTCTCCCGGCAACCCCGGCATCCCCGGGGCAAACCCCGGCTAATCTCATAACCGGGCAGGCCGGTCAAACGTGGATCCGAACCAAGCCGATATTTTTCTACCCTGGTGCCGATGATCGTCCCCTTACCGAACCGGAGCGCACCCTCTACAATGAGAACGTAACCACTTGAATGCCCAGAGGAGGATAACAAGATGAAGAAGATATATAGAGCAGGTCTCTCCGCCGCCTTGGCCGCCGGCTTGCTGGCAGGCTGCGGGGCGGGCGAGCAGTCCGAAGGCGCCGCAGGCTCGTCCGGTGCGGCGAGCGGCCAAGAGAAAGTAACGCTTACGGTATGGAACAACTGGTCGGGGCAGGATGCCAAGGCCGTTGCGATGAGAAAAATCCTCGACGACTTCAAGGCGTCGCACCCGAACGTCGATCTGCAGGTCGAAGCGCTGCCGACGGACGGGCTGAAGACACGCCTGCGGACGGCAGCGGCGGCGGACGAAATGCCGGACATGTTCGTGATGTGGCCGGATGCGATGACGAAGGAATTCGTTAGCGCAAACCTGCTGCAGCCGATCGACGAGTTCCTGAACAGCAAGCCGGAGTGGAAAAGCAACTTCATTCCGAACGCGCTGGACGGCTTCACGGTCGAAGGCAAAACGTACTCCGTTCCGATGAATCTGGCGCCAAGCTCATTTGTGTTCTATAACCAGGCCATCTTCGACAAGTACGGCGTGAAGGTGCCGAAGACGTGGAATGAGCTGATGGCGGCTGTCGATACGTTTAACAAGAACAATATCATTCCGATCGCGCTAGGCAACAAGGCGAACTGGGTTGCGCAATCGACGATTTTCAGTACGGTCGGCGACCGGGTTACCGGTACGGACTGGTTCCTGAAAGCGGCTGCGCAAGACGGCGCCAAATTTACCGATCCGGAGTTTGTCCAGGCACTGAAGACGCTGCAGGATCTCGGCAAGGCGAAGGCGTTCCAGGACGGCTTCAACAGCATCGACGAGAACCAGATGCAGCAGCTGTTCAACCAGGGCAAGGCCGCAATGTTCATCGACGGCGGATGGGCGGTAGCGAACATGGTCAAGACGGCTCCGCCGGAAATCCTCGCCACGACGCACCTGACGATTTTGCCTGCGATTGAAGGCGGCAAGGGCGAAGCGCAGAAGACGGCCGGCGTTGTCGGTACCGGAATGGGCGTCAGCAAGAAAGTAATCGGCGCGAAGAAGGACGCAGCGATGGAGCTGCTCTATGCACTGTCCGGTCCGGAAGGCCAGAAGGCTACGCTGGAGAGCTCCACGCTTGTCAGCTACAAGATCGAGCTCGACAAGTCCAAGGCGCATCCGCTGTTCGCCGAGCTGTATGAGCTGATGAAGAATACGAAGATTTCCCCGGTATACGATTCCAAGCTGAGCTCCGCGGCTGTCGACGCGGTCAACAACGGTTTGCAGGAGCTGCTCAGCGGCGGCAGCGCGGAAGCGATCGCCAAGAAGATCCAGGACGCCCAAGCCGGAGCGCTGGGCAAGTAAGAGCTCTCATCCAAGCCCTCCTCACGGAGGGCTCATTATTTAGAAAGGCTGTGAGACCATGACAGCAGGACACATCCGGCGGTTTCTGATCGCAGGCCTCTTGCCTGCACTGTTGATCTATACGCTCTTCGTGTTCGTTCCGGTGATCTGGTCCGCCTACTACGGTTTCTTTAACTGGAACGGCATGGGGGCGATGAAGTTCATCGGCCTCAAGAATTACGTTGAAATTTTTCACGATTCGGTGTTTTGGCGGGCGCTCAAAAACAACGTCGTCTTCGTTCTGGCCTCCGTATTCGGACAAATCCCGATCGCGCTCATCCTGGCCATTGTCCTGCATAAGAACAATATGCTGCAGCGTTTCCTCCGCTCGGCTATCTTCATTCCGATGGTTTTATCGTCCGTCATCATCGGTATGATCTGGCAGTACATTTATCACCCGCAGATCGGCATTCTGAATTTTCTGCTCGATTATCTCCAGCTCGGCAGCTGGAAGCTGCAGTGGCTGTCCGATGAGCGCATCGCGATCTTCTCGATGGTGCCTCCGCTCGTCTGGAGCTTCGTCGGCCTGTACCTGATCATTTTCTCGTCGGCATTCCAGAACATCCCCGGCGACATTCACGATGCGGCGCTGCTCGACGGAGCCACCGGCGCACGCAAGCTGTTCTCCGTGACGCTGCCGATGATTTGGAGCACGGTGCAGGTGGCGATCATCCTCTGCATCTCGGGCAGCTTGAAATCATTCGATCTGGTGTACGTAATGACCAAGGGCGGCCCGGCTCACGCTACCGAGCTGCTTGCTACCTACATGTACAATTCCACGTTTACCGTATACCGGTACGGCTTCGGCAGCGCCATCTCCACGTCAATCGTCCTGATCAGCCTGATCTTTATCGGAACGAGCCAATGGCTCTCGAATAGAGCGGCCAAATTGTAAGGAAGGAGGAGCTTCACATGAGCAATGTTACGGTTACGCGTCCCCGGGTCGTTTCGCAGAAGGGCGGCCTTCGGGAGCGAAAATGGAAGGAAGGCGTTGTCCTGCTGCTACTGGCGGTATACGGCCTGCTCACGATCTACCCGCTGTTCTGGCTGTTCATCAGCGCATTCAAGACGAACGTCGAATTCATGAACCGCCCGTTCGGCTTCCCCGCCGTACTACAGTGGTCCAACTTCACCCGTGCCTGGGATACGTCCAAGATGGGAAGGGCGTTTATGAACTCGGCGATCGTCTCCCTGGTGTCGCTTGCGCTGACGCTGGTAATCTCGGCGCTGTCCTCGTATATTTTGGCGCGGTTCAATTTCAAGCTGAAGGGCTTCGTCATGGGCTTCTTCGTCGTCGGCATGCTGATTCCGATGCACAGCACGCTGGTGCCGCTGTTCATCCTGATGAAGCAGCTGTCGATCCTGAATACGTATGCGGCGCTCGTTCTGCCTTACGTGGCGTTTGCGCTGCCGACGGCGATTTTCATCCTGACTGCTTATTTGGTCACATTCCCTAAAGAAATCGAAGAAGCGGCTTACATGGACGGCAGCGGGCTGTGGGGCGTGTTCTTCCGCATTATGCTGCCGGTCTCGACCCCGGCGCTGTCGACCGTAGGAATCATCAGCTTCCTGCACTTCTGGAATGATTATTCCTTCTCGCTGGTGTTCATCAGCAAATCGGCGCTCAAGACGCTGCCGCTCAGCGTCGCCACGTTCGCCGACGGTTTCGCTACGGATTACAGCCTGACGCTTGCGGCGATGACGATTGCTGTGATTCCGACCATCTTGGTATACTTGATATTCCAGGAACAGGTAATGAAGGGGATGACGGCCGGAGCCGTCAAAGGATAACCGGACAAGGGGATGTATCGAATGGGACAATGGCTCAGGAGCTCTTTGCGAAGAAGGCTGTCGCTCGCCATGCTGGTCGCTACGATCATCCCTTTGCTGCTGCTTGGGGGGTTAAGCTTCATCCTTTCTTCACGGATCACCGAGAGCAATGCGAAGCAGGCGGGCATCGATACCCTTCGCCAGATCGAAGGGAACGTCAGCTTCATGCTTCAGGACGTTGAGAATATTTCCATCTTCCTGATCGGCCTCAGCGATGTGCAGACGTGGCTGAGCGGGAATGTGGAGGATGAGGCGATGCGTGCGCGCATTCTCGGGCTGATGTCTACGCTGGCCAGTTCCAAGAGGTATATCGCGGACATCACAATCTATCCGAGGAATTCGATAAGCGCCGTCTCGACGGCTAATATTTATCAATCGGCGCTGCCGCGGCAATTCGATATGTCGCAGGTGGAGGGCAAGCTGTGGACCGGGCTGTATCCGATTACGACGTATGCCGGACAGTCCGAGGTGCTCTCCTTCGTCCGCCCCCTGCGCGCGATCGGCACGTATCAGACGGTAGGATGGCTGGCGATCAGCTTGGACGAGAAGATGATATCGCGCTACTGGGCGGATCCCTCCGGGAGCGGAGCCCAAAGCACGTTTGCCCTTGTGAACGAGAAGGGGGACATTCTTTCCTCTACGGATAAGACATGGCTGAGCCGGCCGATCGAGTCGCTGCTGGCCGGGATTACGAGCCGGCTGGGACCGGGGCGCTCCGGTTCGGTCACCTACGGGGAAGGTGCGGGCAAGAAAACCGTTCTGTTCTACAAGGCGCCGCAAGCAGGCTGGACGCTGCTTCAGGTGCTGCCGTACCGGCAATACGGCTCGCAGAATCAATACATTTTATTGCTGACCGTACTCGCTATCGTAATCGCGGTTGCGGCGACCGGCGTCATGGTGCTGATTTTCGTGCAGCGGGTGACGAAGCCTCTAACGGTGCTGACCCGGCTGCTTGGCCGTGTCGATCCGGACCAGCCGCTTCCGCAATATCCGCTGGACTCGCCAGACGAAGTCGGACGGCTCGCCGCCAGCTACAATCGCCTGGGGATGCACATCGCCCGCCTGAAGGAGCAGCTCATTCAGAACGAGACCCGTAAGAAGGAAGCGGATATGCGGGCGCTGCAGGCACAGATTAACCCGCATTTTCTGTACAATACGCTATCGTCGATTCATTGGATTTCGCTGATGACGGGCGAGAAACGGATCACGGACATGGTCGGGGCGCTAAGCGAGTTTCTCCGCTTCAGCCTGAACAAGGGCAAAGACTTCTGTACGGTGCATCAGGAGCTAGCCCACATTAAGAACTATACGCAGGTCCAGTCGATTCGTTATCCGGACAAGTTTGAGCTGGAATATGTCGTCGATCCGACGATTCAAGAGGCGACGATGCTCAAGCTGCTGCTTCAGCCGCTGGTCGAGAACGCGATGATTCACGGCATTCAGAAGAAGCCCGGACTAGGAAAAATCACGGTGTATGTGGAGCGGGTCGGAACGTACATCCATTTCCTGGTGCAGGATACCGGCATCGGCATGACGCAGGAGCAGCTGGAGCGGGTGCGCGCGCAGCTGGAGCTGACGGACGAGCAGTTCGAGCGCGAAGGCAGCAGCTACGGGCTGCGCAATGTGCATGAGCGGCTGCGGCTTCACTACGGTCCGCAGTTCGGACTCACGATCGACAGCGAGCTGCAGGCGGGAACCCGGATTTCATTCTCGATCCCGATGTTGGAGGGAAGCTATGAAAATCATGATCGTTGACGACGAAGTGATCATCCGGACAGGGCTGGCCCAGGTCATCAAATGGGAGGAGTACGGCCTTGAGCTGCTTGAGCCCGCGGAGTCCGCCGAAGAAGCTTTGGAGCGTATGCCGAATGAGCGCCCCCATATTCTGCTGACGGATATCCGGATGTCCGGCAAGACGGGGCTGCAGCTGGCGGAAGAGGCGAGGGAGATGCTTCCGGACCTGGAGGTCGTCATCCTATCGGGCTATGACGATTTTACCTATACGCAGCAGGCGATCCGCCAGCAGGTTGGCGATTATTTGCTGAAGACGAGCAGGCCGGAGGAAATCGTCAAGACGGTGCTGGCCGCCAAGCGGCGCGTCGAAGAGAAGTGGGCCGCGGTCAGCCACGATTTCCAGCGCAACCGGGAGGCGCGCAACCGGCTGTTCGAACGTCTCGTCATGCAGGGCGGCTCGGGCGGCGCCGATATGCAGCTGCTGTCGACTGCACTCGTGAGATTGTTTTCCGGTACGGAACCGCATAACGGGTACCGGGTTATCATCGTCTGCGCGGAAGGCTGGGGGGAGACGCACAAGTCCGAGCTTCTGCTGTTCGCCGTGGACAATATGCTGAATGAGCTGATGGTATGCGAAACCTTGCTCTTGAAAAATAAGATCGTCGCCGTCGTCCGCACCCGGGAAGGTCTTGATTCCGGGATGCCGTCCCGCAGCATGATCGGGCAAATCGAGAATCTGCTAAGATGCCGATTAACGGCTGCCGGAGGCAGGCTTGTTGCGAAGCCGGAACAGCTGCATCAATCTTATGAAACGGCGGAGCAGGCGTTTCGTTACCGGGGACTGCTGCCCGAAGCCGTATGGACCTACGACCAAATCGAGCATCGCAGGGGCGGCTCGAGCATCTGTAATGAGACCGACGAGCAAGAGCTGGCCGCCATTCTGCTGCAGAACGACCCGATCGCGCTGCGGAGCTGGGCGCAGCGCTATGTGCAGACGAGGCTGGAGGACCCGCAGATGACCGTCGATTCGCTGCAGGCGTCTTTGCGTTCGGCGGAGGAAAGCGGGGTTCGCTGGCTGCGCCGTGTGCTGGCGATGACAGGGCGGGAAGCCGCTGTAGACGACGGCTCCATTCAGGCCGCTGCGGTCTCCGGCTTGCCGCAGGAAGACCTGTTCCGGTATCTGCATGCGATCATGAAGCTGTATCATAACCGTCTGGCGGACGGGCAGACGACCCATGTCCGGAAGGCCATGACGTATATTGAACAGAACCTGGAAGACGATGTTGGTCTTCAGCACGTAGCGAGACAAGTTCACCTTCATCCGAGCCACCTGAGCGAGGTATTTAAGAAGGAGACGGGGATGACGTTCGGCGACTATGTGACCCGGCAGAAGATCGCCCGGGCTAAAGCGCTGCTGGCCGCATCCCCGGCCAAGATCAGTGAAATCGCCCAGAAGCTCGGCTATGAGGATGTCAAATATTTCGGTCAGCTGTTTAAGAAATTTACGGGGAAGACGCCGAGCGAGTACCGCAGCGACCCGCTTCACGCGGAGCCGGCACGGGAAGAATAACGTTAATGTGGGAGAGGACTACAGATGGAGCTGAATGGCTTGTGGAGAATTCATCATGTGGAAGCGGGAGAGAAGCGGCCGCTCGAGCTGGCGGCGCCCGGGCTGGACGACCGGTTCTGGATGACGGCGAAGGTGCCGGGCGACATTCATTCGGCGCTTGTGGAGCGGAAGGTGATCGACAATCCGTACTTCGGACATAACGATCTCAAATCCCGCTGGATCGAGGACAAAGAGTGGTGGTACCGCACACAGTTCGAGTATCGGCTAGGGGATAAAGAAGAGAAGCATGAGCTGATCTTCGAGGGCCTCGATACGTTCGCGACCGTGTTCGTCAACGGATTGGAGATCGGGACGACGAGCAATGCGCTAATGGGCCATACCTTCGACGTGACGAGAATCGTGAAGAACGGCAAGAATACGATTGCGGTCAAGCTCGATCCGCTGCGGCTGCATAACCGTGACAAGGAGCAGCTCCAATGGTCCTCTTATACGAAGGAGCGGCCCTGGGTCCGCAAAGCGGCGATGAATTTCGGCTGGGATTGGGGGCCGCGCATCGTAACCGTCGGCATCTGGGGCGGCGTTCGATTGGTGCGCTACCGCTATGCCAAGCTGGACAGCGTATATGCAAGGACCGTAGAGCAGGCGGCGGAGCAGGCCACGGTTCGCGTCGATATCGAGGTGAAGCGTTATGAGCGCAAGCGGGCGACGGCCTGCGAGGTTCGCCTCGTGGCGCCCGGAGGGGAACAGGCGGCGTCGGCGCGCATTCCGGTTGGGGCCGGCGGAGCAGCTGTCGCTTCTGCCGATCTGATGGTCACAGAGCCGAAGCTGTGGTGGACGCATGACCTCGGGCAGCCTGAGCTGTACAGGCTCATCGTCGAGCTGCTGTCCGACGAGGAGGTCGTGGATAGGTTCGAGCAGGACTTCGGTATTCGGACGATCGAGCTGCAGCTGGAGGACGAGCAAGGCCGTCCGGCGTTCGCGTTCGTCCTGAACGGGGTGAAGCTGTTCGCCAAAGGGGCCAACTGGATTCCGGTCGACAATATGATCGGGGCCGCACCGGATCGGCGGTATACGGATTTGATCGAGCTGTCCGTCGAAGCGAATATGAATATGCTGCGTGTTTGGGCCGGAGGGATATACGAGAAGGATATATTTTTCCGGGAATGCGACCGGCTCGGCGTGCTCGTATGGCAGGATTTTGCCTTCGCGAATGCGCTGTTCCCGGACTTCAACCGCGACTTTATGGAGAACGTACGCCGGGAAGTCGTCTATAACGTGAAGCGGCTGCGGAACCACGCTTGTCTTGCGCTATGGTGCGGCAACAACGAAATCGACTGGCTGTACGATATGAAGACATCCGGCGGGGATATCACATGTCCGTTCTATGGGGAGCGGATCTATCACGAGCTCATTCCGGAGGTGCTGGAGGAACTGGACGACAGCCGTCCTTACTGGCCGTCATCGCCGTTCGGGGGCAATGACGCCAACGATCCCGATGCCGGCGACCGGCATAATTGGCAGGTATGGCACGGGTCCGTCTACCCGCGCAAATCCGGCGAGGCGCCGATCCTCGATTACAGCATAGAAGGCGTGACGTTCAAGAACTACAAGAAGGACTTTACGCTGTTCAGCTCGGAGTTCGGCATGCACGCTTCGGCCAACCGGTATACGCTGCAGCGGCATATACCGGCCGGGGAATTTTATTGGGGCTCGGCGGAGATGGCGTACCGCAATAAAGATACCGCGCATCAGAAGGGCATTCTGCTGATGGAGGGGTACACCGGCATCCCTCAGGATATCGAGCAGTACATGAAGTTCTCGATGCTGACGCAGGCCGAGGGCTTGAAGTTCGGCATCGAGCACTATCGGCGCAACAAGAAGCGGACGAGCGGCTCGCTGGTATGGCAGCTGAATGACAGCTGGCCGGGGACGAGCTGGTCGCTGATCGACTACGAGCTGCTGCCGAAGGCGTCGTATCATTATGCGAAGAGGTTTTACCACCCGGTGCTGCTGTCGCTGGACTATGAGCCGGAGCAGGGACGGCTTGCGGTCTGGGTCGTCAACGACCGGATCGAGAGCTATCGGGGCTCTGTGCGGCTGCAGGTGCTGGATTTTTACGGCAATGAGCTGTATGCGCGGTCGTTCCCGGCGGAGGTTCCGTCAAACGGGGCGGTGCAGGTCGGCGAGCTGAGCGAGACGGAGGCACTGGCAGGCAAGCCGGCGGATGACGTTGTCGTCAAGCTGACGGCCGAGGGCTTTGAGGCGCCTGCGAATACCGCTTATTTGTGCGACCAGAAGGATTTGCGGCTTCCGGCTGCGAGTTTGAAGATAGTGGTCAATGAGCAGGAGCAGAGCGTGAGCGTTACGGCAATCGGCGGCATGGCGAGGATGGTGACGATCGATCTGCCGCAGGGCAATGTGCGGTTTAGCGACAACTTCTTCGATCTGATGCCCGGCGAAACGGCGAAGGTGCTCGTGAGTCGGCCTTGCGGCGGAGCCGTGCCGCTGCAAGGGCTCCAAGTGACCGCTATCAATGTGAAGTAGGAGGCGAATGAAGTGCTTCCCGCTTGCAGGAACGGCAATCTCACCTTGGAGCTCAACTACGCCACCTTGGATGAGTCGGCGGAGGCGCTGCATCCGCTGTGGCTTTGCCAAAGCGACGGACAGGGCTGCAGCGAGAGCATCGAGCTGACTTTGGAACAGGCCAAGTGGCTGAAGGAAGCGTTGGGTCTGTATACGAAGATGCTTTCTTCCCGATTAGGGCAATGAAAATAGAAACTCGGAGGCCGTCTCTCAAGCAGATTATTGTGCTTGGGGGACGGCTTTTTATTATGTCAGAAAGTTTAAAATTCGCTTTGCGAATTGAGCTTTCTGACTGGCGATAAAAACTTCCGCTTTACGCGGTCGCTCATCTTCGAATTACTCCGATAGGAGTTTTTCTTATGGTTATCCGCTTTTTCCCTAACGATTTCAAGCAAACCAGTCTGGTATGCGGAAAACCTTGTGTGAGCCTTAACGGTGTCCGAAACCGTTATTTGGCTCGAGACGCCATGTCTAACAAGTTTAGCGGATTTCGGAGGCGTTATTGCTGCTAGAATTAAATCTGGACATCTCCGTTAAGAGAATTCAATATGGAATCTAACAGG